>CANQXH010000091.1 GCA_947627745.1 uncultured Oscillospiraceae bacterium
GGGAATCAGCAAAAGCTGGTTGACATTGGCGTCATCCCGCGCGGCCAGATACGCAAGCTCCAACTGCTCCATGGCTTCATCGCAGGCATCGGAAATACGTTTGAGGCCCGTGCCGAAGCTCTCCACGTCCTTGGAGTAGTAGAGAATCGAGGTGATCAATGGATTTCTGCGGACAGGCCGCTCATTGCCGCTGATAAAGTCCTCCGGCACGAAGCCAGAAGGGAACGTACCCGGATTGTAAATCTCGACCCGATCCTTATATATGGCCACCTCGTTGCTTTGGCAGGCCCCGTAGTCCTTATGGCAGAAGGAATTGAACAGCGCCTCACGGATGGCGTCGATGGGGATCTCCGGTATCTCTTTGCGCTGGAGGGAGCCATCAAATTTCACGCGCCAATGGATGTTGCTGGTGATGTATTTCTCTGCCAGCGCCACAAGCTCAAAGACCGTGCCACGTTCTCGCTGGATGTCCAGAAAGGTCAGCCGCTCAGTGCCGGCAAAAATCGCCATTTGAAGCTCCGCTTATATGCTCTCGCTGAGTGGAACCAGACACCGGTAGACTATTTTTTCCCCATTCACCTCCTCGGCAGTACCATTTTCTCCAAACTTCGGCAGAACCATGCGCCCGTTCTCCCACCTTGGCCCGCTCTTTTCTTTCTGCTCATCGCCTTCTTCGCCGTTCTCACGGCGATCTTTTCCTTTCTGAATGGTGTCGTACACCGTTTTCCCTGTTCTTGTGCTGAACGGATTTGTTTCAGGCTTATAGCCCATGTTGGCCCGCTGATAAAGGACAGCTTTCTGGTCCTTAGTCAAATCAAGCTTCTGCTGCTCCGCCATCTTCCTGATCGCGTCAAAGTCCCGCGCGGGCCTGGTTCTCCCCATCTCACGCCAGACCGTTCCGTCCCCCAGGAACTTGTTAATGGCGACGATTTCCTCTTGTGGAAATCCTCAAGTGCCATTGTTAGCCCCTTCCTTTTCCTCTGTTTTGTAAAATCCCGCTCCAGGCCTCGGCCCGTTGGGATCGTCCGACACGGTGAAGACCGCCTTACCGGCAAAAAGCGTGTTGAAATACCGAAGCGCCAGCTCCGTGGCCGCCTTCTCTTTCACGTCCGGCGGCAAGTCCTTGAACTCCACCAGTTCCCCCCGGTAGTGTACATACGACTTCACCGTGATTTTCTGTTGTTTCCTCATACCGTCATCACCTCCCGATGAAGTCTATTTCTGCCCCGGTTTGTCCCAACCCGCTCACGCACTTCTTTCCGCAACCTCTGCCTTGACGAAAACGCCATATTGAAAAGGCAAAGGTCCTCTTTTGTGCGCCCGTCAGAATACTTTACCGGAAGTGCCTGATTATCAATAACCAATGTGCCTATCAATTCTCCAACTGTCATCCCGCTCACGCCCTTTTCACTTTTCAAATTTCTTGTTGTAAATTCCCACATTTTGTTGTAAAATATATTTGTAGCGTCCAACCACTTGTGCTTTGCTATAATGAATGAGGGCGAAAGGGGGGGTGAAGAAATGGTTTACCTGATTTCTTATGACTTGAATAAAACCGGTAAAAACTATGAAGGAGTTTATCAGGCAATAAAAGACGCTTCTACCGGCGTTTGGTGCCATCCGCTCGAATCTACATGGCTCATAAAATCCACTCTCAGCAGCGCAAATTCTGTCTTTGAAAAAATCAAGCCTGAACTGGATTCTGATGACCGGTGCTTTGTAATTGAAGTAAGCAACAATTACCAGGGATGGTTGACAAAAAAGATGTGGGATTACATCAACGAAAACCTGTTCAATTAGTCGTTAATCCATCTCCGACGCACATAATTTCACGGCTATTCGCACCCGAATATGTCGGTGTAAAACGGTTCATTGGCTCCGGCAAATCTTCTAAACGCATTTTTGAACATTCCGAACCTCGCCGCTCTTGTATCGCAACTATAAGGGCGGGAAATTTGCGAAGCAAATAAACTCTTTTCCCAAAAATCTCTTGCTGCGCGGTTGGAAGTAGCGCAATCCACCATAGGCAACTGGGAGGCCGGTACACGTGAGCCACCCTACGACACGTTGATGCGAATTGCTGACGAATTAAAATGTATCAACAGACTGTCTACTGGGGCATCAAGTCTTTCCTGATAGTACCCCAGATACTAATATTTATATGCACCACATTGCAGAATTACGCAAAACAAACGGCTTAACGGTTAAGCCAACTCGCTGAGGAAGCGGCAATCCCAACAGAAGAGCTTATTAGAATTGAGTCAGGCAAGGCGAATCCACAAGCAAACGTCATAGTAAAATTATCGGAATCCTTAAGTTCTGAACCGGCAGAATTGTTAGGATATATGTGGCATATAGAGCCATATTCTCCAGTTGTAAAGGCGGATAAGAAATTAACTGAATTATATTCTTCTCTCAATCCAAAGGGACAAGAAAAGCTTCTTGGCTATGCTGGCGATATGGTTCGTTCCGGCAAGTACAAAAAAACAGCTCGAATTGCGTGAGCAAAAAAGAAGCTTGCCTGAATATGAAGAATAAGTCAAGTTGAAAGTTTTTATTGCATTGTCGCTTTATATAGTATCTGTTGCAATGGTTTTTGTTATTATACGCGCAGAAAGTATTGGCCTGTTGCTTCGCATCATTATTTCTATCCTGCTCGCGGTTGACCCCATCATTTTATTCATAAAGATAATGCAATTCGTTGAATCTTCCGCCGGTCCTAAACAGATTTAAGTCAACGCCACTCTTCAAGTTTTTTCCTGTATTATGTTTCCATTCAGTTTGTTGAGCTTTCCTGCATTTGCCGCATTATAAGTTTATTGCAACTGCCAAAAAATTAATCCCGGAACGTCCCGCTCCTGTCCAAATCAACCTCTTGTTACACTAATTTAATATCTGGCCTACATCTTGTACTTGCATTTTTCCTCCGATTCGCGGTATAATGAAGTTGCGGGAAGAATCCCGCCGACAGGATTATCAGCCCCGCTGATCCGCCTGCCGCTCCCAAGCGGAAAGCCCGTGCCGTATAGTCGGGACCGGAAAAAGCGGAAATCCCTTGCCGTAAGTAGGGACTAAAAAAGCAGGGTGGGCTTTGTAGTCCACCCTGTCTTTTTGTTAAGGAGAAAGATATATGGAATCTTTGAAAATCTATCGCATCGAGGACAAATACGTACGATTTCTGAAAAGCCGTGACAATCGTGTCCAGGATAACAAGAACCGCCGCCGTCCTTATGTCGGCGTAGTCCTTTATATCGGTGCGTTTCGTTACTTTGTGCCTATGGAGTCTCCGAAAGCCCAACCATGTAAATATCCGTTCTGGGCGTCATATTCTTAAGCTTGATGATGGCAAACTTGGTCTTCTTGGCTTTAACAATATGCTCCCCGTGCCGGATACCGCCTTGATTCGCTTCAACATCAACGACGAGCCGGATAAGAAATACGCTGAACCCCTGCGCCGTCAGGTCAGCTACATAAATCGGAACAAGGCCGATGTTCTTTCCCACGCATCTCAAACCTATTATGCCGCAGTAAAGAAAAGCAACATTTTTTTGAACCAAATATGCTGTGACTTCAAGAAGCTTGAAAAGGCATGTTTGCAGTATGACCCTCACAGATAGAATCTATTCAAATATTTTAACACAACCTCCTATGTCCCCCCTGCGCACCTCCGTCAGTCTCCGTTGCGTTTCCCGCTGGCACGGCTCCCCATAATAAAAGCCGCGCCTTCCGGGACGGCGTAAATAAATATAATTTCTGTACAAGAGAGAACGTGTTAAATTGGATACTTCTGAAAATATATTAATAAAGCAAAAGCCGTTAACTAATGTTCTTAATGAATTAATTAAGCTGTATTCCTCATATTTTGGTCGTCCTGTATCTTCCTTTAAATTAAAAGTTTCTCAATCTGATAAGACAAATCTTCTATACCCTATTACATATCGTGGCAGAAAAGAAATTATCCTTCACTGTCCCGATTTGTACGCAAATCAGTTTTATTATCAGCTCTCCCACGAGCTTTGCCATTGGATGATCCCTCGCGATGTACCCGACAGGCTTAGGTGGTTAGAAGAGGTCATTGCCGTGATGTCTCCTCCTTTTTTCGCGCCAATGGTCAAGACTTTGGATCAAACCGGTCTATTTCGATATTTAAACGAGGCGTTTAAGGACGCCGTTCCTGTTGATTTCCCAAGTCTGTTTGTCCCCGGCTCGGAAACAATCACCGCTCTTGAGAATAACCGTGAGAATTTTACAGACTACTCCCACTACGAAACGATATCTCTCAAGCTTTTGCCAACAGCAAGAAAATATCCCGCGTTTTGGAAAGCCGTACCGTACCTTTGTGATGTAGATCCCGCTTCCGACCTGATGACGTCTTTAGAACGTTGGCTTGCCCTTGTTGAGGACTCAGATGTACATTTTGCCCTCTCTATAGTCATACGTTCCCTTCTGTAACGGTTCTCCCCGTACCTGCTCAAGACTGTTCCAGCATATCCACCGTCCTGTCGGCGATTTGTTTTTGCGGAAGTATTCTGTTTTCCAAGCGGTATTCAGGCAGATGTACACAAGGCATGAAGAATCAGCTGGCGGAATGTTTTCCACCCCTACCAGTATTTCTTCAATATCTACATCAAACTTTCTGCTTGCCGCCCGAATCATTTCCATCCAATCCATGCCCTTCACAACGCCTATGAATTCAGGCCCTGGCGCTCCGATCTGCCCCATCGCTTCACTTGTGGTTTTTCCCATCTTCCCCGCCTCCCGAATTATTTCTTTCCCCATTATATCATCTTCCCAGCAAATTTACCACAGAAATGTTACCTGACAGAAAGGAGTCCTTCCTATGCCCGTCTCGCCCATCCGCACAGCCGCCGCGTAAATCCGCGTGTCCACCGACGAGCAGGCGGATCAGTCCCCCCGAAAGCCAACTTATTGAGATCCGCAAGTACGCCGCGGCCAACAATATTCTCCTTCCCGACGATCTCATTTTTATGGACGAGGGCATATCCGGCAAGCGCAGCGAAAACCGCCCCGCCTTTCAGCGCATAATCGGCGAGGCCAAGGAGGCCCCGCCCCCTTCGATGTGATCCTCCTATGGAAGTTTTCTCGTTTCGCCCGGAACCAGGAGGAGAGCATCGTCTATAAGGCCCTGCTGCGCAAGCAGTGCGGTGTTGATGTAATCTCTGTATCCGAGCCCCTTCCCGGCGGCCCCTTTGCATCCCTGATCGAGTGAATCATAGAGTGGTTCGATGAGTTTTACAGTATCCGCCTCAGCCAGGAAGTCAAGCGAACAATGAAGGTCAAGGCCGAGCGCGGCAAGCTCCAATCCACGCCTTCCTTCGGCTATCGCGTCCACATGGAGCCCGGCCAGAAATCCGTCCTGGAGGTAGTGCCGGAGGAGGCGCGGAAGATTCAGGAGGCCCACCATACGCTCACTTCCCCCGATGCCTCTCTTGCCGAAAAAACAGCGTCTTGCGCAACATTACCGAGAGCATCATCTTCAACTGCTCCACTATAACCCTCTCCATCACCTACCGCCTTATATTTTAGTCAAATATAATAGTCTCGGTGTCTCGGTGGCAAAAGGGCCATGCCGGCATTCAGAAGATCGCCGCAATCGAGATAACGGCCTCCTTCAGCTCGCCGATGGACTTCTTAGTGTCCGACGTGTTTTCGATGTCTTGAACCACCCAATTTTCTGACCCATAACGCTTCTCCCCTCAAAAAACATATTGATATTTACTCATAATTTTGCTATCCTATCTCCATAAGGAGGTGGCGATTATGCCTATGATCCGTCCCATATCCGATTTGCGGAACAACGCAAATGAAATTTCCGATTTCTGCCATCAGACCCGCGAGCCGGTGTTCATCACCCGCAACGGTTCCGGGGACATTGTGGTACTCAGCACCGAGGAATATGAGCGTCAATCCGCGCTCCTTGAGCTGTACGGTAAGCTCGCCGTGGCGGAGCAGGAGATAGCGGACGGCGCCAAGGGCGAGGATTTTCAGGCGGTGGCCCGTCAGCTTCGGGAGCGTGTCCATGGAACGGGAATATAAAGTTATCATATATCCCACCGCCAAGCGGGACCTGCTCAGCGTGATCGATTACCTGAACACTCTCTCCCCGCAAGATGCGCTGAAATATTACGACCTTCTTACCGGGGAAACTGCAAGTCTCGCCACGATGCCGGAACGCTGTCCGCGCGCCCGTGATCTGGCCCTCTCCGCCCATGGGTATCGGGTGCTTGTGGCGGAGAAGTACCTGGTCTTTTATAAAGTGGTAGACGACACCGTGCAAATTCATCGAATCCTTTACGGAAAACGAAATTATAAGGCATTGCTGTAATGCAGGAGGGAAAGCCAGCGTTTTTCCCTCCTTTTTGTCTGCGCGATGATGAGAATACTCCTACTCTCCACCAGGACCTTATAGCGGCAAATATTCCCGTCAAAGAACCGTCCCGCCTATACAGACACAGCAAAATCCGCCATGCTTTACCTTCGTTCATATTCCCAATCCACCCCATGAGGGCGGATGGTTTTCCGTTTAGTTCATATCTTTTGTAAATATGTACTATTCCGCTCCGATTCTCTCCTCCAGCGCCATCATGGTGAGGCAGAACCGCTCCCACCATGTCAATGCTGTCAGTGACGGGTCGCCGTCGCGGATGCGCAGGGTGCGGCGGATCTCCTTGGGGATGACCACGCGGCCCAGGTCGTCAATACGTCTGACTATTCCGGTTGCCTTCATTTTGAAGTCCTCCTGTCTCTATTTGTTTCGACAGGAATTAGTATCCGCCGTTCTTCCGCCAATATTCAGTTGGCCGGATTTGGAAAATCCACGGCAGGGAGCGAACGCGGCGTTTCCAGATAAAAAAACTATTTTTTGATTTAGCATTGCCCGTCGGCGGGATTTTCGTTTTGTCCCTTGACAAGCGCGGGAAATCCGGGTACAATACATCATACACGCCCTCGTAGCTCAGCAGGATAGAGCGTTCGCCTCCTAAGCAGACGGAGAAGCAATCGCCTTTTCCCCCGAAAGCGGATGGTCCGCAGTTCAACTTACCTCGTATGCCCTCGTAGCTCAGCAGGATAGAGCGTCCGCCTCCTAAGCAGACGGAGAAGCAATCGCCTTTTTCCTGAAAAGCGGAAGGCATACAGTACAACTTAACTCATACGCGCCTGTAGCTCAGTAGGATAGAGCGACCGCCTCCTAAGCGGTAGGCCGGAGGTTCGAATCCTCTCAGGCGTGCCACAAAAAGCGCCGATTTTTGCCTCTGTTTTCGTCAGAAAGCACACAAAAATCGGTGTTTTTTCGTGTAGTTGCACAAAATTGAACAATCTACATTTGAAAAAGCGAATGAAATAGTTACAATTTTGATTAGCAAGGCAAACGTGAAGAAGCTATCGCCTATTACAACTCATGTCATCAGTTCAACAATACTCTGAACAGCCAAAAAAGTCAATAGATGGTTTCCTGCTAATGAAATTAGCAAGCGAGGCCCGATTTTTGCTCCGAAAAACGGCCTCCAGCTAATTTTTGATTTTGAACTCGAAAAATCCTGCTAATTTCAAAAGCGGTCCATCATAGTG
>CANQXH010000092.1 GCA_947627745.1 uncultured Oscillospiraceae bacterium
CGGGGGACCCACTTTCTTGCCGCCGAGCAAGAAAGTGGGCAAAGAAGTCGGCTTAAGGGGGCGCTTCGAGCAAAGGCGCCCCCCCTAAGAACCCCCCAGCCGCCTCGCCAGAGGCGCTGGGGGGAATTCGATGGTGGCCTACGGCCCGTCTACCGTGAATTTGTGAAACCTAACATGCAGCGTTCCAAATCCTGCCAAGCGCTGATTGATAGGTTTTACTAGCGGAGTTTCTTAATCGGTTCCCCAAAAATGGAAAAGCCACTACTTCTATTTTGGCGCAGTTCCCATTTTTCGCCAGTGCGATAATCAACGTACTGCACCACTTGGCACGCTGCACCTAAAACTTTGCATATCTACGTTACAAAGTCGTAAGCCCACATATGTTCTCCGTAGCTTGGCATTACTGGGGAGCGGCGGGGGTTTCCAAAGGGGGCGCCTTTGCTCGAAGCGCCCCTTTGGTCGGCTTCTTTGCTTACTTTCTTGCCGAAACAAGAAAGTAAGGCCCCCGGCAGGGGTCGGGGGAGCATTCACAGCGTGGGATGCACCAAAATAAGAAGGTAAAAGAATTAAAGATCGTTCAAAATAGATTCCACCAGTGGGCCGTATGGGCCTCCCCCATGGCCTTCAGTCGGACGGCCAATTCCCGGCACTCCGGCCCAAACTCCCCGTAGTCCTTCTCCTGGGCCAGCACCGTCAGCCGGGCGAACAGGGCGTCGATCTCGTCCATGGGCGTGTGATCCGCCAGGGAGGCCACCCCGTGGCGGCGCTCCGCCCAGAGGCGTCCCGCCGCCTCCGCCCGGCGCTGGGCCTCTCCCCAGTCCGATTCCTGGGCGGCCTGGGCGGCCCGCTCCAGTTGACCGGCCATCTCCTGATGAACCTGGGTCATGGTCCCCGACGTCCAAACCCCCAGGGCCAGCAGCGCCGCCAGGATCCCGGCGCCTAGATAAAGCCTTCCCATCACGCGCCCTCCTTTGCCTGGAACAGCACATGGTCTCCGCTGTCCACCGTCAGGAGCCAGGTGCCCCGAATGTCCGCGTTGCGGCGCTCAAGCTCCCGGCGGACCCAGGCCTCGTCCTTGCCGGCTTTGGGCAGGTTGTTTTTCAGCAGCCGCCCGTCGGAAACCAGGGTCACCGGCAGGTATTGGGCGCCAGTTTTCACGCCGGCGTCTTTCGCGGCGGCGGGCCGGTCCTTGGGATAGGGAAAGACGGAGAGGGTGCCGTTGGTCTCCAAAATGGCGAACTGGACGGTACTGGGATCCAGCACGTCCTTTTGTCGCAGGTGGCCGGTCAGCTCATCCAGGGTGATGCGGGTTTTGCGGAGATTTTCCTGGAGAATATGGCCGTTTTCGATGAGGATCACCGGTTTTCCACACAAAACCTGGCGAATGTGGATGCTCCACATGGACAGCGCCGAAAGGATCAGCTCTACGCCCAGCACCGTCAGAATGGGCACCAGCCCGGAAAACAGAGGGATGCCCCCGTCCTGCATGGGAATGGCGGCCAGGTTGGCCACCAGCATGGTGACCACAAATTCCGAGGGCTCCATCTCGCCGATCTGGCGCTTGCCCATGAGGCGGATCACGGCAATGAGGATCAGATAGAGAATGATGGTCCGAACATAGGAAAGAATCAAAAAAACACACCCCTTTACCAAAAGGGTGCGCAAAATAAACCGGTTTATCCCCATTCCGGCCGTTCCAAATGCAAAACCCGCAGGCAGAACCTGCGGGTTTTGCAACAAGAAAAGAGGAGAGGAAAATGAAAAAGAGAAAGTAGCAAATTTAGAGGTCCGCGCCCACAGCGCGGAATCAACCCAGCCGGGATGGCCAGTGGGTTCTTACGTCTACATAATAAGCTTTAATTGTGAAGAAAGAAAGGGGATAATTATTAAAATATTATGAAGTTCTTTGCACAAAATTGTTACACAGGAGGAAAACGACTGTAATTCCTCCCAGGGACGATGGGAACCCCCCGAATATTAGCCAGCTCTGACACCGTCACCAGCCGGAACCCCTGAGCAAGCAGGGTATCCACGATCACCAGAGCCGCCTCTACCGAGCTGTCGGACATGTCGTGGAGCAGCACCACATCCCCGTCCCGAACCTTACTCAGCACCGCCTTTTCCACCTGCTGGGCGTTGGAGGTGGCCCAGTCCCGGGGGTCCACGTCCCAGGCCAGCAGGGAAAGTCCTGCATCCTCCGCCGCGCCGCGCACGTTCTTGCCGGACTTGCCCCCCGGCGGCCGGAGAAAGACTGGGGTACAGCCCTCCGGCATCAGATCCAGACAGTCCCGGATCTCCCGGTCCAGCTGAGCCCGATTCATGGCGTCCATCGCGCCGTGGGAATAGCCGTGAAGGCCGATCTCATGGCCCTCCGCGGCGATCCGGGCGGTGATCTCGGGGTACTGCTGCATCCGGTAGCCGCACAGCAGAAAGGTGACCTGCACATCCCGCTCCATAAGGCCGTCCAGCAGCCGCCGGGTGAACCGGCCCGAGGGGCCGTCGTCAAAGGTCAGGGCCACATAGCGCTCCGTTTCCGTGGGAGCGGCGGCGGGGATCATCAATGCCAGACACAGCACCAGGGCAGTCAGCTTCATTTTCCTGTCTCCTTCCGTGGGAATCGTCTTTACTTTTCCCCAAAAAGCTGGTACAATACAAAAAACAAGGAATGGGAGGGAGCCGCTTGCTGGAAAAGCTGCGTGTGGTCCAGAACCGGTACGAGGAGCTCTGCGCCCGGTCGGAGCAGCCGGATTTTTATAGTGATCCCAAGCGGGCGGCGGACCTCCTGCGGGAGAAAAATGAGCTGGAGCCGGTGGTGGCGGCGTACCGGGACTACCGGCTGGCGGAAACGGAGATGGCGGACGCCCGGGAGCTGATGGAGGACCCGGAGCTGCGGGAGCTGTGCCAGCAGACCTATCAGGAGGCCAAGGAGCGGAAGGAGTCTCTGTACCGGCAGCTTCAGCTGATGCTGCTGCCCAAGGACCCCAACGACGAGAAAGACGTGATCGTGGAGATCCGGGGCGGCGTCGGCGGGGAGGAGAGCGCCCTGTTCGCCCACAGCCTGTACCGGATGTACACCATGTACGCCGCCAGGCACGGCTGGACGGTGGAGCTGATGAACTACGCCGATACGGAGCTGGGAGGCGTGAAGGAGGCGGACTTCGTTATCCAGGGCCGGGGGGCCTATTCCCGGATGAAATTTGAGTCCGGGGTCCACCGGGTCCAGCGGGTGCCGGAGACCGAGGCCTCCGGCCGAATCCACACCTCCACCGCCACGGTGGCGGTGCTGCCGGAGATGGAGGCGGCGGATGTGGAGCTGCGGCCCGAGGATATCGAGATGCAGGTGTTCCGTTCCTCCGGGGCCGGCGGCCAGCACATCAACAAGACCAGCTCCGCCGTCCGGCTGATCCACAAGCCCACGGGGCTGGTGGCCACCTGCCAGGAGGAGCGGAGCCAGATCCAGAACCGGGAGAAGTGCATGCGGATGCTGGCCTCCAAGCTCTATAAGATCGAGCAGGAGCGGGTGAACGCGGAGGTGACGGGCCTGCGCCGGAGCCAGGTGGGCACCGGGATGCGGAACGAGCGGATCCGCACCTACAATTTCCCCCAGGGCCGGGTGACGGACCACCGGATCGGCCTGACCCTATATAAGATCGACGAGGTAATGGACGGCGGCCTGGATGAGCTGATGGACGCCCTGGCCTCCGCCGACCAGGCCGCCCGCTTGGCGGCCAGCGGCGGCTAAAAGAAACTTTGCCTAAATTCCGAATAAAGGAACATTTTATGGAATTTTACACCAATTCACCCCAAGAAACCGAGGCTCTGGCGGCCCGCCTGGGCGCCCGGCTCACCCCGGGGACGGTGATCGCCTACCGGGGCCCCCTGGGGGCGGGGAAGACCGCCTTCACCCGGGGCCTGGCCCGAGGGCTGGGGGTGCGGGAGCCCGTCACCAGCCCCACCTATACCATCGTCAACGAGTACCTCACCGGGCGGTTGCCCCTGTTCCACTTCGATATGTACCGCCTGGACAGCGCGGAGGAGCTGTTCGATATTGGCTGGGAGGACTATCTGGACCGGGGCGGCGTGTGCGCCGTGGAGTGGAGCGAGAACGTGGCGGAGGCCCTGGAAGGCGCCGTCACCGTCACTATTGCGATCACCGGGCCGGAGACCCGGCGCATCACCGTGGAAGGAGGTTTGGGCCTTGCTGCTCCTGAGCTTTGAGACCTCCGCCAAGGCGGCCTCCGTGGCCCTGTCCCGGCCCGGCCTGCTTCTGGGGGAGACCTATCAAAATACCGGCCTGACCCACAGCCAGACCCTGCTTTCCATGGCGGAGGAGCTGCTCGGCAGCTGCGGCTTTACCCCCGCCGACGTCACCGCTGTGGCCTGCGCCGCCGGGCCGGGGAGCTTTACCGGCGTGCGGATCGGCCTGGCGGCGGCCAAGGGCTTCGCCTGGGGCCAGCAGCTGCCCCTCTACGGGGTGTCCACCCTGGAGGCTATGGCTCTGGGCCTGGGAGCCTGGGAGGGGCTGGTCTGCCCCGTGATGGACGCCCGCCGCCAGCAGGTGTACAACGCCCTGTTTTCCGCCGAAGAAGGCCGCCTGACCCGCCTGCGGGAGGATCGGGCAGTCTCCCTGGAGGAGCTGCGGGCGGATTTGGAGGGTTTTTCCGGCCCCATTTTTCTGGTGGGGGACGGCAGCGAGCTTACCTACCATGGTCTGGCCCTGCCGAACCTGGTGGCAACCCCGGAGCACCGCCGCCATCAGCGGGCCGCCGGCGTGGCCCTGGCGGCGGAGGCGGCCATTGCCCGGGGAGATCCCGGGGATCCCGGCGCCCTGGCGCCTAACTATTTAAGACTGTCCCAGGCGGAGCGGGAGCGCCTCGCCCGGGGACAAGCAATAGAAAAGGAGAAATAAAAATGGTTCATGTATTGGAGCATCCGCTGATCCAGCACAAGCTGGCCATCCTGCGGGACAAGCATACCAGCGTCAAGGAATTTCGGGAGCTGGTGGGAGAGATCTCCGGTCTGATGTGCTACGAGGCCACCCGGAACCTGCCCACCGTGGAGGTGGAGATCGAGACCCCCGTGGCCCCGGCCAAGGTTCGGGTGCTGGCGGGCAAGAAGCTGGCCATCGTCCCGGTCCTCCGGGCGGGCCTGGGCATGGTGGACAAGATGGTGAGCCTGATTCCCTCCGCCAAGATTGGCCACATCGGTCTGTACCGGGACCCCGAGACCCACAAGCCGGTGGAATACTACTGCAAGCTGCCGGAGGATATCGCCAACCGGCAGGTGTTCCTGGTGGACCCCATGCTGGCCACCGGCGGCAGCGCCGTGGCGTCCATTGATTTTCTCAAGGCCCGGGGCTGCCGGAACATCATCATGATGAACATCATCGGCGCGCCGGAGGGCATCCGGGAGGTGGAGAAGGCCCACCCGGATGTGGATATCTATCTGGCGGCGGTGGATCAGGGGCTCAACGAGCACGCCTATATCGTCCCCGGCCTGGGGGACGCCGGCGACCGGATCTTCGGCACGAAATAAAGAAAAAAAGACCATTCCAAAAGCAATGGGAAGGTGCGGTCATAAAAGCCGCGCCTTCCCGTTTTTCAGCTCAACCGTTTTCCGGGCGGTGTTCCTCTCCCCAGGTACACATCTGGTCCAGAATCGGCATCAGGGACCGCCCCCGCTCCGTCAAGCTGTACTCCACCTTCGGCGGGATCTGGGGATATTCCTCACGGTGCACCAGGCCGTCGGCCTCCAGCTCCTTGAGGGTGGAGCTGAGGGTCTTGTAGGAAATGCCGCCGATGAATTTCTTCATCTCATTGAAGCGCACCACCCCAAACCACGCCAGCGCGTAGAGGATCCGCATCTTGTACTTCCCCTGGATCAGGGACATGGTGTAAGAAAAGCCGGTGTCCTCCAATTTCGCGTCCCGAATACATTCGATGTTCATGCCCATCACTTTCCTTTTGGTAAGTATCGCACCTGAATGTGCGTACTTGCTTTGTGATAAATGGATGATAAAATTATAGTATAGGCCGGGAGAAAAGTCAATCCCGGGAAAATTGGAGGAAAAAACATGAGTAAAAAAATCGTTGTGATCACCGGCAGTCCCCGCAAGAACGGGAACAGCTTCGCCATGACCGACGCTTTTATCCAGGCGGCGGAGGCAAAGGGACATACGGTCACCCGTTTCGACGCAGCGTTCAAAAAAGTAGGCGGCTGCCACGCCTGCGAGACCTGCTTTTCCACTGGGCGGGCCTGCACCTTTGACGACGACTTTAACGAGATCGCCCCGGCCATTCTGGAGGCGGACGTCCTCGTATTCACCATGCCGGTCTATTGGTATTCCATTCCGGCGCAGATCAAAGCCGTGATCGACCGGATTTACTCTTTGGTCGTGGGCGGCAAGGACATTTCTGGCAAGGAGTGCGCTCTGATCACCTGCTGCGAGGAGGACGATTTATCCGTCATGGACGGGGTCCGAATTCCCATGGAACGGACATGCGCTTTGAATAAGTGGAAAATGGTGGGCGAGGTCCTAATCCCCGGCGTTTTGAACGTCGGCGATATCCACAAAACCGACGGCTGCCAAAGGGCGGCGGCTCTGGCGGACGCAATCTGAAAAAACGCACCGGGAAAACAGCGCGAAAAACAAAAAAGGACGGAAAATCTCTGATTTTCCGTCCTTTTTGCGATTAAATGTCTTATTTTCCGGCCATTTCCTTCAGGGCGTCCTTGCGGCTGAAGTTGGCCCGGCCCTTCTCGTCGAAGCCCATGAACTTGACCCAGGTCATGTCCCCGATGTTCAGCACGTCCTCCACCTTCTCGACCCGCTTGGTGTCCAGCTTGGAGATGTGGACCATGCCGTCGTGGCCCGGGGCGATTTCCACAAAGGCGCCGATGGGCAGGATCCGCACCACCCGGCCATAGTAGAGCTGGCCCACCTCGGGGACGAAGCAGATATCGTCCACCATCTTCTTGGCGGCCAGGGCCGCCTCCGCGTCCACCGCGGAGATAAAGACGGAGCCGTCGTCCTCGATGTCCACCTTGGCGCCGGTGTCGGCGCAGATCTTCTGGATGGTCTTGCCGCCGGAGCCGATGACCTCCCGGATCTTGTCCACCGGGATCTTGAGGCTGATCATCTTGGGGGCGTACTCGGACACCTCGGGCCGGGGCTCGGAGATGCAGGGCAGCATGATCTGCTCCAAAATCTCCAGCCGGGCCTTCCGGCAGCGCTCCAGAGCGTCCGCGATGATCTCCATGGTCAGGCCCTTGTTCTTCAGGTCCATCTGGATGGCGGTGACGCCCTCGGTGGTGCCGGCCACCTTGAAGTCCATCTCGCCGTGGAAGTCCTCCACGCCCTGGATGTCGGTAAAGGTCCGCCACTGGCCGGTCTCCTGGTCGGAAATCAGGCCGCAGGAAATGCCGGCAACGGGCCGCTTGATGGGCACGCCGGCGTCCATCAGGGCCAGGGTGGAGCCGCAGATGGAGCCCTGGGAGGTGGAGCCGTTGGAGG
>CANQXH010000093.1 GCA_947627745.1 uncultured Oscillospiraceae bacterium
GACCGGTACGGCCTCCGGGGCGCGGAGCAGGAGACCCCGCCGGAGGAGATCAAGACGCCGGAGCTTCCGAAAAAGGACGCCCCACCCGCTCCTGGGACCGCCTGCGCCGTGTATCTGGCGCCTGACGGCAGTTTGGGCCTTGCCTGGGCCGACGGATGCTGTGTTCTGCCTCCCATGGAGGCGTCCGCCGCGGCTTCTGTCCTTGCCGCCCCGGCGGAACACACCGTCCATATGCTCAAGGAGACTCTGCACCGGCTGGACAGCCTGGGAATGACCCTGGGCGGCTGGGCTTTTGACACCGCGCTTGCTGCCTACGATCTGAACCCCACCCAGTCCGACTATCCCGTGTCCAAGCTGGCATTAAACTATCTGAGCCTCACCGTGGAGGATAACGACGCCGCCGCCTGCGCCCAGGCGATGTACCGCCTGCGGCCGCTCCTGACCAAAGCGCTGGAGGAAAAGGGCATGGGGGAGCTGTACCAGAGAATCGAGCTGCCTCTGGCTCCGGTGCTGTACCGCATGGAGCGGGCCGGCGTTGCCATCGACCGGGAGCGGCTGGAGCAGTTTGGGCAGATGCTGACTCAGCGGATTGGGGACTGCGAGCAGCTGATCTATTCCTACGCCGGGGCGCCCTTCAACATCAATTCCCCCAAACAGCTGGGAGAGGTTCTGTTTGAAAAGCTGGGCCTGCCCTCGGGGAAAAAGACCAGCCGGGGCTACTCCACCAATGTGGAGGTGCTGGAAAAGCTGAAGATGATCCACCCCATCGTCCCTGCCATCATGGACTACCGGGTGCTGACCAAGCTGAAATCCACCTATGCCGACGGCCTGCTCAAGGGCATCGGCCCGGATGGCCGGGTCCACACCACCTTCCAGAATCTGGTGACGGCCACAGGCCGCCTGTCCTCCACGGACCCCAACCTGCAAAACATTCCCGTCCGCACGGAGCTGGGGGCGGAGATTCGGAAGATGTTCGTCCCCAAGGCCGGGTGCGTCCTGGTGGACGCCGATTACAGCCAGATCGAGCTGCGGGTGCTGGCCCACATTGCCGGGGACGAGAATATGCGCGCCGCCTTTCAAAGCGGCATGGATATCCACACCGCCACCGCCGCCCAGGTCTTTGGCATTTCCCCGGAGGAGGTGACCCCCCTCCAGCGGCGGCACGCCAAGGCGGTGAACTTCGGCATCGTCTACGGCATCTCCGAGTTTTCTCTGGCGGAGGACATTGGGGTCAGCCGCTATGAGGCCCGGCAGTATATCGATAACTATCTGTCCAATTACCATGGGGTGCGGGCGTATATGAAGAAGGTGGTGGCGGATGCCCGGGAGCGGGGCTACACCCAGACCCTCTACGGCCGCCGCCGGGACATCCCGGAGCTGAAGAGCAGCAACTACAACGTCCGCCAGGGGGCGGAGCGGATCGCCCTGAACACCCCCATCCAGGGCACGGCGGCGGATCTGATCAAGCTGGCCATGCTGCGGGTGGACGGGGCCCTGGCTCGGGAATACCCCCAGGCCCGGCTACTGCTCCAGGTGCATGACGAGCTGATCGTGGAGTGCCCCCAGGAGCAGGCGGAGCAGGTGGCCGCCCTGGTCAGCCGGGAGATGGAACAGGTGGCGGACCTCTCGGTGCCGTTGGAGGCCCAGGCCAAGTGGGGCATGAGCTGGTATGAGGCGAAATAATGGAGATTTTGCCGTTAAACGAAGCACTGATCCCCCAAGCGGCGGCTTTGGAGCGGGCCTGCTTCTCCCTGCCCTGGAGCGAAAACGCCCTTTTAAGCGAGCTGTCCAACGAAAACGCCATTTATTTGGCGGCTACGGAGGGGGAGACCCTGCTGGGCTATGTGGGCAGCGAGATCTCCTTTGAGGAAGCGGACATGATGAATCTGGCCGTCTTGCCTGACCGCCGGCGGCAGGGGATCGCCCAGGCACTGGTGGCGGCCCTAGAGACGGCGCTGGCCGCCCATGGTGTGGAGCGGCTGACCCTGGAGGTCCGGGCCTCTAATATTTCCGCCCGGGCCCTCTATGAAAAATTGGGATATGTCCCCGTCGCCCGCCGCCCGGGCTACTACCTCCGGCCCCGGGAGGACGCGGTGCTGTACCGAAAGGAGCTGCGCGCATGAACATTCTCGCCATTGAATCCTCCTGCGACGAGACCGCCGTGGCCGTGGTGGCCGACGGCCGCCGGGTCCTGACGGACCAGATCGCCTCTCAGGTGGCGCTGCACCGGCTCTACGGCGGGGTGGTGCCGGAGATCGCCTCCCGGAAGCATATGGAGGCCATCTATCCCCTGGCGGAGCGGGCCCTGGCGGAGGCCCATATCACCCGGGGAGACATTGACGCCATTGCCGTCACCTACGCCCCGGGGCTGATTGGAGCGCTGCTGGTGGGGGTGAATTTTGCCAAGGCTGCGGCCCTGGCATTAGACAAGCCCCTGATCCCGGTGCATCATATCCGGGGCCATATCGCCGCCAACTATCTGGCCTACCCGGATTTGGAGCCGCCGTTTCTGTGCCTGGTGGTGTCCGGGGGCCATACCATGCTGGTGGATGTGGCGGACTATACAAAAATGGCCCTTCTCGGCACCACCCTGGACGACGCGGCGGGGGAGTGCTTCGACAAGGTAGCCCGGGTGCTGGGAATGCCCTATCCCGGCGGCGCGGCCCTGGACGCCGCCGCCAGAAACGGCAACCCGGAAAAATATGTCCTGCCCCGGCCCCGTCCTGGGGAGAATCCTCTGGATATGAGCTTTTCCGGTCTGAAAACCGCTGCCCTTAACGTCCTCCACCATGCGGAGCAGGTGGGGGAGGAGCTGGACGTGCCCAGCTTCTGCGCAGGGTTTTCCCGGACGGTGGCGGATATTCTGGTGAGCCGCACCCGGCAGGCTTTGGAGCGCACCGGCCGAAAAAAGCTGGCCGCGGCGGGGGGCGTGGCGGCCAACTCCGTCATTCGGGCGGCCCTTCAGGACTTGGCGGGGGAGATGGGCGCGGAGCTGTACCTGCCGCCTCTTTCCCTCTGCGGGGACAACGCCGCCATGATCGGCGCCCAGGGGTATTACGAGTTTTTGTCCGGAAATTTGGCGGATATGGGCCTCAACGCCTACGCCAGCCGCTCCCTTTTCGGCGAGCGGCTGTAAAAGCGGGGCAGGCCGGGTTTATGCAGCGGAAACGGTTCCGACGCAGTTATGGAAACCCTATATTTTCCAAAAAAAACGGAAAAATAGTTTCGATTTTCCGGCATATCTCCCGCCCCGGCAGATTTCGACAAAATTTTTCTCCGCTCCGGGCTGTGCAAAAGTCTGTGGAATCTGTGAATAACCGAATGAATATTCCTGATTTTCCCCAGTTATGGAACCTGACTTCTGTAAACGGCCTGGGCCTATTCCCATTTTTATCCTTGACAAATTCCATCCCCTGTGCTAAAGTAAGGCTAGATTTTTTGAAAGGAGGCGATTTCCGTGCGGATCAGAAAGACTTTTCAGAGCTTTGCGCTTGTTATCATGGTACAATTATGCCCGGAACTCGCTTCCTGTTTGGCCGCACGCTAGATTTTTGATCGCGTGTTGGTTTTCTTGCGGCGCGAGCTTCGGCTCGGGCCGTTTTTTTGCGGCCATTTTTAGAAATTTTGGAGGAAAAAATGAAAACGATGCTGGGCTATCTCAAGCCCTATTGGAAAATGATGCTCTTTTCCGGCCTGGCGGTGACCGTGTCGGGCCTGTGCGACCTGCTGCTGCCTACCTTGATGAGCGACCTGCTCAATCAGGGGGTCTACGGCAAGGATTTTCAGATGATCTTGCTGGGTTGTGGGAAAATGCTGCTGGTCACCCTGCTGGGGGTGGGCTGCCAGGTGCTGGGCAGCTTGCTTTCCACCCGGGTGGTGGCGAACTACTGCGCCGACCTGCGCAGGGCAGTTTTCCAGCGGGTCAACCGCATGGATTTTGAGACCTTCGGCTCCATCGGCACCGCCGCCCTGGTGACCCGGGCCACAAGGGACGTGCAGACCGTCTCCTGGCTGGCGGTGGCGCTGTCCGACGCCATCATCACCATTCCCGTGCTGTTTTTCGGCGGGGTGGGGCTGACTATGGCCAAGGACTGGGCGCTGGCCCTGGCCATGCTGGCCTTTCTGCCCCTGGTGTTTCTGCTGGTGACCTGGACCGGAAAGCGAATCAACCCCCTGTGGGAGGAAAGCGACGGCAGCGTGGACCGCCAGAATGAACTGATTCGCCAGCGGCTCCGGGGCATTCGGGTGATCCGGGCCTTCCAGCGGGAGGGAGACGCCCATGAGCAGGTGGCCTCCGCCACCCGGGTCATGTCCCGGGCCATGATCAGCGCCAACAATGCCGAAAGCCTGATCGCCCCGGTGACCACCTTCTTACTGAACGCCGCGGCGGTGCTGGTGGTGTATCTGGGGATCTTCCGCTTAGAGGGCGGCACCGGCCTGACTGGGCCGGACCTCTTCGCCATCGTGCAGTACATCGCCCTGACCAGCGGTAGCGTCATCAACGCCGCCTTCGTCATCATTGAAATGCCCCACGCCCGGGTGGCGGCGGAGCGGATCGGCCAGGCCTTGAGGGCCCCGATCCAAGAGGAGCCCGCCCCTCGGGAGGAGGTGGCGCTGGAGGGCAGTATCCGGCTGGAGGACGTGTCCTTCACCTATCCCGGAGGCGCCGCCCCGGCGTTGGAGCACATCAGCCTGACCATCCCCGCGGGGAAAAAGGCCGCCATTATCGGCGGCACCGGGGCGGGGAAGACCACCCTGGCCCGGCTGCTGCTGGGCTTCTATCCCCCGGCGGAGGGGAAAATTTACATAGGCGGGCGGGACCTTTCTGGTCTCAACCGCCGGACCCTTCGGGACCAGCTCAGCCCGGTGCTGCAAAGCGCCGCCCTCTACTCCGGCACCATTCGGGAAAATCTGCGGATGGGCAGGCCCGAGGCACTTGATGAGGAGCTGTGGGACGCCCTGGAGGCCGCCCAGGCCGGATTTGTCCGGGAGCTGGGGCTGGACCATCCGGTGAAGCAGTCCGGCAAGAATCTGTCCGGCGGGCAGAAGCAGCGGCTGTGCATTGCCCGGGCGCTGCTGAAAAACGCGCCGGTCTATCTGTTTGACGACAGCTTTTCCGCGCTGGATTTTCTGACGGAAGCGGCTCTCCGTTCCGCCCTGTCCAAGCGCCTGGCGGGGAAAACCCAGATCCTCATCACCCAGCGGATCTCCACCGCCGCCCACTGCGACCTGGTGTTCGTGCTGGACGGAGGGAACTTGGTGGGTGCTGGGACCCACAGCCAGCTTTTGGAAAGCTGCCAGGTGTATCGGGAGATCTACGACTCCCAGACGGGAGGGAAGGAGCATGGATAATAAGAAAAAAGAAAACTACCGGGTGCTGCTGCGATTGGGCCGGGAGGCGGCGCCCATTGGATGGGGACTGGCCCTGGCCGCCGGAATGAATCTGACCTCGGTGCTGTGCGCCGTGGCGGCGCCCCAGCTGCTGGGAGAGATCATCCAGCGCATTTGCGACGGCGCCGCCGCCGGGGCCCTGGCCGGGCTTCCCCGGGCGCTGCTGCCGTCCCTGGCGCTGCTGCTGGCCTGCTACGCCGGGAGCCAGGTCCTGTCCTACGGCAATATCGCCCTGATGAACCGGCTGGTGACCAGCCACTTCACCTGCGGCTTCCGGCTGCGAATTTCCGAAAAACTGAGCCGCCTGCCGGTGGGCTATGTGGATCAGACCCCGGTGGGGGAGGTCCTGAGCCGGATGACCGGGGACGTGGGGGACCTGGGGGGATACCTCCACCAGGTGTTCGACGGCCTGGTGCTGGGGGCCTTTCAGCTGGCGGCAGTGGCGGTGGCCATGTTCCGGGAGAACCCCGCCCTGGCCTGCTTTGTGGTGGTGCTGACGCCCCTTTCTCTGTGGCTGACTACCCAGGTCAGCCGGGTCTGCACCAAGAATTTCGACGCCATGTTTGATTCGTCGGAGGCGCTGACCGGGGTGACGGAGGAGGCCTTCTCCAATTTTGAGACCGCCCGGGCCTACGCCCTGGAGGAGTTTACCCAGGACAATCACGAAAAGAAGAACCATGCGCTATCGGAGAACACCTTCCGGGCCCACTTCACCGCCGGGCTGGTGGCCCCGGTGGTGCGGCTGACCAACGCCGCCGCCTATATTCTCATCGCCCTGCTGGGGGGCTGGCTGATCCTCCGGGGGACCATCGGCGTGGGGACCGTGGTGACGGTGATCCTCTACGCCCAGCAGTTCGCCTCCCCCCTGGAAATGCTGGGGGACGACATCAGCTATCTGCACTGGGTGGTCGCCGCGGCCAAACGGGTCTACGGCTTCCTGGATCTGCCGGAGGAGCCGGTGCAGACCGGGGTGCTGCCGGAGCAGACCCGTGGCGCGGTGGAATTTCAGGACGTGACCTTCGGCTACCGGAAGGACGAGCCCATTTTGAAGGACATCTCCTTCCGGGCCGAGCCGGGGCAGAAGATCGCCATCGTCGGCCCCACCGGCGGCGGAAAGACGACGCTGGTGAACCTTTTGATGCGGTTTTACGACCCGGACAGCGGCGCCATTCTTCTGGACGGGCAGGACACCGCCCAAATCGACCGGGAGCAGGTGCGTAGCCGGTTCGCCATGGTGCTGCAAGACACCTGGCTGTTTCCCGGCACCCTCCGGGAGAACGTGGCCTATGGCAGTCCCGGCGCGACCATGGCCGAAATTGAGCGCGCCTGCCGCCGGACCCACTGCCACCGGCTGATCACCGCCATGCCCCAGGGCTACGACACCCCCATCCGGGAGGACTCCGCCAATCTCTCCGGCGGGCAGAAGCAGCTGCTGACCATCGCCCGGGCCTTCCTGGCGGACCGGCCCCTGCTGATCCTGGACGAGGCCACCTCCAATGTGGACACCCGGACGGAAATTCTGATCCAGCGGGCAATGGATACCTTGATGAAGGGCCGGACCAGTTTTGTCATCGCCCACCGGCTCAGCACCATTGTGGACGCGGACAAGATCCTGGTCATTGACCAGGGGCGGCTCATCGAGGAGGGGACTCATCAGGAGCTGCTGGAGAAGAAAGGGTTTTACTACCGGCTTTACAGCAGCCAATACGAGGAGGGGTAAAATGCTCACAATCTACACCCGGCTGTCCCAAATCTCCTTCCGGGAGCTGATGGAGGTGTACCGGGAGGGAAACGAGAAAAACGCCCGGGACCTCTATCCCGAGCTGCCGGAAAACCAGGGGATTTTGCAGGTGGAGGCGGATTTCTACCATTTTCTCCGGGAGAACTTCTTCCGCCGCCCCCAGGCGGCCTATGCCGTCTGGGAGGAGGCGGGGCGGTACTTTGCCGCCCTGCGGCTCTGGCCCTTTTCCGACGGCCTGCTGGTGGAGGCCCTGGAAACGGCCCCGGAACAGCGGAACCGGGGCTATGGGAAGGCCCTGCTGGCCTCCACCGCCCGGTGGGCAGGGGAGCGGGGGTGGAAAAAGCTCTATTCCCATGTGAACAAGGACAACATCCCCTC
>CANQXH010000094.1 GCA_947627745.1 uncultured Oscillospiraceae bacterium
GTGATGTGATCATAATTGCTGACCCAGCCCAGCTCAAAGGCGTTGTTGGTGTTCACCACGATGATCACGTTGTCAAAATTGTCGTTCAGGTACTGCACAACCTCCAACTCCACGGAGTTGGGCTCCAGGTAGTGCTTGTCCTTGTCCTCGGCCACGTCGGTCCAGGCGCCCATATAGCGGCCCAGATCCCGGCCCTCGCCGCCGGTACGGGAGAAGAAGAAAATGGGGGTCGTGCCCTGGGCCTCGTCCTTGGCCTCCTGGGGGATGGCGGAGACGGGGGCCTCCCGGATGGTCCAGTCCTCGGCGCCGCCGTACATAATGGAGCCGGCGCCCCGGGTGTAGGTGGATTTGTTATCGGTGTAGAATTTCCAAAGGGATTCGTTGATGGAGAAGCCCTGCTCGGTCAGGGCGGTGCGCATATCGCTGGAGATGGTGCTGACGCCGGAACCGGTGCCGCCCGCCAGGATATCGATGGAGGAGGAGGAGAACAGACTCAGCTTGGAGCCCGCCGCCACGGGCAGGCCCTTGCCGTTTTCCGCCCGGTTGTACAGGAGGACGAAGCCCTCGGCGCCGGCCTGCCGGGTGTAGGCCTGCTCGGCGGCCTGGAGCGCCTGGGAATCGGTGATGCCCCGCTTATAGTAGGCGGTGTCCACACCTTCGACATTTTTCGAGGCGAACTGGGTCTCGCCGAAGATATCCCGCAGCACCAGGTCGAACATACTGGTGGTGACAACATTCAAGACGATGGAAAATACCAGCAAAATCACCAACAGAGGGGCGACAATGGCGGTAAATACCTTCGCGCTCATTTTTTTGCCGTTTTTCTTTGCCATTACAGATTTCCCTCCAGATCAGTTTTGGGAGGCGCGCCGCGCTGGGAGCCCACATGGGGGATGGCCTTCCACTCCAAATTGGGCAGAAACAGGGCGGCCACATCCAGATAAATGTTGAGCGACATGAAAAAGGGCCAGAGCAGGATCGCCGCGGTGAGCGTTCCCGGCCCAAGGGGCCCGATCCGCCGCCGCTCCAGGATCACCAGGAGCGCCGCGAAGACGGCGGTGAGCACATAGGAGACGAGGAAAAACGCCAGGCTGAGCCAGCCGTAGGCCGCCCAGACCCGCCCGGCGTCATAGCCGAACAGCGGGCTCAGGGCGATACAGAGGATCTGGACCAGCAGCAGCCCCACACCCATCACCCCCAGGGGGAGGATGGAGGCAGTGAAATCAAACACGGAAAACCGCTGGGAGGCCGTGCGGCCCGGGGAAAAGAGACTCTTGACCAGAGCCCGGAAGCGGGTGAAGAAGACCGTCATATGCCCGCAGGCCCAGCGGAGCCGCTGGCGGAGCATGATGGGGATGGTGGTGGGCTGCTCGTCGAACAGCTCCGCCTCGTCGCAGTAGAGGATCTTCCGGCCCCGGGCGATCTGGTCGGCGGAAAACTCCCAGTCCTCCGTGAGGGTGACGTACTCCCAGCCCTCCGTCACCAGCTCCGCCGGAAACAGATAGCCGGTGCCGGAAATACGGGTGCTGCACCCGCAGAGGGTGCGGCCCCGGGCCTCGTACCGGCAGGCGGCCAGGAAAAAGATCCCGTACAGGCAGGACAGGTAGTTGCTGCCAAAATTGCCGGAGTTGCGGCAGGAGGTGATCACCTCCCGGCAGCCGTTGGCCTGAAAGGCGTCGTTCATTCGGCGGATGTAGCTGGGGGTGAGGACATTGTCGGCGTTGATGACCAGAAAGCCGTCCAGCCCCGCGTCCAAACCGGAGAGCCGGAGCTGCCGGAACAGGTAGCGGTAGGCAAAGCCCAGGGTCCGCTCCTTGGGATTGTTGTATTCGTAGACCGTGGCGCCATGGGCCCGGGCGATGGCGGCGGTGCGGTCCGTGCAGTTATGGGCCACCACAAAGACCCGCAGGTTCTCCTGGGGATAGTCGCTATTTTGAATGCTGTCCAGCAGCGCCCCGATCACCGGCTCTTCATTCCGGGCGGAGATGATGACGCCAAATCTCCCCAGCTTCTTCGCCGGAGGGTAGACCTTTCGGGTAAACATCCCCATGACGGCAAACACCTGATAGTGAAAAAGCATCAGGAAAAAAACGCACCAGAGGACAGCGAAAACAATGATGACAATGCCCAGATAGCCCATGACAGTCCATTCTTTTTACGCATCGGGGCGGCAAGCCGCCCCTATGGCTGTTTTTCTAAGATTAGCCGCCCAGGTTGACGCCCTCGGCGGTGGTCTTGACCCACTGATAATCCGCGGTCGCGTCGGACAGGGTGTACTTACCCATCCAGCCCTCGGCGTTGGGGGTGCCGCACCAGTAGTTCATCAGGATCCGGCCGGGGGTGGAGGGCAGCGGCGTATCCGCGGAAGCCTCCACGGTGTACACGGGCTCGCCGTCCACGGTCCAGGTGATGGAATCCTCGGACCAGATGAAGCCGTAGGTGTGGAATTCTTCGGAAGCGTCGAAGCCCAGCTCGTACCAGTGCTCATGGCCGCCCTGGCCATCCACAAAGTAGTTGAACTGAACGCCGGTGGTATCCTTGCCCAAAAATTCGATATCGATCTCGTCCCAGGGGTTGGGGTTCCCGTCCAGGCCGATGTCGTAGTTGCCGGTGCAGGTAAAGAAGGTGCTGGCGGTACCCTCCACCTTGGCCGGCTTCATGCTGACGGTGTACTCGCCGTAGCCGTAGTGCAGAGCGGTACGGGCCTCGCCGGCATAGTAGCCCTGCTCCACCTCGCCCTTGGCGTCGGCGATGTGCAGGTGGAGCTGGCCGTCGGTGAAGGTGACTTGGTCGCCCTTCCAGAAGGTGTTGAACACGCTGCCGTTGGACCAGCCGTCGGAAGCGAACACGCTGCCGTTGGCGGGGGCGCCGTCGGCAAAGTTCACGTCCAAGCCCTAAGTGGGGATCTCCTCCCCGCCCTGGCCTTCCTCGGGAACCAGGGGGGCGCCCTGGGCGGAGGTCTTGATGTACTGATAGTCGGCGGTGGCGGGATTCAGCTCATACTTGCCCATCCAGCCCTCGGCGTCAGGAGTGCCGCACCAGTAGTTCATCAGAATCCGGCCGGGAGCGGCGGGCAGCGGGGTGTCGGCGGAAGCCTCCACGGTGTAGACGGGCTGGCCGTCCACATACCAGGTGATGGCCTGCTCGGTCCAGCGGAAGCCGTACTCATGGAAGCCCTCGGAGGCGTCAAAGCCCAGCTCATACCAGTGCTCATGGCCGCCCTCGCCGTTGACGAAATAGTTGAACTGAACGCCGGTGGTGTCCTTGCCCAAAAACTCAATGTCGATCTCGTCCCAGGGGTTGGGCTCGCCCTGAGCGTTGATGTCGTAGGGCCCGGTGCAGGTGAAGAAGGTGCTGGCAGTGCCCTCCACCTTGGCCGGCTTCATGCTGACCACATAGTCGCCGTAGCCGTAGTACAGGTTGGTGCGGGCCTCGCCGCTGTAATAGCCCTGATCCACCTCGCCGTTGGCGTCCCGGATGCCCAGGTGCATCTGGCCGTCGGAATAGGTCAGACAGTCGCCCTTCCAGTAGGTGTTGAACACGCTGCCGTTGGACCAGCCGTCGGAGGCGAACACGTTCCCGGTGGGATCGGCGCCGCCGGAGAAGTCTACCAGCATGTCGCCGCCGAAGGGGGTCTCCGGCGCGTTGCCGCCGGTGGTGGTGCCGGGCTGCTTCTCCTGGTTGCAGGCGGTCAAGGCCAGGACCAGGACCAGCGCCAGGGCCAGTGCGAAGATGCGTTTACTCATGGATGTTCACTCCTTGCTCTAAAATGGTCCGGCGCTCTGGCCGGACAGGTTGCCTGCATCATACCAAAACAGACATCCCGGAACAAGGGGCGTTTCCTAATCTGCTGATTTTTTTCGTAAAATGTCAGTGCTTCTCCGGCGTGGGGCTCAGGAGGATGTTCAGGTGGAACACGCCGTCCCGGGCGGAGGCCGTCATGGCCCCGCCGTATTTTTGGACCAGCATCCGAATGCTGCGCATCCCGAAGCCATGGGAGGAGGCGTCGGCCTTGGTGGTCAGGGGCAGGCCGTCCCGGAAGGTCAGGTCCCCCTGGTAGTAGTTGTCCGCCTGGATGGTCACCATGTCCCCCTGGGCCCGGACGATCAGGTTCACCACCCGCTTCTGCTGCTCCTCCACCGCCCGGACCGCCTCCAGGGCGTTGTCCACGATGTTGCCGAAGAGGCAGTACAGGTCCCCGTCCTCCAGGAAGGACAGCTTCTCCCCGTCCACCAGGCAGGAAAAGCGGATGCCGTTCTGCTCGCAGTAAAGGCTCTTCTCCGTCAGCAGCACGTCCAGGAGCTTGTTGCCGGTCTCCACCTTCATATCGTAAATATTGATGCTCTTTTCCAGATCCCGCCACGCCTCCGGGCCCATGGGCCCGCCTGCCAGAGCGGCCAGCTTATATTTGATATCATGGCATTTGATATTGATAAGCTCGATGGTGTCCTTGGACATTTCGTACTGCCACTGGCCCTGGCGGATGGCATATTGCAGATAGGCCACCTCCTGCTCCAGGGCCCGGCTCTCAATGGTTTTGGAGGCCAGCAGCAGCACGATGCCGCAACAGATCACGGAGAACACGTTCCCGGACTGCCGCAGCACCAGAAATTCCCACCGGTCGAACCGGTTCTCCCGGAAGGTACTCAGCCTGGCAAAGTAAATGTCCTCCACCGAGCAGAGTACCACCGTCACTGCCAGGGCCAGGGCCGTCACGGCGAACATCCGGTAGTCGATCCGCCGGTCCGTGATCCGCGCCCCCAGCCTGCGGAGGAAGAAAAAGTACACCCCCGCCGCCCCCAGGGCCAGCAGGGCATAGTACATCAGATGGTAATTAAGGTCGAACCAGTTCCCCCAGCCGTCGTAGAGGCCCATGGCGTCCCCGGCGCACCAGACGATCAGATAGAGCTTGTAGCACAGATTCTGAGCGGCATAGGCCACGCCGCACAGCAGCACCACCAGCTCTGCCGGCTCCTCCAGGCAGAAGCAGACATGGCCCACGGAGCAGGCGAACAGCAGCAAATACACCCCCGTCCGGCCCAGCACCGTATTGCCCACCGCCGGGTACACCATGGCGGCCAGCCGGGCCACCACCAGCATCACGGCGGCGCCCGCCAGGAACCGGAGGATAAAGGAGCGCCGCCGGGCCAGGCGGTACATGGTCAGGGCGTAAAAAACATACAGCTCCCCCAGAAATTCCAGCAGAACCGACTGAAAGGCAAATCCTACATTCATTTTTGCCCGCCTCCTGTTCCAGCGTACCAGTCCGTCAGCTCCGCCAGAAAGGCGGCCCGCCGGGGCCGGCTGATTTGAAGGGCCTGGCTGCCCACCAGCACGGTACTGCCCTGGACCCGGACGATGAACCGGGGGTTGACCAGATAGCAGCTGTTGCACCGGAGGAAGCCGAAGGCCCGCAGCTCCTTTTCCACGTTGGCCAGGGCGCCGGTCATTTCGATGGTATCGTCGATCAGATGGTAATAGAGCCGGTGGTTCATGACCTCCACGAACATCAGCTTGTCGGTAGAGATGCGGCACAGACCCCCCGGCAGGTTCACGGTGAAGCTCCGCTCCTCCTGCATCAGGTAGATATCCAGGGCCTTCTTGAATTTCAGGGAAAAATCGTAATAACTTACCGGCTTGAGCAGATAGCTCACCGCGTCCACCTCGTACCCCCGGAGGGCGTACTGGATCAGGTTGGTGATGAAGATCAAGGACACATTCTTGTCGAATTTCCGCAGGGCCAGGGCCGCGTCCATCCCGTTCATGCCGGGCATTTGGATATCCATGAACACCACGGCGTAGACGGTCTGGTAATCCCGCAAAAACGCCCGGCCGTCGGTAAACCGGGCGGTGTGAAATTCCTCCCCCGTCTCACCGGCGTACCGCTCCACATAGCCCTTCAGCTTTTCCGCGGCGGTGTCCTCGTCCTCTACAATGGCGATGTTGTGCAAGGAGCTTCCTCCTTTCCCATAAACAAGAGCTGATTTTTGAGTGGAACCAATATAGCATATTTTGAGTTCAGTATCAACCTTTTTTCCAAAAAATTCTACGGCCGGAGGGCGAAACTCCGCACACAAAGCACAAAACAGCAAAACCGGCCACTTACGTGGCCGGTTCCGCTTTGAGAGAAGAAGGGAGGATTCAAAAATGGAGATTACTTCGTCTGCTTCGCTTTCTTTTCCAGCTTCCAGCGCTTGACGATGGCGATCGTGCCCCAGAGGATCAGGGCGGCGGCCAGAACGGCTTCCGCGATCAGGATGAAGTAGTAGTTGGCGAAGGGAAGCTTGCCGACGGACACGCCGTGGACGATGCCGTTCATGGCGTTGGAGTTGACGACGGTGTACAGGACGTGCTTCATGGCCTGGCGGGCATAGTAGGCGGAGGCATGGTCGTCAATGGCCAGCAGGGCGTCGGAACCCATGGCGGTGAGCTTCAGGTCGCCGCCGGCCCGGATGCACTGCTCGGTGTCCATATAGCCGCCGTTGTCGTAGTCCGTCAGAACGATGCCGTCAAAGCCCCACTCCTCCCGGAGGATCTTGGTGATGAGCTGGTAGTTGCCGCCGGCCCAGGTGCAGCCGATCCGGTTGAAGGAGGTCATCACCGCCATGACAGCGGGGATCTGGGCCTCGGTCTTGGTGTAGCTGTCGCTGTCCGGGTCGTACTTCTGGACCATGATGGTCTGCTCGCCCCGGTCCTCCACGCAGATCTGGAAGGGCTTCATGTACAGCTCCCGGATAGCCTGCTCGTTGGAGAAGGTGGCCAGGCCGTTCCGGTAGTCCTCCTGGTCGTTCAGGGCGAAGTGTTTGATGAAGGCGTACACGCCCTTCTCGGCGCAGCCCTTCACCGCTTCCACCGCCATCTGGCCGGACATAAAGCCGTCCTCGGAGTAGTACTCAAAGTTCCGGCCGGCGAAGGGAGTCCGGTGGATGTTCATGGCCGGGGCGTACCAGCCGGAGATGATGCCGATGTACTGATGGTTGCCCCAGTTGCCGTCGGCAGCCAGGCCGTCTTCGCCCACATAGTAGCCGTGGTAGTAGGAGTTCTGCCGGTCCCAGCTGGCGGCGATGTTGGCCGCGCAGGGATAGGTGATGGAGTAGGGCTCGTGGGTCACGCCGCCCTCATTCAGGCCGGAGGGACCGTCAAAGTCGATGGCCCGGGGCTTGCTGATGGTGCCGGCGCCCAGGGTCTGGTAGCCGCCGTTGCGGATCATGTCGTGGATCTCGGTGGCGGTCATCTGGTCGATCAGGGCGTCCCAGCCGCCCTCGGCCTCCACCTCGTCAAAGTCCCGGCCACGGTAATCGATCAGCTCCAGCTTGCCGGACTGACCGAAGGGACGGTACTTGGCGGCGGCGTCCTCCTCGGACATGGGGTTGAGGGACGCGCCGGCGCCCTGGGCCTGGATATTGGCCTTGATCTCGTCGGAGACCTCCACCTCCCAGGTGTAGCCGTTTTTCTCGCTGAAGGGGCTC
>CANQXH010000095.1 GCA_947627745.1 uncultured Oscillospiraceae bacterium
ATTCCAGAGTATCTTGGCTATCTGCTATATTATCACTCACAAGCCAATGGATTTTCAGATGTAGTTGGAAACAAGGTCACTATCGCGCATCTTCCTGGCGACAAATTAAAGGCTATGAAAGTAATGGTGCCTCCACTCCCCCTTCAAGAGCAGTTTGCCGCCTTCGTCCGCCAGAGCGATAAATCAAAATTTGCCGGCGTAAATCGCAATTTAGCGAACGGTTTGCTCAAAAGAATGATGACGTTTTCATGACATCCGTGGAGGATTGTTGCGTAAACATTAGCGGAGGTGGAACTCCCTCTATGTCACATCCTGAATATTACGGTGGTACTATACCCTTTATCAAATCTGGTGATGTTAAAACGGATCGAGTATCAGAAGGTGCATTATGGCTATCCGACGAGGCAGTAAAAAAAACTACAGCAAAGATTTTGCCGACCGGAACAGTTCTTGTTGTTGTAAGAAGTGCTGTGCTAAGACACGAATTTCATATTGCTATTGCTGATAATCCGTTGGTTATCAACCAAGATCTAAAAGCATTGCAACCGCGCGAAGGAATTATTCCCGAATATCTTTTGTGGGCAATAAAATCGAGAGAAGATGAAATACTGCAGAAAGTGCAGACCATGTTAACAAGCCACATAGAGATGCGTGACCTTCTGAATCTTCGAGTAAAAAGAGCAACGTTAAACGAACAAATGGCATGGAAAGCCTTTGTCCAGCAGAGCGATAAATCAAAATATTTACTTCGACATGCAGCCGAAGCATTCACGATAAAAAGAAACCTTGGGAGGTTATGATTTATGCCGGGAACTTTCACAGAACAAAATGTTGAGGATATGGTCATCCATGCGATTGAATCAAACGGATGGGACTACATTCGTGCAGAGGATTTGCCCAGATCGGAGTCGGATGTACTGGTAGAGAAGCACCTGCGAGATGCCCTTATCAGATTGAATCCTTGCATAGCAGAGAATCCCGCACACGCAGATACAGTTATCTATAAGCTGCGTGCACTGATTTCCACGGTGCGGCCTCATGACCTCGTCACGCAGAATGAGCGCTTTAAAAAACTCATTTTTGAGGAAAACAGCTTTCCCTTCGATAAGGACGGCAGATCGATCAGTATTAAATTTTTCGATTATGATAATCCGGAGAATAACACTTTCGTGGTAACGAACCAGTGGGTATATCCCCAGAAAGTTGGAGGCAAACGGCTTGACGTCGTATTGCTCATCAATGGATTCCCCATTGCTATTGGAGAAATGAAGTCTCCTGTTAGACCATCAATCAGTTGGATGGATGGTGCAGGCGACATTCTCGACTACGAAAAGTCGATACCAGAAATGTTCGTAACCAATATCCTGAACTTTGCGACTGAGGGCAAGTGCTTCCGATATGGTGCTATCAACGCTCCTGTCACCCTTTGGGGCCCGTGGTATTCGAACATTGCTCACGAGGAAGGAGATTTGTCAAAGGTTCAGCGTGCCGTTGCATCGATTACCCGAAAAGAAGTCATACTCGACTTGCTCCGTTATTTCACGCTGTTTTCCACAGATAAGCATAATCGGAAAATCAAGATCGTATGCCGCTACCAGCAGTATGAAGGCGCAAATCTCATTGTCGATCGAGTGAAAACGGGATACCCAAAGAAGGGCTTGATTTGGCATTTCCAAGGCAGCGGTAAATCACTTCTGATGGTGTTCGCGGCCCAGAAGCTTCGCATGGTAAAGGAACTGAATGCACCGACCGTTATTATCGTAAATGACCGCATCGATCTTAGCGGACAGATTTTCGGCACCTTCTCTATGGCAGATGTTCCAAACCTCGTTCCGGCAGACACAAACGCGGAGTTGATCCGACTTCTCAAGGCTGATTCACGAAAAGTAATTATCACCAAAATTTTTGAGTTTGCACAGATCAATGAGGCAATCAATTATCGGGATAACATCATCCTAATGGTAGATGAAGCGCACCGGACCCAGGAAGGCAATCTCGGTGCAAAGATGAGAATGGCGTTGCCGAATGCATTTTTCTTTGGTCTGACGGGCACGCCCATAAACAAATTGGATCGGAATACATTTGCTACGTTCGGTGCAACAGAGGATCGTTCAGGCTATATGAGCCGGTATTCCTTTGCTGATTCCGTCAGTGATAAGGCGACGCTCCCTCTGCATTTTGAACCAGTGCCGGTAAAACTTCATGTTGATCAGGCAGCTATCGATGAGGCGTTTAAGACGCTTACAGATGAAGCAGGTCTTACAGAGGAAGAACGGTCAAAGGTTGCGCAGCGCGTCCGCATGGCGGCAATCATGAAAGATCCGGAAAGAATTAAAGCGGTATGCTCGCATATCGCCGAGCATTTCATGTCGAAAGTGAACCCCAACGGATTTAAGGCACAAGTGGTCTGTTTTGACAGGGAATGCTGTGTACTCTACAAAAAAGAGCTGGATAAGCTCCTCGGTGAGGCAACTTCCACGATCGTTATGGATACCAATAACGACAAGGCTGATGAGTACAAAAAGTGGCGTCGTACTCGTGAAGAAGAAGCGAAAGTATTGGACGATTTCCGCGATCCGAACAACCCACTGCAGATTGTCATAGTGACAAGCAAACTGCTTACAGGCTTCGATGCGCCCATTCTACAGGTAATGTACCTTGATAAGCCAATGAAGGATCATACACTTCTTCAGGCAATTTGTCGCACAAACCGCGTCTACGGACAGGACAAAACATACGGACTCATCGTCGATTACGTAGGTATTTTTGATGATGTCGCAAAGGCACTGGCTTTTGATGCTGATACAGTCGAGCGGATTATTACTAATATTGAGAGTGTTAAAGCAAAAGTGCCTCAGCTCGTTGAAGCGTGCATTGGCTTTTTCCCCGGGGTAGACAGAACTCGTGATGACTGGGAAGGGCTGGTTGCTGCGCAGGATTGCTTGCCGAATGATGAAATGAAAGACAAGTTCGGAGCGCAGTATCGAGTCCTGAACCGTGTATGGAATGCGCTTTCACCGGACAGTTGTCTCAATCCTTATAAAGCGGATTACAGGTGGCTGTCAAAGGTTTATGATTCTATTCGTCCGACTGACGAACGTGGCAAACTGATTTGGGCTGCACTTGGCCCTAAAACGCTGCAGCTCGTTCATGACAATATCTCCGTGGAAGAAGTGGAAACAGATGAAGATATCCTAGCGATGGATGCGGAAATCATCCAAAAATTCATTGAGGGTGATCCTAACGCAGAGAAGAAACGCAGGAAAATCGAAATTGATCTCGCTGCTATAATTCGTAAGCACCCAGAAGACCCCAGATTTATTGCTCTTGGCGCACGTATGGAAAAACTCCGTGAAGAGCATGAAGCAGGGCTACTCACCAGCATGGAGTTTCTCAAGGCGTTGCTTGAGCTCGCTAAAGATGTCGCGCAGGTGGAAAAAGAGGTCGTACCGGAAGAGGAAGTTGATAAAGGCAAGGCAGCGTTAACTTCATTGTTCCAGAATGTTAAAAACGATAACACGCCAATTATCGTGGAGCGTATTGTTAATGACATAGACGGAATCGTCAAAATCGTCCGATTCCCCGGCTGGCAAAACACTTCAACCGGCAGGAAAGAGGTAAGTAAAAACCTGCGCGATGTTATCATGCGCAAGTACCGAATCAAGGATCAGGAAGTGTTTGCGAAAGCATATAGTTACGTAGAGCAGTACTATTAATACGGAAAAGGTAAAGGGAGAGCTAATTGTTGCATATGGCAGATCAGTACAACATATTGGAAGACGCGGTACGCGACATGTTTGCGCGTGCGGTCTGGTCGCATAAGATCCAAGAGAAACAGGCGGACATTTATCAGAAACAGTATAAATGGATGGAAACAGTGAGCATTATGTGCGCATCACTGACATCGGTCGGCATTCTCTCCACCCTTTTCACCGACCAGTTCTGGATAAAGATTGTTTCCGCAGTATTATCATTTGCATCAGTTTTCGTTGCTGCGTATTTCAGATCATTTGACCTCAACAAATTGACAAAAGCGCACAAGGAGGCAGCGAATAAACTGCTGATAGTGAGGAACGAGATTACCTGCCTGCTCACATCCATCAAATTGAAGGAAAAGCCCGTCGTGGAGCTGGAAGACAGATACCGTGAACTCATGGATAAAGCAAATGAGGTGTATAAGGATGCCCCTACAACCACGGATAAGGCAGTTAAACTAGCCAAAGAAGCCCTGCTGGTAACGGGAGATAATACGTTCTCAGAAGAAGAGATTGATTCATACATTCCTGCAGCACTTCAAAAAGGAGGAAAAAAATGAGCTATCATGTATCAGAGCATAGTGAAAGAATCCCGATGGAGACAAGAACGGCTATTTCTACTCGATACAAAACGATAACAAAGGCCGTCAATCGAGAGTTTTGGAATTCAACCAGTGAGACAACTCACAGCTTTTATGTTGGATCATACGGACGTGGGACAGCAATTGACACTAGCGATATCGACATTCTATTGGAACTCCCAAAATCAGAATATGAACGCTATGATATCTACAAAGGAAATGGGCAATCTCGCCTTTTGCAGGCAGTGAAAAATGCGATTCAGGTCTCTTATCCCAGAACGGATGTACGTGCAGATGGTCAGGTTGTCAAGGTCTCATTTACAGATGAGATGAAATTTGAGGTACTACCCGCGTTTGCGAGCAATAACTGGTACGGGAATACGACATACCAGTACCCGGATTCCAATATGGGCGGAAACTGGCGCTCAACCAATCCAAAGGCGGAGCAGGATGCTATGCGTAGCAAAAACGACTCCACTTATGGACTCTTGTTTGATACCTGCAAACACATGCGTTATATCCGGGATAGATTTTACAGTAGTTACCATCTTTCTGGCATAGTTATCGACAGTTTCGTTTATGCTACAATCGGTAGTTGGTCATGGGCACAGCCATCCAGCACTTCATCGGCACTTCCCGGAGAATACGAAAAGCACCTATACAACGCTTTCATTAACACCTACAGGTACATGACAACAATATCCGCACCTGGTAGCAATCAGTTGGTTGATTTGAGCAACAGCAAAGACTGCCTCGAAAAAGTGCTTTATAAAATGACGCAGTAATACACGCCAAAGAGAACACAAAAACCATGTTAAGAGAATAGGCATGAGCACAATAGCAGTAGATTTTGTTGCAAAAGACCATTTTGACTTAAGGTGAACATATGGATATAAAAGCTAAACTTCGTCCTTTCTATGTGGCAAAGATGCTCTATGAACAGACAGACGAAGATCATTACTTGACTATAGCTCAAATTATGGAACAGCTTGATAGAGACTACGGCATCTCCACTTCCCGTGGTACTGTGGGTGACGATATCAAGGCTCTCCAGGAACTTGGCGTGGAAATCGAGGTAGAACCTTCAACTCAAAAGCGGTTCTATCTGATTGGGCATCCCTTTGACCTTCCAGAGCTCAAAACTTTAATTGATGCGGTGGAATCTGCTCGGTTTATTCCAAAAGACAAGAGTGCAGCATTAGTCAAAAAAATTGGCTCTCTCACGAGCTACCACAACACAGAAAAGCTCGTGCGAAATGTAGATGTTGAGAACCGTATTAAAGCAGACAATGAGAAAGTCTATTACATCATGGAAGCTTTGAATGATGCGATCAATCAGCAGAAGAAAGTCTCTTTCCGATATTTCTCATATAATGTCCGCAAAGAGCCAAAAGTGAAGCACGATGGGTACAATTATGTGTTCAGCCCCTACAAGCTGATATGGAATGGTGATTACTATTATGTGATCGGATATTCTGAAAAGCATGAGGGGATCGGTAGCTTCCGAGTAGATCGTATTGTAAGTCAACCGCACATTTTGGACAAGGACGCAGTATCACCACCGATAGGTTTTGACATAAATGTCTATCTGAATTCCATGTTTCGCATGTATAACGGCACGCGTAAACAGATTGAACTAATCTGTGAAAATGGCATGATGGACGCCATCATAGATAAGTTTGGCAAGGATGTCACTGTTCTTGCCAACGATATGAAATCATTCCGTGCAGTTGTGAGCACTGCCGTCGGCAATGTTTTCTATAGCTGGGTGTTTGGATTCGGAGGCAAGGTTTCCATCAAGGCTCCCGAAGACGTCAAAAAATCCTATGCAGCAATGGTTAAACAAGCCGCAGAGGCCCTAACCGAATAAATAACAGATCTCTTGACTAAACATGGAGGTGCAGCAAATTGGTTGCACCTCCTTTTTAATTTTTTGTTACCCTCTTGCAATCTTGAATTTTCTGAGTATAATAACGTATATGGAACACAAAGTTCCAGATAGAAACAGAGGTATTGATATGAGATCAAAAAGCCAAGAAACACTGGACGCGATACTGAAGTTCGTGAACAAGTACTACCAACAGAATCGCAGAGCTCCTTCAATCATTGATGTAGCCGACGGAGTCGGCGTGGGCAAAACAACTGCCTATCGGTATCTGCAGGAGTTAAGCGAGCGCGGCCTGCTTGAGTACAGCAGAGGGATCGCAGCAGCTCCAGAGAGCGCCAAAATGAAAACAGCCTATGTATCCGCCCCGTTAGTAGGCTCCATTCAGTGCGGCTGCCCCGAAGAAGAACAGGAAATGGTCGAGGAATATGTCAGCCTGCCTGTTTCTATGTTCGGCAACGGAGAGTTTTATATTCTTCGTGCAAAGGGAGATTCGATGGTGGATGCCGGTATCGAAGAAGATGATCTGCTTGTTATCGAGCGCAATTGCCCTGCTTCCGAAGGGGATATAGTCGTTGCGCTTGATCCCGATAATCAGAATACTCTGAAACGATTTGCCGGTTATGATGAGAACACCGAGAGCTATCTTCTTGCCTATGAAAACGAGGATAAGTACCCCGGAAAAGTTATTAGGGTCAAAAGCTTCAAAGTTCAAGGTGTTGCTCGTCATGTAATCAAGTCCCTCTAATACTCAAGTGATGGGAGATGTTTTTTCATGAGTGCTGTGGATGTAAGGTGCCCTGTATGTGGTAAGGTCAACAAGTCTGTGGACTTAGAAGAGACAGACGGATGGATGGAATGCGAAAGTTGCGGAGAGGTTACGCAGCAGATGAAGTATGTCAAAACAAGACGCGTGCCCCTCTATGAGATAAGCGAGGTAAAAGTGCTTGTTTCGCTTTCGCAGAAATAAGAGCAAAGGAGAATGGCGATGCGGGAGGACTGGAACATTTACTCCTGGTATTGCCCTAACTGCAAAAGCGAAGTTTGAACTATAGTCAATAAAGTGGACAAGCGAAATTCTGGAAGAAAATAGATTCAGCCTGGTTTGGGGGCAGGCCATGG
>CANQXH010000096.1 GCA_947627745.1 uncultured Oscillospiraceae bacterium
GTGATGTGATCATAATTGCTGACCCAGCCCAGCTCAAAGGCGTTGTTGGTGTTCACCACGATGATCACGTTGTCAAAGTTGTCGTTCAGGTACTGGATCACGCCCAGCTCCACGGAATCGGGCTCCAGATAGTGCTTTTCCCGGTCCGCGTCGGTGGCGGCGAAGTCGCCCATGTATCGGCCCAGATCCCGGCCTTCACCGCCGGTACGGGAGAAGAAGAAAATGGGGGTCGTGCCCTGGGCCTCGTCCTTGGCCTCCTGGGGGATGGCGTCGATGGGAGCCTCCCGGATGGACCAGTCCTCGGCAAAGCCGTAGTACATGGCGCCGTCGCCCCGCTTATAGGTCTCGTGATTGTCGCTGTAAAATTTCCACAGGCTCTCATTCACGGTGAAGCCCTGCTCGGTCAGGGCGGTGCGCATATCGCTGGAGATGGTGCTGACGCCGGAGCCGGTGCCGCCGGCCAGCAGGTCCACAGAGGAAGCGGAGAACAGGCTCAGCTTGGAGCCAGCCGCCACGGGCAGGCCCTTGCCGTTCCCGGCGTCGTTCTTCAGAAGTACAAAGCCTTCCGCGCCCGCCTGCCGGGTGTAGGCCTGCTCCGCCTGCTGAAGCTGCTGGGAATCAGAAACCGCCCGCGTGTAGTAGTCGGCGTCCACGCCGTCCGCCTTGCTGGCAAGATGGAATTCCGTCTCGCCGAAGATGTCCCGCAGCACCAGGTCATAGGTGGAAGTGGTAATGACCGACAGCGCGATGGAGAACGCCAGCAGAATCGCCAGCAGGGGCGCGACAATGGCGGTAAATACCTTCGCGCTCATTTTCTTCTTGTTCTGCTTGTCCTTTGCCAAAATAATCCCTCCATAGTTATGATTTGGGTCTTTGCTTCTCTGCTTTAAAAGGGATGGAGCCGCCGCCGTCCACGAAAATGGCTGTTCCCTCCGCTGTCTCCCTCTTTCATTTTGAAGTGTGGAGGCCGCTTTTCCCTTCCCTTTTTCAGTCACCAAGATCATAATGGAATTGGGGAAAGGTGTCAATGCCTTTGGCATGATCTTCGTTTTTAGCGCCTAATCTTGCGTTTGATAGGGCGCCCGTAGAATCGAAGGTCCTTGGGCAGGTTGTCGAAATCCGCCTGGCGATATTGGCAAATCTAACAAAAAATACGCCCACTTCCCCAAAGGATATTGACAACTTGGGAAATGAGCGATATACTTGGATTGCTAAATCGATTTAGCAACTATAAAATTTTGGAGGAATGGATCGTGAGAAAGGCAAAATGGATCGCGCTGCTGCTCATTTGCGCCATGGCAATATCCCTGCTTGCGGGGTGCGACAACAGCGAAGCAAAGGAACCCACCTTCACCGTGGAGTACATGGACGGCGACACGGTCCTGAAGACCGAGGAAGTCCAGGAAAACGGCGTCGCCACCGAATGGACACCGGAAAAGGAGGGGCAGACCTTCGTGGGCTGGTTCGCCACCCCGTCCATGAGCGTGGAATTTGATTTCAGCAAGCCCATCACGGAAAATACCAAGGTGTTCGCCGGCTTCTCCGCGTACCAGGAGGACACCCGGACCTGGGCGCTGGTGGGCTCCGGCAAGGGAGACCTGCTGATGGCCTCCAACTGGGGCAAGGTGATCACGGATGGGCATCTTTTGGAGAAGGTGGGCGACAACACCTATTCCATCACCCTGGACCTGTACGCCGGAGATGAATTCCAGTTCGCCATCGATTCCGAGTGGCACGACAAGCGGGGCTTCGGCTACCTGGACACCGCCAAGGACAGCGCCGGCAACGAGGTATTCAGCGGCGCCGGCGGCGTCGGGGAAACCGCCGCCAAGGGCCAGAACATCAAGGTGGCCGTGGACGGGAATTACACCCTGACCCTCCACACCCATCCCGGCGACGACTACTACAACGAGAGCGACCCCAGCTACACCGAGGCCAACAAGGAGATCTACAACCTCAACGACTTCGATCAGATCACCTGGGTGCGCAACGGCGACGCGGCGGAACTTTCCGGCGTGACCACCACCTACTACATCAAGGGCGCGGGCATCACGCTGTGGGCGGATCTGTACAACGACGCCACGGGATTCGTCAAGGTGGGCGCCACCCACACCCTGACCGTCTACCTCCGGGAAGGCGAGGAATTCATGTTCACCAGCCTGGTCACCGAGGATGGCGTCTCCACCGTGGGCTCCGAATACATCCGCTTTGAGAACCTGGACGAGGCCAGCCAGGCCCTGTTCACCGGCTCCGGCAACATCGTGGCCTCCAAGGCCGGCACCTACACCTTTACTTATGACGAAGATACCAAGGTCCTGTCCGCCACCCTGGACAGCGAGGAGCCTATGGCCGAGCTGGACTACTACATCGACGGCAATTTTGACGGCCACAGCTGGAACGACACCTATTACGATCCGGCGTATCGGTTCACCGCTTTGGGCGGCGATGTCTACAAGCTGCGGGATGTGAAGCTGACCGCAAACGCCGAGTTCATCATCCAGTCCTTTGAAAAGGGCGCCACCGCCGAGGGCAAGCTGGGGTCTTATAACTACCGGTATTACCGGGGCGACGAGCGCTTCGTAGCCGCCAGCCCCGAAAACTCCAACTACAACCTGAAGGTGGCGGAGGAAGGGGTGTACAACATCACCTTCAACGCCTACGCCAAGGTCATCGAGATCACCCCCGCCGGTCAGGAGGACACGGTCCACATCAAGGGCAGCTTTGTGGAGGGCTGGAAAATCCTCGACCCCGAGACCAATCTGCCCGCCGACGAATACAAGCTGACCAACAACGACGGGCTCTACGAGATCACCATGACCATCACCGAGGACATGGTGGCAAACGGCGGGACCTGGCAGGCCGGGCTGATGGTCAACACCACCACCGGCGACGACGGCGAGTGGATCGGTGTTTCCTGCCTGGGCCCGGACAGCGATGACAATGTCAACGCCCTGTTCCGGCCGGAGAGCGGCAACAACCTGACCTGCTCCACCCCGGGGACCTACCGGATCACCTTTGATCTGGCCACCAAGACCATCAATATTTATCAGGCGTAAGCCTCTATACAAAAAGCTCGGACGGCTTGTAGCCGTCCGAGCCGGTATGGTTAGCGGATCAGGAAATCGTGCCGCTCCCGGGCCTCCCGGCTGACCGCCAGGGCCACGCAGGAGAGGATTTGCCGGGCCTGCCGCTCCGCAAGGCCCTCGGGGCAAAACACCTTCCCGCATACCCCCGTCAGCAGGCCCTTCAAAACGGGCTCGGTGACAAAGACATCCTGGCCGGAAAGCGCCAACAGATCAGCGCAGGTCTCCACGAACCGGACCTCCGGGAACGCCTCCGTCAGCTGCCCGCAAAGGCAGTCGTCCCGGGGGCGGGTGGTGACATAGACGCACCCGCCGGGAAACGCGGCGTCCGCCTGGGCTTTCAGCGCCGGGTAGTCTAAGTTGACCTCGTAAAAAATGGGGTCGTTCACCCGGCAGTCCCCGGCGACCACGGGGATGTAGTTGCGCTCCGCCAGGGAAAGGAAGCCGGCCTTCGGCAGCCCCTTGGCCACGATGGCGTCCACGTCGTCAAACCGGTCGACGCTGAGCAGCAGCTGGGCCCGCTGGCCGGACTCCAGGAGCATGCGGGCCGTCCGGTCAAAAAAGTCATAAAAGCACAGCTTTTCCAGCTCCGAGAGGCCGCCGTCCTGGAAAAATCCGATCACTTTATTCGTTTTGGTGCCGCGCAGGTTCTTTGCGTACAGATTGGGCCGGTAGTTCAGCATATTGATGACCTGCCAGACCTTCTTTTTGGTCTGTTCACTGATCCGCAGATCGTCCCGCCCGTTCAAAATGAAGGAAACGGTGGTTTTGCTCACTCCGGCGGCGTCGGCCACATCCTGTATTGTCACTTTTTTATCCATAGTAACATTATTATAATAGATTTCCCCGTTTTGTCAACGGAGAAATGCGCGAGGTGAGCGAATGATCGAGCAGGCCCTTTACCACATGCCGGAAACGGAATACGGATACGCCAAGGATGAACACACCGTCTGCCTCCGGCTCCGCACCGCCCGATACGACACGCCGGAAGTCGCCGTGATCTACGGGGGCAAGTACGATTTTTGGGAAAAGCGCCGCCGTCAGGCCATGGTTTTGACCTGCCATGACCGGCTGTTCAACTACTTTTCCGTGGAGCTCCAGCCGGAGGACGTGCGGCTGGTGTACGTTTTTGAACTGAAGCAGGGAGGGCAGACCTTCTATTTTTCCGAGGACGGGCTGACGGAAACCTATGACTTTTCAAAGGCCTTTTACAACGCCTTTCAGATCGCCTATCTCAACGGCTGCGATATCCACCGGCCGGTGTCCTGGATGGGCAGCGCCTGCTTTTATCAGATCTTTATAGACCGCTTCTACCGGGGGGACCGGGACAAGGACGACTCTTACATCAATCTGGAGTGGGGCCAAATCCCCAACCCCAAGAGCTTCGCCGGTGGGGATTTGAAGGGGATTCAGGAAAAGCTCCCCTATTTGCGGGAGTTAGGCGTCAACGCCCTGTACCTGACGCCGATTTTCAAGTCCATCAGCAACCACAAGTATGACATTCAGGACTACTTCACGGTAGATCCCATTTTCGGGACCAACGAGGATTTTGCAGCCCTGGTGGAATCCGCCCACGGCATGGGCATCCGGGTGGTCCTGGACGCCGTGTTCAACCACGTCAGCGAACGGTGCGGCCCGTTTCAGGACGTGCTGAAAAACGGGAAGCGGTCTCGGTATTTTGACTGGTTTCTTATTCACGGCGACCGGGTGGACCGGCAGGCAGTAAACTATGAATGCTTCTCCTCCTGCGCCTATATGCCCAAGTGGAACACCTCCAACCCGGAGGTGCAGGACTATCTCACCGGCATCGCCGTCCACTGGATCCAAAACTACCACATCGACGGCTGGCGGCTGGACGTGTCCGACGAGGTATCCCATGCGTTTTGGCGAAAATTCCGACAGGCGGTGAAGGCCGCGGACCCGGACTGCGTCATCATCGGGGAAAACTGGCACAATGCCAACAGCTTCCTCCGGGGGGACCAATACGACGCGGTGATGAATTACGCCTTCACCAAGGCCTGCCTGGACTTCTTCGCCTTCGGCGCTCTGGACGCGGCGGGCTTTGCCGACCGGCTCAATGGCCTTCTCATGCGGAATACCGACACCGTCAACAACATGATGCTGAACCTCCTGGACAGCCACGACACCCATCGCTTTTTCACCCAGGTGGGAGAAAACCGGGTCAAGCTGGAAAGCGCCCTGGCGGTACTGTACCTGTTTGTCGGGGCGCCGTGTATCTACTACGGCACGGAGATCGCCCTGCCCGGCGGGTACGACCCCGACTGCCGCCGCACCATGGACTGGGCCCTGGCGGAGCAGCGGGGGCAGACCTGGCGGCTTATTCAGCGGCTTGCCAGGCTCAAAAGAGAGGAGCCCGCCCTGCGCATCCCCCAGGCGAACATTTACACGGAGGGGAACGTGTTTACCCTGGAACGGGGAGCTATCCGCCTCAAAATCGATGGGGACTCCTTCACCCATATCATAGAAAGGATGGGATGACATGACCCGAAATATCTCCGCCCTGACGGCCCACATCCTGGTTTTGGCCCTGCTGCTGGGCATTTTCGGCAGTCTCAGCCTGGGACGGGATGAGGCCCGGGCACAGACCAAGTTTACCGGGGAGCTGGAGCGGAACGTGACCCTTCGGATCCTGGAAAACGACACTGCCAAGGAAAAGGGCTACTTTGGAGAGCTGCTGGCGGCTTTCAACGAGGCCTACGCGTCCTACGGCATCGTGGCGGTGGACGCCAACATGGATCAGTACACCGACCTGGAGCAGGACGGTCCCTACGGCTACGGGCCGGACGTGCTGTACCAGGCCAACGACGCTCTAATGAAGTACACCGACGGCAAGCACATCCAGCCCCTGCCGGTGGAGCAGCTGAGCTGCTACGACCAGATCTCGCTGGAGGCCTGGGACGCCTACACCGTGGAATACGGCGGGGAGGACTATATTTTCGGCGTGCCCGTCAACATTCAGGGGCCCCTGCTTTACTACCGCAAGGACCTGCTGCCGGAAAACTGGCGGGAGGATTGGGACCGGGACCGGGACGACGTGCCGGATATGGTCGAATACTGGACGGAGCTGTACGCCTACTCCAAGCAGGTCCGGGAGGAGAGCGGCGGCAGTAAATTCGGGTACATGAAGTCCCTGTTCGACACCTATTTTTCCTCCGGATTCCTGTTTTCCTACGGCGGGTATGTCTTTGGGGCGGGGGGCACCGATTCCTCGGACATTGGCTTTTCGGCGGGGGACGCCTGCAAGGGCGCCTGGGTCCTTCGGCAGCTGGCCTCGGTGATGAACCAGGACTGCATCGACGACACCATCACAGTCAACGCTTACAGCATGCTGGCCAACGGGACCTACTTCGCCACCATGACCACCCCCGACGTGTACACCCTATTCATTGACGAGCTGGCGAAGGAGTATATGCGTACCGAGAACCTCGATGAGGCCGGCGCCTACGCGAAGGCGGCGGAAAACCTGGTGGCCGCGGGCATCCCCAAGCTGCCCGCCAGCGGCGACCTGGAGGATCGGGACGGGGAGACGGTGGACAGCGTGATGATGGGCGGCATCAACGGCTACGCCATCAGCGCCTACACCAAAGCGCCCAACGCGGCGCTGGCCTTCGTGGATTTCGCCACCAGCTATGAGATGATATCCCGGCGCAACGAGCTGCTGGGCATTGTCCCCGCCCGGGCGGACGTGGCTAACCAGGCCGGCGGGCTCTCCGAGACCGTCAACGCCAACCTGATGGCCGGCCAGATCGCCGTGATGCCCAGCATCCGGGCGGTGGCGCAGATCTGGACCCCCTGCCAGACCTTTTTCTCGGACCTGGCCAAAGACCCCTTCCGGCTGCCGGAGGAGCAAAAGTATCGAACCCTGGAAGCGCTGCAGCGGGCCCTGGAAGCCGTGGATGAGCAGATCTATTCCGCCATCCACACCCTGAACTAGGAGGTGGAAGGATGCGGGAACTGATGAAAAACGCCAACGGCCGGGTGACAGCCTCCATGCTGGTGATGGGCCTGGGGCAGCTGTGCTATAAACAGTGGGGCAAGGGCCTTCTCTATCTGGCGGTGCAGGTCGGGTACATCTGCTATCTCGTCACCGTGCCCAGCGCCCCATCGACGCGAACTACGTCATCTTTGTGGCGGAGGTGGCCACAAAGA
>CANQXH010000097.1 GCA_947627745.1 uncultured Oscillospiraceae bacterium
GCGGAGAATCTGTACATCGTGATCGACCAACAGCACGGAATTGCCGTCGTCCACCAGTACTGGCTGGAACCGGCGCTCCAGAGCGGCGTCCTTTTCGATATACTGCCGGTACTCGTCCAGGGTGGTGGCCCCGATGCAGTGCAGCTCCCCCCGGGCCAGCATGGGCTTGAGCAGGTTCCCGGCGTCCATGCTCCCCTCGGTCTTCCCCGCGCCCACGATGGTGTGCAGCTCGTCGATAAAGAGCAGAATCTTCCCCTCAGACTGCTTGACCTCGTTGAGCACGGCCTTCAGCCGCTCCTCAAACTCCCCCCGGTACTTGGCCCCGGCGATCAGGGCCCCCATGTCCAGGGAGAAAATGGTCTTTTCCTGGAGGCTCTTGGGCACGTCCTTCTTCACGATCCGCTGGGCCAGCCCCTCGGCGATGGCGGTCTTGCCTACGCCGGGCTCGCCGATCAGCACCGGGTTATTCTTGGTCTTCCGGGAGAGGATGCGGATTACGTTCCGAATTTCCTCGTCCCGGCCAATGACGGGATCCAGCTTCTGCTCTTTCGCCCTTTTCACCAGGTCCGTGCCGTACTTTTCCAGGGCGTCGTAGGTGCCCTCCGGGTTGTCCGTGGTTACCCGCTGATTGCCCCGGACGCTTTGCAGCGCCTGGAGGCACCCCTCCTTGGTGATCCGGTAGGTTTGCAGCAGCTGCTTCACCGCCCCCTGGGCGGCATCAGTCAGCCCCAGGAATAGATGCTCCACCGAGACGAAGGAATCCTTCATGGCGTCGGCCTGCTCCTCGGCGGCCCGGAGGGCGGCGTCCGCCGCGGCGCTGATGTAGAACCGGCCCGCCTCCCGGCTGCCCTGGACGGCGGGGAGCTTCCCCATCTCCGCCCGAGCGGCGGCCAGGAGGCTCTCCACGCTGACGCCCATTTTTTTCAAAAGCTGGGGCGTCAGGCCTCCGTCCTGTTCCAGCAGGGCGGTGAGCAGATGGATCTGCTCCAGCTGGGGATTGCGGTTTTCCTCCGCCAACCGCTGGGCGGCCTGGACGGCTTCCAGGGACTTCTGGGTGTAGCTGTCAAATTTCATGATACCCACTCCTTTTCGCATTTTAGCACTCTCAGCATTAGAGTGCTAATCCTTTTGACATTACTATACCCCAATTTTTAAAAATGTCAAGCCCCCGGGGCAAGAATTTCTTGCCAGTGGGGGCAGCGTTTGGTACAATAGGGAAAAGGAGGCGGGAAGATGCTGTTTTTGCGGGAATTTAGGTCCCCTTTGGGGACCCTGACGGCGGCCTGCGACGGGAACGCCATTACCGGCCTCTGGCTGCCGGGCCAGAAATACTTCCTAGACGGTGCGGAGGATGCCGTGCCGGGGGAAGGGCCGGTATTTTGGGCGCTGGAACAGTATCTGGCGGCCTATTTTGCCGGGGATGCCCCCAAAATGGACCTGCCCCTGGCCCCTCGGGGAAGCGCATACCGGCAGCGGGTGTGGCGGGCGCTTTTGGAGATCCCCTACGGCCAGGTGGTCACCTATGGCCAGCTGGCGGAGCGGGTGGGGGGCTCCCCCCGGTCCGTGGGCGGGGCGGTGGGCCGCAACCCCATCTCCATCCTGATCCCCTGCCACCGGGTGGTGGGCGCCGGGGGAAGCCTCACCGGCTACGCCGGGGGCCTGAATGCCAAACGGTTCCTGCTCCGCTTGGAAGCGGCGGGGAATCGGCAATAATTTGACAAAATTTTCCCGCCGGGCATTCCCCGGCGGGAAAAATGTATTTTGCGGGACTCAGTCCGGTTCCAGGCCGCTGCGGGTCTGGGTGACCCTTGCCCCCCTGGCAATGGACTTTGTCACAAAGGCGCCGCTTCCCACCACCGCGCCTGCCCCAATTACCGTGTCCCCGCCCAGAACGGTCGCCCCGGAATAGACGGTCACGTTGTCTTCCAGGGTGGGGTGCCGCTTGACGCCCCTGAGGGCCCCCGCGCCCTTGGTGGAGAGGCACCCCAGGGTGACGCCCTGATAGAGCTTGACCCGGCTGCCGATCACCGTGGTCTCCCCGATGACAATGCCGGTGCCGTGGTCCATGAAGAAGGACGCCCCGATTTGGGCCCCGGGGTGGATATCGATGCCGGTGACGCTGTGGGCCTGCTCGGTCAAGATCCGGGGAATCAGGGGCACCCCCAGGGCAAGCAGCTCATGGGCGATCCGGTAGACCGAAACGGCGTACAGCCCCGGATAGGCCAAGATCACCTCGTCCCTGCTGTTGGCCGCCGGGTCGCCATCCAGGGCCGCCCGGATATCCGTTTCCAGCACCGCCCGGATTTGGGGGAGCCGCTCCATGAAGGAGCGGGTCATTTCCCGGGCACGGTCCGCCTCCGCCCCATCCCGCCGGAGCGCCGCGGCGATCTGGCCTTCCAGGCGAAACATCACATTCTCTATGGCGTTTGCCGGGCAGTCCCCATAATAGCCGGGGTAGAGGAGCGCAAGCAGCTCCTCCAAAATTTCCAGGACCGCTTTTTTGTCCAGAGCCGTCCCCACCATACGCTCTGCCTGGGCAGGGTCCAGATTATCCATGTCCACTTCCCCCTTAATCGTCGTAGAGGGGGGTGGATAGATACCGGTCCCCGGAATCGGGCAGCAGGGCCACCAGGGTCTTCCCCGCGTTTTCGGGGCGACTGGCCACCCGCGCCGCCGCGTGCAGCGCCGCGCCGGAGGAGACGCCCACCAGGATCCCCTCGCTTTTCCCGAAGGCTCTGCCGGCGGCAAAGGCGTCCTCTCCGGTAACTTCGATCACCTCGTCATAGATTTGGGCGTCAAGCACCCGGGGGACAAAGCCCGCGCCAATGCCCTGGATGGGATGGGGCCCGGCTTTTCCCCCGGACAGCACCGGGCTGGCGGCGGGCTCCACCGCCACGATCTGAATTTTGGGATTTCGCTCCTTGAGATACGCCCCCACGCCGGTGACGGTGCCGCCGGTGCCCACCCCCGCCACGAAAATATCCACCTGCCCGCCGGTCTGCTCCCAGATCTCCGGGCCTGTGGTCGCTTGGTGAATGGCGGGGTTGGCCGGATTGTCAAACTGGCCCAGGATCACCGCGCCATCGATTTCCGCCTGAAGCGCCTGGGCCTTTTCGATGGCGCCCGTCATGCCCTTAGCCCCTTCGGTGAGGACCAGCTCCGCGCCGTAGGCCTTCAGCAGCCTTCGGCGCTCCACGCTCATGGTTTCGGGCAGGGTCAGGATCGCCCGATACCCCTTGACCGCCGCCGCCATGGCCAGGCCGATGCCGGTGTTTCCGCTGGTTGGCTCGATGATCACCCCTCCAGGCTTCAAAAGGCCCCGCCTCTCCGCGTCCTCGATCATCGCCAGGGCCACCCGGTCCTTAACAGACCCGGCGGGGTTGCAGCCCTCCAGCTTCACCAAAAGCCTGGCGTTTTTCACGCCGGCCCGCTCCGCATACCTCCTGGCGTCCAGCAGCGGCGTATTTCCAATCAGCTCCAGGACGCTCGCTTTGATATCCGTGGTCATTTCCTCCTTGCCCGGGCTAGGCGCCCCGCGGCAAACCATCCTATTCCAAAGCCGCGGAAAATTTCCATCCTGACGCCCCCCGGACCATGACAAAAGCCTCGCCCCCATCTGCCGATAGGGGCGAGGCTGCTATGTTTGCTGTTTATTTGTTCAGATATTCGTCAATGGCCGCGGCGGCCTTCTTCCCGGCGCCCATGGCCAGGATCACCGTGGCCGCGCCGGTGACGGCGTCGCCGCCGGCAAAGACGCCAGGACGGGTGGTCATTTCCTTCTCGTCCACGATGAGGCAGCCCTTCCGGTTGGTCTCCAGACCGGGGGTGGTGGAGCGGATCAGGGGGTTGGGACTGGTGCCCAGGGCCATGATCACCGTGTCCACGGGAAGCTCAAACTCGCTGCCCGGGATCTCCACGGGACGGCGGCGGCCAGAGGCGTCGGGCTCGCCCAGCTCCATCCGGATGCAGCGGATGGCCTTGACGTTGCCGTTCTCGTCCCCCAGGATCTCCACCGGGTTGCAGAGGGTCTTAAACTCAATACCCTCCTCCTTGGCGTGATGGCGCTCCTCCAGACGGGCGGGCATTTCCGCCTCGCCCCGGCGGTAGACGATGTACACCTTGTCCGCGCCCAGCCGCATGGCGCACCGGGCGGAGTCCATGGCCACGTTGCCGCCGCCCACCACCGCCACGGCCTTAGACTTGGCGATGGGGGTGTCGGCCTCCTCGGTGTAGGCCTTCATGAGATTGGTCCGGGTTAAGTATTCGTTGGCGGAGTACACGCCTTTGAGAGACTCGCCGGGGATGTTCATGAACATGGGCAGGCCTGCCCCGGAGCCCACAAACACCGCCTGGTAGCCCATTTCAAACAGCTCGTCGATGGACAGCACCCGGCCGATGACCATGTTGGTCATGACCTCCACGCCCTGGGCCTGGAGCTTCTCCACCTCGTTGGCCACGATGGCCTTGGGCAGACGGAACTCGGGGATGCCGTAGACCAGCACGCCGCCGGCGGTGTGCAGGGCCTCGAAAACCGACACCTGGTAGCCCTTCTTGGCCAGGTCGCTGGCGCAGGTCAGGCCGGCGGGGCCGGAGCCCACCACCGCCACCTTCTTGCCGTTGGGCTGGGCCTTCTCCGGCATGGCGTTGACGTGCTGCCGGTACCAGTCCGCCACGAACCGCTCCAGCCGTCCGATAGCCACCGGCTCGCCCTTCACGCCCCGGACGCACTTGGCCTCGCACTGGCTCTCCTGGGGGCACACCCGGCCGGACAGGGCGGGCAGGGCGTTGGTGGAGGTGATGATCTCATAGGCCGCCTGGAAATCCCCCGCCGCCACCTTGGCGATAAACTCGGGGATCCGCACGTTGACGGGGCAGCCCTCCACGCAGTGGGGATGCTTGCAGTTGAGGCACCGCTTGGCCTCCTCCATAGCCATTTCCTCGGTGTAGCCCAGGGCCACCTCCTGGAAATTCCGGGCACGGACCTGGGGATCCTGCTCGGGCATGGGGGTCTTGGTTAAAGTCATATTAGCCATTGCTGTTACCTCCTCAAGGAATCAGCCGCTTGCCCATTGCTTCGATGCGGCAGGCGTGATCTTTGGTGACTTGAGCTTCCCGCTCCCGGTAGACGCCGTTGCGGCTCATCAGCTCGGCGTAATCCACCTGGTGGCCGTCAAACTCGGGGCCGTCCACGCAGGCGAACTTGGTCTGGCCCCCCACGGTGACCCGGCAGCCGCCGCACATCCCGGTGCCGTCCACCATGATGGGGTTCAGGGACACCATGGTTTTGACGCCGAAGGGCTCGGTGGTCTTGCAGACGAACTTCATCATGGGCACAGGGCCGATGGCCAGCACCCGGTCGTACTGCTCGCCCCGCTCCAGCAGCTCCTGGAGCTTGACGGTGACGAAGCCGTGCTCCCCGTAGGAGCCGTCGTCGGTCATGAGGTAGAGATTGTCGGCGCAGGCCCGGAACTCGTCCTCCAGAATGACGATGTCCTTGTTCCGGAAGCCCACGATCACATCCACCTGGGCCCCGGCCTCCTTAAAAGCCTGGGCGGAGGGCAGGGCGATGGCGCAGCCCACGCCGCCGCCTACGACACAGACCCGCTTGACCCCCTCCACTTCCGTGGGGCGGCCCAGGGGGCCCACAAAGTCCCGGATGTAGTCGCCCTCGTTCAGGGCGCCCAGGGCGTTGGTGGAGAAGCCCACCTTCTGGAAAATAATGGTGACGGTGCCCTTTTCCCGGTCGTATCCGGCGATGGTCAGGGGCACCCGCTCGCCCAGCTCGTCCACCCGGAAGATGATGAACTGGCCCGCCTTGGCCTTCTTGGCAATGAATGGCGCTTCCACATCCATCAAGGTGACGGAGGGGTTGAGCTCCTTTTTACGAACGATTTTGTACATGCTATTCTCTCCTTATTTTTCCTTCAGCAGGTCACGAATTTCGGCAAGCAGCTTTTCCTCGTTGGAGGGCTCGGGCTCCGGTTCCGGCTCCGGCTCGGGTTCGGGTTCCGGCTCCCCATGAGCGGCCTTCTCCGCCATTTCCGTCAGGGTGTTCAGGCCCTTGACCAGCCAGAACACCACCAGCGCCAGAATGAAGAAATTGATCACGGCGGAAATGAAGTTGCCGTAGTTCAGGGTGTTCAGGATAGCGTTGCCCGCCTCGTCCACCGGGGCAGGGCCAAAGAGCCGGGGCAGGACCAGCTTCATCTCGGAGAAGTCGATGCCGCCCAGGAAGATGGACACGATGGGCATGATCACGTCGTTGGTCAGGCTGTTGATGATGCTCTGGAACGCGGCGCCGATGATGACGCCGACAGCCAGGTTCATGGCGTTGCCCTTCACGGCGAAGGCCTTGAACTCCTCCCACCAGGAGGGTTTTTTCGTTTTTTCCATAGTAGCGCTCCTTTTTATGTGAAATTAGGATTTCTGAATGATTTCCAGGCCGCCCAGGTACTTGCGCAGCACCTCGGGGACCACGATGGAACCGTCGGCGCGCTGGTTCTGCTCCACCATGGCCGGGAAGATCCGGGAGGTGGCCAGGCCGGAGCCGTTGAGGGTGTGGACATACTCGATCTTGCCGCTTTCCCGGCGGAACCGGATGTTGCCCCGGCGGGCCTGGTAGTCCCGGGCGTTGGAGACGGAGGAGACCTCCTTGTAGCCATTCATGGAGGGGATCTGAATTTCGATGTCGTAGGTCCGGGCCATGGAGGCGGAGCAGTCCCCCGCCGCCAGCTTCACGGTCCTAAAGTGGAAGCCCAGGCCCTTCACCAGGTCCTCGGCCTTCCGCACAAGCTCGTCGAAGGCGCAATCGGAATCCTCGGGGCGGGTGTACTGGAACATCTCCACCTTGTTGAACTGATGGCCCCGGACCATGCCCCGCTCGTCGGCCCGGTGGGAACCGGCCTCCCGGCGGAAGCAGGGGGTATAGGAGAAGAATTTCTTGGGCAGGTCCTTCTCCGCCAAAATTTCGTCCCGGTACACGCTGGCCAGGGCCGCCTCGGCGGTGGGGAGCATATAGTGGATCCGGTCGTCGGTGGGGTTGGCGATCTTAGACCTCGTCGGCGAACTTGGGGAACTGG
>CANQXH010000098.1 GCA_947627745.1 uncultured Oscillospiraceae bacterium
CTGCAATTACTGCACCCGTGTGTGTTCAAATCCTTATAATAAATCACTTTATCTTGCGGTGTCTTTATAAAATCAATGATCTGAGCGCAATTACCAATTTCTCTTGCTGAGAAAGAAATAAATAGTTTCATATCATACCTCGTTAACTCCCGATTTACCGGGCGGACATGCCCGCCTTTCAATAAACTGTATCACAAAATCATGAAAAAATCTACCAACGCCTCCGGGGCGGTCGCTCCGGAGGCGTTTTTCATGCCTATTTCTTTGTTTCTAGCGGCGCGGATTTTGATTGGGCATGAGGGGTCTCCCCCGCTTTCAACCGTTTCTTTTCCTCGGCGATCTCCGCCTTTATCCGGGCGATCATCGCAGCCAGCTTTTCCTCGCATTCCTCTTTGGTCCTGGCGTAGACGGTTTTGGAAACGCGTTTGCCGTAGGCGTTTGTGGGCGAATAGCGGCCTTCAAACAGGTGGTCGTTCAGCATACTGACGCACCCGGTGCCGGGCTTGCGGTATTTGCCTCTGTACGGCTCGAACGCCGCCCTCTGCGCCGATTTTACCGTCGGGGCGGGTACTTTCTCCCCCTCGCTCAAACTGCCCTCACCGCGCCCAAAGCCCCGCTCAATCTTGTCCGCCGCGTTCTTCTGCATATCGTCGGTGATGTGGGTGTAGATGTTCAACGTCGTTTCCACCGAAATATGCCCGATCATCGCCGACAAGGTCTTGACGTCCATGCCGTATTGCAGGGCGGTGGTAGCGAAGGTGTGCCGCAGATCGTGGAAGCGAATGTGCTTGCACTCCGCCCGCTCCAGGGTGCGGCCCAACAGTTTTCGTATGGCGGAGGGATGCCGCGGCGCGTCCTCTTTGACCGGCGATGGGAACATCCACCGGGAGTCGGTCCGTTCTTTCAGGGCGGCAAGGACGGCTGTGATCGCCGGAGGCAGCCGCACGGTGCGGATGGAGGCCTTGGTCTTTGGCGCGTAGATCTGGATTCTTCCGCCCACGGTGGTCGCCTGCCGGGAGATGTGGAGCTCCCCCGTTCGCGGATTCAGGTCGCTCCACTGCAGCGCCGCGATCTCGCCCCGCCGCATTCCGGTGCAGAGCTCCAGCAGGAACAGCTCGAAGCATCCGTCCTCCTTGGCCTGAATGATGAACCGCCGCATTTCCTCACGGGTGAGCACCTGCATCTCCCGGGCTTTTTTGGGCGGCAGTTTACAGCCGATGGCGGGATTTACACGGATCAGCCCCGCGGCGCGCGCCTTTTCAAGGGCCGCCCGGCACTGGGTATGGCAGGCGCGGATCACCGGATCGGACAGCCCCGGGCCGTATCGGTCGATGCGGATCTGCCGTCCGCCGGCTTTCTGCCTGGCGTAGAACTGCTGCAAATCGTTTTGCGTGAGCTTGTTCAGCGGAATTCGGCCAATGTCGGGGCGGATATGCCGTTCGATCAGGTTTTCGTAATAGGCCTGGGTGGTGGGACGAAGGGACGGCTTTTTGAAACGGGTATACCAGAGTAAAATCCAATCTCCGAAGGGCATATCCGGCGCAAGCCTGCCCGCTGAAGGGGCGCCCCGGGTTTCTTTCAGCACCTCCAGCTTTTGCAGGCAGACCTCCTTTTCCCGCGCGGTCACGTTTTTGGTGATCGGAAGGCCGTCGTCCCGGTAGCCCACGACGATGCGTCCCTCCCAGCGACCGTCTTTTCTCAGCCGCAGGGTCCCTTCGCCGGATTTTCTCTTTTTGTTCATGGCTTTAGTTCCTCTCCGAAAATGTCGTTCATAAAATCCCCGACGATGTCGGACGCTCTTTTTTGCATATCCGTGGTGACGTGGGTATAGGTGTCCAACGTGAAGCTGGCGTTGGTATGTCCCAAAATTCCCGACAGGGTTTTGGCGTCCACGCCGCTTTGCAGCGCATGGGTGGCAAAGGTGTGCCGCAGGTCGTGGAAGCGGATATCCGGCAGCCCCGCCTTTCGCAGCAGCTCTTTCATGGTGCGGTAGGCGAGGTTCGGCGCCACCGGCAGCTCCGGCTTCAGCGGATCGGGAAAGATCCACTGGGTTTGGGCGGTTCGCTTCCGTTCACGCAGGATATTCGCCGTGCTGACCGGCAGATAGAAGCTCCGCCGGCCCTTGCCGGTTTTCGTCTCGCCCTCGGTGGCAGCGCCGTTTCGCACGTTGATGGTGCGTCGGATATTCAGCCGGCCGCTTTCCTCGTCGAAGTCCGACCATTTCAGTCCGCAGATCTCGCCCCGCCGCAGTCCCGTGGTCATCTCGGTATAGAAGAAGTCCCGCCAGTGCTCCTCTGCGTCGATCTGTTGCATAAAGGCGGCGAGCTGTTCGCTGCCCAGGACCCGCATCTCCTTCTTTACGCCCTTCGGTACCACCGAGCCCTTGGTCGGATTGGCGGAGATCAGATGCTCCTTCACCGCCGCCTCCATGGCTTCGTGGAACAGGCAGTGAATCCGGCCCACCGTAGAATCCGCCAGCTCGTGACCGTACGCCGGATGACTTTTAGCGCGCCCCTGCTTCCGCAGCCTGCTGTACAATTTCTGCACGTCGGTCGCGGTGATAAAGGCCACGGGCTTGTCGCCCAGCACCGGCTTGATGTGCCTTTCCGCGATGTTGCGGTAGCTGCGGAGCGTGCTTTCCCGAACGGTGCCGGGGACATATTCAGTCAGCCACTTGTCCAGCCACGCGCCGAGGCGCATCCCGCTTTGCTCGGTCAGTTCGGCGTCCCGGTATTCCTCGATCTTCTGATGGAGCTTGCCGAGAAGTTCCTTCTGGGTCCTGGCGTACACATAGCGGAAGATGGGCTCGCCGTTTTCTTTATGCCCCACGACGACGCGGCCTTCCCACTGTCCCTTCTTCTTTTGACGGATCATCCCTTCGCCCGACGGTCTGCGCCTTGCCATACGGTCACCCCCTGTTCAGCAACACACCATACCACACCGCATCTTGAATATCCAGAGGGAACCGAAAAGTTATCAAAGAGTTCATAAGCGCATTTCATAGTCCTCTTCGTAATCCTGGGCCATGCCGTCCGTTTTCAATCCGTGGGCCGCTTTCTTCTGTTCGATTTTCGAGCGCAGCTTGCGATCGACCTGCCCGTTCAGCTTTCTCTCCCGGGCGAGATAGCTTGCGCTGATCGCCTGTAACAGGGAGCGCACAATGCCGCGGAAAATAAATCCGGCGTTCTGCTGCGGCGTGAAAGCGGGATTCAATTTTATCTGCCCGGCCCTGACCGCCGCACGCACGATTTCATTTTTGACGCTGCGGAAGACGGGGTTGTCCTCCAGCGGCGTGTCCGGCTCTTTCTTGTCATAGTAGAGCGACAGCTTTTCCCGGTTGATTCGGTTCCACTCGGCATACAGCGCGGCGATATCTTCGTCCTTGGAAAGTTCTTCCACGATTTGGTTGACCGTTTCCTTGACCTCCTTTGGCAAGTACCCGTAAACCTTTTTGCCCTTGACCGTTTTGAGCTGTGCGGTAAGACGGAAGAACAGTTCCGTCAGCCGCAGGGAGGCGTCAAACTGCCATTCGTCATAGTGGGCAATCAGTTTTCGGAACCGTTCCTTGACCGCATCCCGCTGCTGGGTCTCCGCCTGGAACAGCTTGTACTGCTCCTGCCGGAAAATATCATTCCCGAACAGACCACGGAGGCGATCGATGGATTTTTTGCTCAGCCAACCCTGCCTCGGATCTTTGGAGTAGACCATCAGATGGATGTGCGGGTGGTGCGTCGTGTTGTGGAAGGCCGCGTACCATTGGAGATTGCTCACGTCAATTTTGTGGGCCTCCGCGATTTGAATCGCGTTGCGGCGAACCAGATCCCGCCAGGCGTTGGCGTTGTTGTAGCCCAGCCGCTCGGCGTCCTCCCGGTGAAGGCTGATGACATGGGTCCACACCGTTCCTTCATGATTGGTCACTTCCTCCGCGACCTGATCGAGATCGATCTTGTCATCGCTCTGACTGAACAGGCCATGACTGCCCAGCTTCTCCACGCCGGGGCGCTGAGCCATATACGAAACCAGGCCGGCGATATCCTCGGCCCGGTCGGCGTTCCGCTCCGTGAAGGCGTCGAGGAACGCGGAGGCGTTGCTCTTGCACGGCTCTTGCAGATAGTCGCGGTACTCCAAATAGTTTTCTGACTCCGGCGCGGCTTTCAAAAGTTTTTGGATCAGCCGCCGCTGGCGAACGGTGGCCGGCGCGTGATCGACTCCGACCGAAACCTTTTCCACGCCCTCCCGGGTTCCCATATACCGAAGCAGCTTTCCCACATTGGAGCCGGAGGAATTTTTGAAGTACCGGCTGGTGACAATGATCTTCGCCATCAGTATTCATCCTCGTCCTCGCTGTGCTGAAACGAATACGCGTCTTCAAACGTGACACAGCCATTGTTGCCGGCTACGTCCCGGCAGCACATCCGGTTGAGCCGCTCCATGTATTCCTCCGAGATCTCACTTTGCACGGCGAGCAGATGATTGACCTTCGCACTCTCCACCGCCAGCTTGAACAGCATCTCCGAGAGATGGGTTTCCAGACTGCGCACCTCGCTTTTGATCGCGCCGCCGAGAATGGGCGCCAGGTAGTCGACGTCCTTCCGGGACCGCAGGTAGCCGAGATAAAATTCCACCGCCTGGCAGACGAATGCGCCTTTGGAATTGACGTCGGCATCATCGAGGGCGTTTTCGATCTCCGCCACCATGGAGGGGTACATCCAATAGGCGTATTTTTTCTTCTTTTCGATCATTTTTCCTCCCAAATCTCATAGACCCCGCAGACGGCGTCGCCGCAACCCCTTGGAAAACGCTGAAACGGTCGGCTCTGCCGGCCGATGGGTGTCACGTGGGCGACCCCGCGCTTTAACCTGCTTTTCTTAATGACGCCCCTCAAATCGCCTTTTTCGGGTGCCTCCGGTTGTATTCGGCCAGCTTACGCAGGGCCGTCCGCCGCTGATTCTCCTCATCCAGCCGCGCCAACTGCCGATCGTAATTCGCCCGCACCGCTTCCTCGATGGGACGGACGGTGTAGCAGAGATTGCCGTTGCGCCGCCCGTGCTTCGTGGTGACCTGGGTCGGCTCCGTCACGATGAGCCGCTTCTCGAGCAGCCCGTCCACATACTTTTTCACGGTGTTCCGGCTTACCCCGATCGCTTTTCCAATGGTTTTGTAGCTGGGATAGCACCGGAAGGTTTTCCGATCCTCCCGGTAGAGCAGATAGGCGTACACCGCGATCTCCCCCGCCGATAGGCCCAGCGAAAAGATTTCGTTCGGCAGCGGAAAATAATTTTTGATGGGGTCCCGCCTGGGATAGCGCTCAAAATTTCTCATCCGTTTCCTCCTATATTCCGCTCCACCCACGCGCGGAACTTTTCCTTTGGCACGACCATCCGGGAGCCGATTTTCAAAACCGGAAAGCCCTTTTCGTGCATCAGCTCGTAGCCGCTGGATGGAGAGACGCCCAGCAGCTTCGCCACCGTTTCCGCGTTTAGAAACAGCGGCAGCTCGTCGTAGGATTTGTAGATCGATTCCTTCATTTCATCAGTCCTTTCCTTTTCGATAGATAATTTATCTTGCGATCGCATTATCTATTTTAACTTCCCTCTTGTGCTTTTTCAATAGATGTTGTATAATTAAAATGCATTCTCTATTTCCTCACGGGCATTATCTATTTTTCAAAACTTTTTTGGAGGGCGTCATGTTTTCTTTTCGGGCCTGCTTTTGGATGAGCGACGTTTACATCAACGGAAAATATAAATACGCTGCCAATGAAATCCTGACAGCGTATTTGAACGCGACCGATCTTTATCAAAATTTGGGCGCCGATGGATTGGACAATTCCGAGACGCCCGGCGATCTGCTCCATGAATTGCATTCATTGAAACGAAAATTGATCCTCTCAGATGGAATGGACTTCGAGGACTACACGCGCTACAACGATCATGTGTATGCCGCCATCCGCGTCTTTACAAAGCTGAACGCTTTACTTGAGAAGCTGCCTCCTTACAATCAGATCATTCCCTTTCCCATCAAGACCTTTGACGATCTACTGAACGAGCACACCTTCTTCTTTGATGACGGCCGCGATGACGATGATGATTCTCCCATCACTTGGGATACGATCACTCCCGTCGGCTTCGGAGATCAAATGGACAACGGAAATTTTTTTATCCGCCTTACCCGCTTTATCCCGGTTAATCCCGCGCGCATGAAGGAATATGACGGGGACATGCTGCAATCGCTCCTGGAATTGAACAACGCTATTACCGCTTTCTTTGATGGCTATATTGATTTTCTAAAATCCTATATCGCGGTGCATACTGTATTCAAATCCTATATCGCGGAGTATTTGCACAGAAACAATTCTTTTCCCAGCGCCAACGATGTGGCCGCCTGTTTTGAAGAGTTCAACAAATCGGAAGGTCAGGGCTTCCGAAAAACAAGCTGTCAAACGCAGTCCTTTGGTTACAAGGTTCTGAAGGATGAGAGGCATCAGCCGATCCTCTGCGAGGAGATCTCCTTTGCGGATTTGCAATCCTTCCTGTTCTTTGACCTTTTCAACGGGATCAAGTACAGCTATCTTCCCAACCAGTGCAAGCAATGCGGCAGATTCTTTTTGATCCGTGGAGGAAAGTACTACAGCTACTGTGACGCCCCATTGCCGGACGAACCGGAGAAGACATGCCGTGACGTTGGCGCCAGAAAACGCTACGATGACAAATGCAAAACCGATCCCGTATGGCAAACCTATAACCGGGCCTATAAGGCGCACTACGCCAGGTATATGAAAAAGAAAATGACCGTCTCTGAATTTGAGGAGTGGTCGCGCTTTGCCTCCGAGCTTCGGGACAAGGCCATCGCTGAGCAGATACCCTTCGAGCAGTATTATGCTGCTATCAGGAAATAGATCTGCCTTGAAATCGTCCCAACATCTTTAGGGACGGCCGCGCGTGCTGCTATAATAAAAGTGGACACGGAGGGGTAGAAAAAAGTCTTTCCGTGGTGTACCATAAAGGCGAGTATTCTA
>CANQXH010000099.1 GCA_947627745.1 uncultured Oscillospiraceae bacterium
GCCCATTGTGCTGGTGCCCCCGGTTTTCGACGACCCGGAGCTGCTGCAGCGGGTGGAAGACGCCCTGGCCCCCTGCCATTTTGGCTCCTTCTCCGTCACCACCGCGTCAGAACATGATCGGATGATCGCCTTTACCTCTCAGATGCCCCACATCGTCAGCAACGCTTTTATTAAGTCCCCCACCGCCGGGAGCCATAAGGGCTTCTCCGCCGGGAGCTATAAGGATCTGACCCGGGTGGCCTGGCTGAATCCCGGGATGTGGGCGGAGCTGTTTCTGGACAACCGGGAGCCGCTGCTTTTTGAGTTGGATCTGTATATTGAGAATTTAATCGCCTACCGGCAGGCCATCGCCGAGGGCGACCGGGCCGCGCTGGAGGCCCTTCTGGAGGAAGGGCGGCGGAAAAAGGAGGCGGTGGACGGATGAAATGGGTGTGCGTTTCCGCCTCCCGCGCCTACGATGTGGGCATCGGTCCGGGCCTTCTGGACCGGCTTGGCGTGGAGATCGCCGCCAGACTCCGTCCTCAGAAGATTTGTCTGGTGACGGACAGCCGGGTAGCTCCCCTTTACGCGGCCCGGGTCCGGGCAGCCCTGGGGCAGGTGGCGGAGGTGGCGGAATTTGTAATCCCCGCCGGGGAGGCCAGCAAAAACGGGCAGGAATATCTGTCTTTATTGTCCTTCCTGGCCAAAGAAAAACTGACCCGGTCCGACTGCCTGGTGGCCCTGGGCGGCGGCGTGGTGGGAGATCTCACCGGCTTTGCCGCCGCCACCTATCTGCGGGGCGTAGCCTATGTACAGGTTCCAACCACACTGCTGGCGGCGGTGGACTCCTCCGTTGGCGGAAAAACCGCCATCGATCTGCCGGAGGGGAAAAATCTGGCGGGGGCCTTCTATCAGCCCAGCCTGGTACTGTGCGATACCGACACGCTGAACACCCTGCCGGAGGATATTTTCCGGGATGGGTGCGCCGAGGTGATCAAATACGGCGTTTTGTATGACCCCGCTCTGTTTGCCCATTTGGAGGAAAAGGGCTTAGGTTTTGACCGGGAAGCGGTGATTGCCCGGTGCGTGGAATTAAAGCGGGATGTGGTGGTCCGGGATGAATTTGACCGGGGCGAGCGGCAGAAGCTGAACCTGGGTCACACCGTGGGCCACGGCGTGGAGGCCCGAAGCGGCTTCACCGTCTCCCACGGGAAGGCAGTGGCCATCGGCATGGCCATCGTCAGCCGGGCCGCCGCGGAAATGGGCCTGTGCAAAATAGAGGACCGGGGCCGGATCCTGGCGGTGCTGGAGCGGTTTTCCCTGCCAGTCTCCACCTCCATTCCTCCGGAGGAGCTGGCAACAGCCGCTCTATCCGACAAAAAGCGAGCGGGAGACACCGTCAATCTGATCCTCCCCGCCGCCATCGGGGACTGCCGGATCGTGCCCACCCCGATTTCTCAGTTGGTTGATTTTCTCAAGGCGGGGACACAGCCATGGACTTGACCATCTATCCCGGAACGCTGTCCGGTTCCCTGCGGGCCATTCCCTCCAAGTCCCAGGCCCACCGGCTGCTGATCTGCGCCGCTTTTGCCGACGGGCCTACCCGGTTGGTGTGTCCCCAGATCAGCGAGGACATCAACGCCACCGCCCGGTGCCTCCGCGCCTTGGGGGCAGAGGTGACGCGGACGGAGGAGGGCTTTTCCATCGCGCCTGCCAAGACCGTGCCGGAAAGGGCGGACTTGGACTGTGGAGAGAGCGGCTCCACCCTCCGGTTTCTGCTGCCGGTAACGGGGGCCCTGGGGGTGAACGGCACCTTCCACCTGGGTGGACGGCTCCCGGAACGGCCCCTCTCCCCCCTCTGGGAGGAAATGGAGCGGATGGGCTGCCGCCTTGACCGCCCCACGGCCAACACCCTGCGGTGCCGCGGGAAGCTGGCGCCGGGGGAATACACGGTGGACGGCGGAATTTCCAGCCAGTTCATCACGGGGCTGCTGCTGGCCCTGGCGCTGATTCCCGGGGAAAGCCGGGTGCGGGTCACGGGGCAGCTTCAATCCCGGCCCTATCTTGCCATGACTCAAAAGGCTATGGAGGCCTTCGGGGTGGGCACCGAGGGCCTGGCCCTCACCGGTGAACACCGGTTCCGCTCCCCCGGGGAGCTGAACGTAGAGGGAGATTGGAGCAACGCCGCCTTTTTTCTGGCCGTCAACGCCCTGGGAAGCCGGGTGGAAATGGAAGGCCTGGATCCGGACTCCGCCCAGGGAGACCGGGCGGTGGAGCGGATCCTGCCCATGCTGGAGGGCTGCCCCACCATTCCCGCCGGGGACATTCCCGATCTGGTGCCGGTGCTGGCAGTAGTGGCGGGGGCGAAGCACGGCGCGATTTTTACCCAAATCCGGCGGCTGCGGCTGAAGGAATCGGACCGGGTGGCCGCGGTTTGCGCTCTGCTCCGTGCCCTGGGAGGCCGGGGGGAAGCGACGGAGGACACGCTGACTGTGTACCCCTGCCGGTATCAGGGCGGCGTGGTGGATTCCTTCGGCGATCACCGGATCGCCATGGCCGCGGCGGTAGCCGCCACAGTGGCTCAGGGGCCGGTAACGGTACTGGGAGCGCAGTGCGCCGCCAAGTCTTACCCGGATTTTTGGCGCGATTTTGGCCGGTTAGGAGGTCGCTATGAGCAGCACATTCGGGGATAAGCTAAAGCTGTCCATTTTCGGGCAGTCCCATGGAAAAGCCATCGGCATGACTCTGGACGGGATTCCGGCAGGGCTGCCGGTGGACTTAGGCGCTCTCCAGGAGTTTCTGAACCGGCGGGCGCCGGGAAGAAGTTCCTGGTCTACCACCCGAAAAGAGGAGGACCGGCCGGAGTTCCTCGCCGGCATTCTGGAGGGCCGCACCTGCGGGGCTCCCATTTGCGCCGTGATTTACAATCAGAACACCCGCTCGGGGGACTATCGGACCATTGCCGACTGCCCCCGGCCGGGTCACGCGGATTTCCCCGCCCAGGTCAAGTACGGTGGATTTCAGGACGTGGCAGGCGGCGGTCACTTCTCCGGCCGCCTGACAGCGCCGCTGTGTGTCGCCGGCGGGCTGTGCAAGCAGTGGCTGATGAGGCTGGGCATTGAAATCCATGCCCATATCGCCGTCCTGGCGGGGATCGGCGGCGGGAGCTTCGACCCCGTGACGCCGGAGGTGGAAAAAATCGGGAAGGACTTCCCCGTTTTAGACCCCCAGGCCGGGGAGGCTATGCGCGCCGCCATCGAGGCGGCCCGAGCCCAGGGAGACAGCGTGGGCGGCGTCATCGAATGCGCCGTGACGGGTCTGCCGGTGGGGCTGGGAGAGCCCATGTTCGGCGGAATGGAAAACCGGATCGCCAGCGCGGTATTCGCCGTGCCGGCGGTGAAGGGCGTGGATTTCGGCGCCGGGTTTGCCGCCGCCTACCTCAAGGGCAGCGAAAACAACGACCCTTACACTGTGGAAAACGGGCGGATTCGGCCCGTTACCAACCGGGCGGGCGGGATCCTGGGCGGCCTCACCACGGGAATGCCCCTGATCTTTCAGGCGGCAATCAAGCCCGCCCCCTCCATTGCCAAAAAACAGCAGAGCGTCTCTTTTTCTCAGAATACCATTCAAACATTGGAAATCAAGGGGCGGCATGACCCCTGCATCGTTCCCAGGGCCGTACCGGTGATCGAGGCGGCGGCGGCGTTGGCGGTGATGGATATCTGTTTACAGGAGGGAAAACTATGGAATTGAGCGAGCTTCGCCAGGAAATCGACCGAGTAGACGACGGGCTTTTACAGCTTTTTGTAGAGCGGATGGGCATTTCCGCCCAGATCGCTGACTACAAAAAGGAACAGGGTATGCCCGTGGTGGCGCCTCTGCGGGAGCGGGAAAAGCTAATGGACGTGGCGAAAAAGGCCGGGCCGGAGATGGCAAACTACGCCCGGGTCCTTTTCTCCATGCTCATCGGTCTGAGCCGGAGCTATCAGTCCCGGCGGAACGCGGGCACCACGGAGCTATACAAAAAGATCACAGAATCCATCGCCTCCACGCCTCAGCTCTTTCCCCAGGCGCCTATGGTGGCCTGCCAGGGGGTGGAGGGGGCCTACTCCCAGATCGCCTGCGAAAAGATCTTCAAAAGCCCCTTTATTCTCTATTTTAAAAATTTCGAGGGGGTTTTCAACGCCATTGAGCAGGGGCTGTGCCAATATGGCATTCTGCCCATTGAAAACTCCACCGCGGGCAGCGTGAAGAAGGTCTACGATCTGATGATCCGCCACAATTTCTCCATTGTCCGCACCTTCCGGCTAAAGGTAGACCACAATCTGCTGGTCAATCCCGGGACGAAGCTGGAGGACATCCGGGAAATCTACTCCCATGAGCAGGCCATCAGCCAATGCACCGAATTCCTCAAGGATCTGCCTGCCGCCAAGGCCATTCCCGTGGAAAATACCGCCGTGGCCGCCCAAATGGTGGCCCAGTCGGGCCGGAAGGACGTGGCCGCCCTGTCCAGCCGGAGCTGCGGGGAGCTCTATGGTTTGCAGTGCCTGGCTTCTTCCGTTCAGGACGAGGGAAACAACCGGACCCGGTTCATCTGCATCAGCAAGAACCTGGAGATCTATCCCGGCGCGGACAAGACCAGTCTGATGATGATCCTCCCCCACCGGCCCGGCGCGCTGTACACCGTTCTGGCCCGGCTCTTTGCCCTGGGCATCAACGTGACCAAGCTGGAGTCCCGGCCCATCCCGGAGCGGGAGTTTGAGTTCATGTTCTACTTTGACCTGGAGACCTCCATCTACTCTGAAGAATTTGTCCAGCTGATGTGCGAGCTGGAGGATATGTGCGAGGAATTCAAGTACCTTGGCAGTTACAGCGAGGTGGTCTGATGCGCTGCGGGCTGCTGGGCGAAAAGCTGGGACACAGCTATTCCCCCCAAATCCACGCCTGCCTGGGGGACTATTCCTACGACCTGATGGAGATGGCCCCGGAAAAGCTGGGGGAATTTCTGAAATACGGGGATTTTTCCGGTCTCAACGTGACCATCCCCTATAAAAAAGCTGTGATCCCCTACTGCGCCGAGCTGACCCCCATCGCCCGGCGGCTGGGGGCGGTAAATACCCTGGTCCGCCGGCAGGACGGAGCCCTGTTGGGCCACAATACGGATTACTTTGGCTTTACCTCCATGGTCCGGCGCAGCGGCCTGGATGTTGCCGGTAAAAAGTGCCTGGTCCTGGGCAGCGGCGGAGCCTCCGCCACGGCCCAGGCGGTGCTGGAGGAGCTGGAGGCAAGGGTCGTGGTGATCTCCCGCTCGGGGCCGGACAACTACGGGAATCTGGACCGCCACAGCGACGCCGCCGTCATCGTCAACGCCACCCCGGTGGGGATGTACCCCAAAACGGGGGCCGCTCCCCTTTCCCTGGACACTTTCCCCACGTTGGAGGGGGTGCTGGATCTCATCTACAACCCCGCCAGGACCCGGCTTTTGCAGGAGGCGGAGGATCGAGGTCTGGCGGCGGTAAACGGGCTGTGGATGCTGGTGGCCCAGGCCAAGGAGAGCGCCCAGTGGTTCCTGGGCCGGGAAATTTCGGATAGGACTATCGGCCCAATTTACGGCAAGCTCCGGCGGCAGATGGAAAACATCGTCCTCATCGGGATGCCCGGTGCCGGAAAATCCACCCTGGCGGCCATGCTGGCGGCTCGGACGGGGCTGGAAGCGGTGGATGCCGACGAGCTGGTGGAAAAAATGGCCGGGAAGCCCATCCCCGTCCTTTTTGAGAAGGAGGGCGAGGCCGGATTCCGGGCCTGGGAGACCAAAGCGCTGGAAATTCTCGGCAAGGAACGTGGTAGAATCCTCGCCACCGGCGGCGGCTGCGTCACCCGGCCGGAAAACCGGGCCCTGCTGCGGCAAAACGGACGGGTATTCTGGATCCAGCGGGACGTGGGCAGCCTGCCGAAGGAGGGGCGGCCACTGTCCCTGGCCGGAGATCTGGCGGAAATGGAGGCCCGGCGGCGGCCCATGTATCAGGCCTTCGCGGACTTTTGGATCGACAACAACGGTTCCATAGAAAACGCAGCTGCCCAAATTCTGCGCATCTGGGAGGGAGAACATTGAAAATTTTGGTGCTGAACGGCCCGAATCTCAATATGCTGGGGATCCGGGAGCCGAAGATCTACGGAAAGAACAGCTTTGCCGACCTCCTGGCCCTTCTGGACCAAACGGCCCGGGAGGCGGGTGTGGAGGTCACCCAATACCAGTCCAACCACGAAGGGTCCCTGGTGGATGCCATTCAGGAGGCCTATGGAAAGTATGATGGTATTGTCATCAACCCCGGGGCCTACACCCACACCTCCGTGGCCATTCTGGACGCGCTGAAGGCCGTGTCCATCCCGGCGGTGGAGGTCCACATCTCCGACGTGGATGCCCGGGAGCCCTTCCGGCAGATCTCCTACGCCGGAATGGCCTGCGTTAAGACCATCAAGGGTCAGGGGCTGGAGGGATATCGGCAGGCTATTTTGTTTTTGAAGGACTACTTGAAAAAATAGGGAGCAGGTTCATTCTCAAAGCCTTGAACGGATATTGTAGATTCCGGAAGCGCTCCGGCGGCAAGCCGCAAAGCATTATAAAAGGACGGCATGGCTTCGGGTAGCTTCCAATAAAACAGTATCGAAACAGTACTGACATTCGGCAGCTGCCAAACAGGGGTGCAACAAAGAGAACAGCCATACTCGGAAATCAATCCGGGTATGGCTGTTCTTTTTGCTTGGGTCAAATCTTTGTCAAATGTGAATTGTTCAAAGTGAAAAGCCGCAGGCGCCTTTCCACGGCCTTTCGCTATAATGATGTCATTTTGAAGGTTGAGGAAAGATAACGGCGATGGTTGTGCCTTCACCCTCTGTGCTTTGCAGTTCTATTTTTGCATTATGCAAGCGGGCGGCGTGTTTGACGATAGATAATCCTAAACCAG
>CANQXH010000100.1 GCA_947627745.1 uncultured Oscillospiraceae bacterium
GTTGTGGTGACTTTATTCTAACAAACTCAATCGCCTTTTTCTAGCTATTCGGTCTCACATCTATTGTAACGCTACAGGAAAATCTCCCTTTCCGGAGAGGCGCCTATTGATTTTGGCAGTCATCTATGATAAAATAACAAAAATTTATGCGCTTTGGATCGGAACGGCGCTTCCGCGGCAGCTTTGAAGATGGGGGGCAGGCAGCCATGAAAAAGAAATACAGCATCGTTTTCACAGTGGTATTGCTGTGCGCGGCGGCGCTGATTGCCCTTTCCATCGGCACCGGGTATTTTAACTTCATTTCCCAGCAGATCTACGCGGACAGCACCGGCAACTTGGAGGAGCTCTACACCCAGGTCAACCGCAGCTTTGCCGCCTTTGTCCAGCGGAACTGGGGATTGCTGGAAAGCTGGGGGGACTATCTCACCCTAGCCGGGGATGCCCCGGCGGCGGAGGAATACCTCCGGGGCGAGCGGGACTACTGGGGCTTCTCCCAGCTCTATTTCCTGGCGGCGGATGGCTCCGGCGTGACCCTGGACGGGGAACCGGCCCAAATGGACCTGGGGGCGGAGTGGCAGCGGCTATTCACCGATGGGGAGCCGCTGATGGCGGGCCAGGCCCTGCCCGATGGGCAGGAGATCACGGTTTTTGCCGCCGCTGTCTCGGGCGTCTACCGTGGGACGGCTTATGAGGCGCTGGCCGTCAGCTATACCAACGCGGACATGGTCAGTTCTCTGAATGTGGACGCCTTCTCCGGCAATGCCAAGTGCTTCGTGGTCCACGGGAACGGGGATGTCCTGCTCTCCACCCAGCCGGGAGGCAGCATTTTCGGCAATTTCCTGCGATACCTCCGAGCCGCCTCGGATCTGAGCGAGGAGGCGTTGGCCGCCATCCAGGCGGACTGGACCCAGGGTACCCCCGGTCTGGTGCGGTGCCGGATCGGCGGGCAGGAGCAGTGCCTGCTCTATCAGAGCGTGGGCTACCAGGACTATATGCTTTTGAGCGCGGTGCCGCTGAGCATGGTCAGCGCGGGATTTTTGTCCGTGCAGCGGACCACCATGTATGTGCTGATCGCCATTTTCCTGCTGATCGGTACGGCTCTCGGGATCGTGCTGTTCCTCCGGGGACGGGACGAGTCCCGGGAGAACCGGGCGCAGCTGCAATACCGGGACCGGATGTTTGACGTGCTATCCAGCACCGTGGACGATATCTTCCTGATGCTGGACGGGGAGAGCCACCAGGTGGATTACATCAGCCCCAATGTGGAGCGGCTGCTGGGCATCCCTGTGGAGGAGGCCCGGAAGGACATTCGGGTGATGGAAAAATGCGCTGTGGATTTTAACGTGGTGATCCCCCAGGAACAGCTGGAGGCCATTCCCCTCCACGGCAGCTTCGCCCAGGAGTGCGAGTACCGCCACCAGACCACCGGGGAGCGGCGCTGGTACCGGATGACTGTGTACCATTTTCAGATCCAGGGCATCACAAAGTACATCATCGTCCTGTCCGACCGCACCCAGGAGCAGCGGATGAACCAGCAGCTCCAGGAGGCCCTCGACGCCGCCAAGAGCGCCAACGAGGCCAAGAGCAACTTCCTTTCCAATATGTCCCATGATATCCGCACCCCTATGAACGCCATTGTGGGCTTTTCCATGCTGCTGGAGAAGGATGCGGACCAGCCGGAGAAGGTGCGCTCCTACACCCAGAAGATCATGGCCTCCAGCCACCATTTGCTGAGCCTCATCAACGATGTGCTGGATATGAGCAAGATCGAAAGCGGCAAGACCTCCCTGAACGTGGACCGGTTCAGCCTGCCAGAGCTGCTCAGCGAGCTGAATATCATGCTCCTGCCCCAGGCAAAGGCGAAGCAGCAGAGCTTCACCATCCATGTCCACGGCGCGCCGCCGGAGCAGCTGCTGGGGGACCGGCTGCGGCTCAATCAGATCCTCATCAATCTGCTGTCCAACGCCATCAAGTACACCCCCGAGGGCGGGACCATCGAATTTACCGTCCGAGAGCTGCCCCAGCCCGCGCCCCAGTACGGGAAGCTCCGCTTCCAGGTCCGGGACAACGGCATTGGCATGAGCGAGGAATACCAGAAGCAGATTTTTAACCCCTTCAGCCGGGAGATCAACTCCGTCACCAACAAGATCCAGGGCACGGGCCTGGGCATGGCCATCACCAAGAATTTGGTGGACCTGATGGGTGGCATTATCCAGTTGGAGAGCGCCCCCGGCCAGGGGAGCACCTTCACCGTGGAGCTGTCCTTCGCCCTGCCGGAGCAGGAGGAGGCCGGCGCTTGGTTCCGTCACCGGATCACCCGGATGCTGGTGGCGGATGACGAGGAGGACGTCTGCCAGGACATCCGAGAGCTGATGGAGGAGGCCGACGTGGAGGTGGTCAGCGTCACCGACGGCGCGGCGGCCGTTGACCGGGCGGTGGAGGCCCACCGGAGTGGCCGGGACTTCCAGGTGATTTTGCTGGACTGGAAAATGCCCGGCATGACCGGCGTGGAGGCCGCCCGGCAGATCCGTGGCCAGATAGGGGAAGAGGTCCCCATCCTGGTGCTGACCTCCTACGACTGGGGCGATATCGAGGAGGAGGCTCGGGAGGCGGGGATTAACGCCTTCCTGCCCAAGCCCTTCTTCGTCTCCACCTTTTACCAGACCATCGCGCCGCTGTTTACCCAGACCAGTGTAGCGGGGAAGCCCCAGGCGGCCCCCAAAACGCTGCAGGGCCGCCGCTTCCTGGTGGCGGAGGACAATGAGCTGAACGCGGAGATTTTGATGGAAATGCTTGCCATGGAGGGGGCCGACTGTGAGCTGGCTGTCAACGGGCAGGAGGCCCTGGACATGTTCCAGAAGGCCCCAGTGGGATACTATGATATGATTCTAATGGACGTACAGATGCCGGTCATGAACGGATACGAGGCCACCCGCCGGATCCGGACCTCGGGGCACCCCGCCGCCGGGATTCCCATCGTGGCTATGACAGCCAACACCTTTGCCGAGGATGTGCGCAACGCCCTAGACGCCGGGATGGACGGCCACCTGGGCAAGCCCATCGACATGGACGCGGTGCGGGAGCTGGTGGGCAGGCTGCTGCGAGAGAAGGAAAAGGAGGAAATAGCCCCATGAAGAAAAGACGGCTTTTCCTGCTGCTCCTGGCGGCGGTGCTACTGCTGGCCGCCTGCGGCCCCGGACCGGGGAAGGAGCGGATCACCCTGACGGTGATGGGACGCCGGAGCGATATGGAAAAGACCTACCTCCAGCGGGTCTTTTCCAGGTATCAGGAGGCCACCGGAAATCGGCTGAACATCGTCAGCTTTGAAGATGGGGAATTTGAGACGGAGGCCGCCCGGGCATTTGCCCAGGGAAATGTGCCGGATGTGTTCATGCACTTCCACAACGCGGATCTGTCCCGGTTCCAGGTGGAGGAGAATTTTTTGGATCTGAGCGGCGAGGGCTGGGTCTCCGACCTGACGCCCAGCAGTGACGCCTACTGCCGGGACAGCCAGGGCCGGCTCCTGGGGCTGCCCTTCTGGGAGAGCTCCGTCTCTGGCTGCTACTACAATAAGACTCTGCTGGAGGAGCTGGGCCTGCGGCCCGCCTCCACCCAGGCGGAATTTGACGTGCTGTGCCAGACCTTGGCGGAGATTGGCCGGGTCCCCATCTGCTTCCCGGCGGAGGGCTGCACCTGGATGTACCAGTTTGGCCTGGATCCCATTTTTGCCGACGATCCGGCGCTGCTGGAGCGGCTGAACCGGAACGAGGTGGGCTACGGGGACATCCCCCAGGTGGCGGACATGGTCCAATGGATCGGAAACGCGGCGGATAAGGGCTGGTTCGGCAGCGACTACCTCACCACCGGCTGGGACGACATCAGCGATAAGCTCAGCAGCGGCAGCGCGGTGATGACCTTTATCTGGGACACCTGGTTCTATACGGATTTTACCGTCAAGGGAGAGTACACCGTGGAGGATTTCGCGCTGATGCCCATTTTCATGGGCACCGCCGAGAACGGCACCTATGAGGGCGGCAATCTGAACATGATGATGGTCAACAAAAACGGCGAAAATGTGGAGGCGGCTCGGGCGTTCTTGGACTTTTGTGCCGACCCGGAGAACTATAACGCGGCCTTTGAGGGCATCTCCACTGTGAGCTGCTTTCGAGGCCAGACCACCAACATCCAGTCCGCCATGGTCACCGACGCGGCGGCCTCCATTGCCTCCCGGGAGCGGGTCTCCACGGCGGCCACCAAGATCGTGGGTTACAGCGCCGACGATGTGGCGGCGGCGGTGGGGGAGCTGCTGCGCCACCGGGTGGACGCGGCGGGCTGCGTCGTCCTGATGGATAGCCTCCGCCGGGAGGAAGCCTCCGGCTGAAAGGATAAGAAATAACATCGGCGCGGCGCCAAAAAAGGCGCCGCGCCTTCGTTTTGTCAAAAGAACCCCGCCCCGGAGTTTCAGGGCGGGGAATTATGTGGGGTTCGTATACCAGGGCTGCGGGGAACGGGTCAGGGCCGGTTTTCCGGGACCTCCCGCGGGCCGGGCCTTTGGATGGCGCCCAGCTTTTCCAGCAGGGTCCGCACGTCCACAGGCTTGGCGATAAAATCATCCATGCCGCTCTGCCGTGCCTTCTCCCGGTCCGCCGGGAGGGTGTTGGCAGTGCAGGCGAAAATTTTTACCGTCCCGGCGTCAGGCCGGTCCAGCGCCCGGATGGCCTGGCAGGCGGCAAAGCCGTCCATTTCCGGCATCAGCAGGTCCATCAAAATGGTGCCGAAATGACCCACCGGGGAGGCGGCGAACTTCTCCAGGGCAATCCGGCCATTTTCCGCCAGCTCCGCGGTAAAGCCCTCCTCCGCCAGAAGATCCAGCAGAATTTCCGCGTTCAGCTCGTTGTCCTCCGCCACCAGGATTCGCCCAGGCCGCTTTTCTGATGGCTGGGGTGGCTCCGGTGGGCTGCCGGCTTCCCCGGGGAAGGTAAAGACAAAGACGGCGCCCTGTCCTGGCTGGCTGGTGAAGGTCAGGTCCCCGCCCATCAGCCGAGCCAGCCGCCGGCTGATGGAAAGCCCCAGCCCGGCGCCCTGGTTGCCCTTAGAGACCGTGCTTAGCTCCTGGGTGAAGGCGGAAAAGACCTGCTTCTGAAACGCCTCGGTCATGCCCTTACCGGTATCCGCCACCGTCAGGGTATTGCGCACTGTGGCGCCGGTCCGCTCCTGGTGGAGCTGGACCCGGACGGCGCCGCCGGGCGGGGTGAATTTCCGCGCGTTGTCCAAAAGATTCAGTACCACCTGCTGCACCCGCACCTGGTCGATGACCAGCCAGGGTGTCTCCGGGGCGATCTCCGCCGTGAAGGTCAGCCCTTTTTCCGCCATGGCGTCCCGGACCAGGGCGCAGGCGGTGTCCAGCGTCAGGGCCAGGTCCGTGGGCATGAGCTGCAGCTCCAGCTTCTCCGCCTGGAGCTGGGACAGATCCAGCAGGTCGCTGACCAGGCCCTGGAGGTACCGGGCCGTCACTGCGGACTGGCGCAGATACCCGTCCAGCCTAGGCCGGTCGTCCAGGCTCTGGGACATCAAATAGTTCAGGCCCACCAGACCGTTAAGAGGGGTGCGGATCTCATGGCTCATGGTGGAGAGGAACTGATTTTTCGCGCGCACGTCGGCCCGGGCCTCCACGCTGCGGAGGTAGAGCCGGATCAGCAGCCACACCAGCCCCAGGATCACCAGCGCGGAGACCGCGAAAATGCCCACGGCATAGCGATACCGGTACAGAAAATCCCGCAGGTCGTACCGGTAGGGCTTTTCCATCACCGCCTGGATAAAGAAGCTGCCCATTTCGTCCTCGGTGATGGCGGCGATGGCCTTGTCCAGGATCCCGATCAGCAGCCGCCCCTCCTCCTCGGCGGGGCCCTCCCCGCCGCCGAAGGCCACCACAGCGGAAAAGCAAAGTTGGTCCTCCAGCCCCGCCACGGGGATCACCTTCAGATGCTCATAAAGGGGCTTGGACATCCAGTACTCCACCACATATTGGTTCTGGATCATCAGATCCGCTTCCCCGGAATTGACGGCCTGGAAGCACTCATCGATGGAGTCGCAGTCGATCAGGGTGAAATGGGGGAACATCCGGTTCAGCACTTTTTTCAGGGTCTGGGAGCCGGTGGATACCGCCACGGTCAGCGCCGCGTCCGGCCGAAAGTCCAGCCCCTCCCGGGCCACCACCACCTTCCGGCTGGAAAGGTAGGGCTGGGAGAGCAGAATCCCCCGGGCGTTGAGATTTTCCGGATTGTATTCCACACTGGTGACCAGATCCAGCCGCTCCTCCAGCAGGTAATCATAGGTCACGCTGCCGGAAGGCAGAGACACATATTGGAAGGAAAGGCCGGTCAGGGCGCCGAGCCGGTCAAAAACGTACCGGCTGATCCCCGCCAGGCTCCCGTCCTCTCCGGTATAGGAGACGGGGATCCGGTCCTGGACATAGCCCACCCGGACCGAGCTGTGGTTGGCGAGGTAGTCCTGCTCCTCTCGGGTCAGCCGGAGACCGCTTTCCCCGGCGGCAAAGGCCGGAACGGCGGAGAAAAGCGCCACGGCCGCCGCCATTGCCAGGGCGGCGAGCTTGCGGACATATTGGGTCATGAATCGGTTCCCCCTTTGCGCCGGTACGGGTGAAAAAGCAAAAAACATACTTTTTTTATTATTTTATACCCGGAGAGGGAAAAAGTAAAGCGCCTCCGTGAAAAATTGTGTAGGGTTTACAATGATGTGTGACAAGATGAAAAAAAGGTAGCGAATAGAGAGTACCCGTGTTAAGGTATAGCTG
>CANQXH010000101.1 GCA_947627745.1 uncultured Oscillospiraceae bacterium
CGGAAAAGAAAACGGCCTTGAGAACCTGATCAAGCTTTTAAAGAGCCACAACTATGTAGAATTTGCCCAAATAGAAGGGGAGCTCCTAATCTATAGAAAGCTCGGATAGGGAAGTAACAGAAAGTCTTGGATAGACCGGAAGGAAGGGATGGGAAGGGGAACCATCAGGGTTCCCCTTCCGATTCAATCACCCCGCCGCCGGGCGGCGGTTGGAAGGGGAACCATCAGGGTTCCCCTTCCGATTCAATCACTCCACCACAAAAAAACGGCCCCTGTAGGGCCGTTTTTTTGTGGTGGACCGAAAGAGGCTCTATACGAACACTGGCCTCCGCCGTGTCTTCCGGGCTGTCGATGACTGATGTGTCGAAAGGAATTCTTATCGTGTTCTTATTTCCGGAAAAGCTAAAGACAATTTTGAAGCTATCGTCGTACACATAGACGGCAACCAGGAAGGTATCAAAGAGCCTTGCCTGATACTTTTTGTCTTTTACGTCACCGTCACGATACATTTCCAAGCCGGCTACTATAACATCACGGGAAACGGTTACGATGTCGGCGCGGGCAGCCGCGATGCGACCAGTGAGCTGGGCCTGCTCCCCCTCAAGCTCAAGAAGCCGGGCCTTTGTAGTATCGGTGATGATCCCTTGCTCTATTGCGGCCATGATGTTTTTTATTGAGCGCTTTGTCTCGGCGAGTTCGCTTTCCAGCAAAGAGATTTGGGATTGCTCCTCCGCACGCTTGTTATAAGCCACCGTACTGTCCGCAATCCATTGGATTACGTTATCCTGGAGAATGTAATCTCTGATGGCTTTGGCTACGGCTTCCTCAATGGTATCCCTTCGGACATTGGCTTTGTCGCAGGTCTTATTAAGGCGGCGCCCCTGGCATGTGTAGTAATAATGCATGGCCCCGGTCTTGCTGGTGCCGGAGATCCCGACCATTGGATTTTTGCACTTCCCGCAATATATCTTGCCGGTGAGCAGATAGTCACCGTTCGTGCGGTGCCGGCCTTGTGGATTCTTTTTCGTCTTCAACACCTCCTGAACTTTGAAAAAGAGCTCATCGCTGACAATGCGGGGGATGCCGCCCTCTTTTCGGATGTCCTCGTAGATGTACACGCCACGGTACCGCTCGTTCTTGAGCATGGCGTGGAAGCTGTTCTTGTTCCATGGCTTTCCCTGGGCGGTCTTTATGCCCCTGGCATTAAGGTCATTCACCAGGTCAATAAACGGATCTCCGCACGCGACGCGGGTGAAGATCTCCCGAACGACTGCGGCCTTGTCCTCGTCTATCTCGTATCGAAGGTCCTCCCCCTTCTTGTAGCCGTAGGGGAGGCTGCCAGTCAGGCGACAGTTTTCGGCGTTGTCCCGCAATCCGCGGCGGATGTCCTCGGCCATGTTCTCAGAGTAAAATTGGTTGACGTTCATCATGGAGCGGAGGGCAAAGCGTCCGGCGGCGGTGTCGTCGAAATCCTCCTCCGTATAGAGGACGCGGATGCCCAGCTCCTGAAGACGGGCCTCGTTTGCCATCGCCAGAAGCATATTCCGGCCCATGCGATTTGACTTCCAGGCGATCACACACTGGAACCGACCTTTTTCGGCGTCCCGCATCATTTTCTGAAAGTTCGGACGCCGGTCAGTCTTTCCGGAAATCGCCCGGTCTGCGTAAATCTCCACGATTCGGATGCCGGCTGCGGCGGCGTAGCTCTCGGCCTCCTTGACCTGTTGCTCTATGCTGGCGTCCTTTTGCGCGTGGCTACTATACCGGGCATAGATGACGCCAGTCTGGAGGACCTCAGATGCCTTGGCGCCATCTGGCCTGCTTTTCTTTTTCGACATCATCAGCCCCCTTTTCTTCTACACAACATCTACGTTAGACGGATTATACAGTTACAGATTTCAGAAACAGTTACAGATACAGTAACAGGGACAGGTACAGGCGCGTGCGCGCGCGTGCGCGCGTGTATCCATACCTTATGCATAAGGTATGGATACGGTATAGATACCGTATCCATAGGGTATCTAATTAAAGGCCGAGAATCTGGCGCTTCTTGGCATCAAATTCAGCCTGAGTGATAATTCCGTCATCCAGCAGAGACTTCAGAGCGCGGAGCTCATCGGCGGACCCTGATGAAGATCCGGAAGACGGAACGGACTTTCGGCTCTCATAACCAGTTATATACTCTTTCAAATCCCTGGCGGTGTACATATCGCTCTTGGTGTAGAAAAAGGATTTTTCAGATCCAAGAGCCGCGACTACGCCAAGCCCTAAGCCGATACCGGCAGTGGCAGCCTGAGCTGTCTTGAAAACGATGTGACCGTAGCTAAGACCCTTTGGCTCCTTCATAGTGAAAGACTGAATCTTTGAGATTGGAATAATCTCCTCAGATTTACGGGTGGCAATGACCAGATTGTCACCTTCAGTACGCAGGGTGAAGCCGTTCATGCAGGATAGCGTGATATTGTCCATACTGGATCCTCCTTTTATTGTCGAAATGTGTAGAATGTTATAATTTATCTTTTTCTTTTCATAGAGGGCAAATCTTGATATAATTGGTACAAGCCGGCAATACAAAAGGAAAGGAGCGAGGGGGATGAGCCAGAGAGAAGCGGCAGAGGACAACCAGGCACATCAGGAGCTTCGGATCCTGCTGGCTGCCGAGCTTTTTTCAAAACTGTCCCAGGAGGACCAGGAGAAAATCATTTCTCAGATAAAAGCCCTTTTATCAGGTGAATAACCAGGGCTTGCTGGTGCTCATCCAGCATATTGAACAACTCTATATATTCTTTCGTGCGCCCGTCGCCACTTTCGGCGATGGGCGTTACGTTTCTCTCCATAGGAACATCATAGCCCATAAGCCAGGCTTCCGACACTCCAAGGGCAAGGCCGAGAATGGTGAGACGCTCCTGACCGGGCTCTACTTTCCCCGAAACATACTGGCTCAGCGCATTTTTTCCAAGGTTGACATTGTATTTTTTACAGAACGGTTTTGCGAGCTCAATAATATCCACTTGTCGCAGATCGCGCACTTTCATAATCTCTTTGAGCCTTTGAGACGTTGTAAACTGTTTCACTCTGTCCACCCCCTTCTACACGGCTGTCTACATTATATTACGTCTTGAACAAAAGTTCAAGAACAAAAAGAAAAAAAGTTCAAACTTTTTGAAATTTTCTATTGCGTTTTAAAAATGCCTGTGGTATAGTGTTACCAAAGTTCAACGACGTTGAACCAATATTCAAGGACGGAGGTGATAATATGGCATACGACTACAGCAAACTTTCTGGGCGTATCAATGAAAAATTTGGGACGCGCTCTAAGTTTGCAACGGCTATGGGGATGTCGGAGCGGAGTCTTTCCCTCAAGCTCAATAGCAAAATTCCGTTCAAGCAGCCGGAAATATCCAAGGCCTGTACGTTGCTTGAAATTGGGGACACCGACATCTACCCCTATTTTTTTACCCTGGCAGTTCAAGAAAATTGAACAACCTTGCACACAATGAAAGGAGGGCAAAGACATGAGCCAAGCGCGGTACATATCGGCTCCGGGCGAGGGCGAGCTTACGGACAAAATCAAAATCGACACGTCATTGATCCCTGGAGAAGTTCGGGACCGTCTGGCCGCGGCGACGTTGGAAATGGTTCGCGGCATCCTGCGGCAGCCGGGAGGCCGGGAGGCGCTGGACGCGCGTATCGCCGCCATGAGAGCGGCAAAGGCTGTCACCGAATGAAAGGAGCCAATCTATGAAAACAGGAAAATCACTTCAGGAGCTTGCCATGGAGCTTGAGCGCCAGAAGACGGCGAAGAAGGACTTCATCGTTGATACCGGCGCGATGCGCATGACAGCTGAGGATGGCCGGTCTGCGCTGGAGGTCGGGACACCGGCAACGGGCATTGTCCCCTACGGTATCAACGACATCGCGCACCGCCAGATCGGCCAGTTCCTCAAAATCCCTGCGGCATACTATGACCGCATGAGAAGCACATATCCGGATCTCCTTGTGGAGAACGTCAACGGCTGGCTTTCCCAGACGCCCGGAACCTCCCGAATGATTCGCACTATGGATGGAGTCGCGCGGGCTTTCCTGTCAGAACGCTACCGGCGCATCGACAACTATGAGATTGCCACCGCCGTCCTGCCCATCATTGCGGGTCTCGCCGGCGCCACAGTCGAGAGCTGTGAGCTGACGGACAGCAGAATGTACATCAAGGTCGTGGATCCGCGGACGACAGCAGAGATCCGCAAAGGCGATGTCGTCCAGGCCGGAGTGGTCATCACCAATTCCGAGGTTGGCATGGGAAGTGTCAACGTGAGCCCCTTGGTCTATCGGCTGGTATGCTCAAACGGGATGATTGCCCAGGATAACGCCGTTCGGAAGTACCACGTCGGCAGGACGAACACGGCGGATGATGACTTCGGCATTTACCGAGACGAGACAATCCAGGCGGACGATAGGGCTTTCCTTATGAAGCTGGAGGACTCTGTACGGGCCGCCGTCAGCCAGGCTCACTTCGAGCGGCTCGTCGGCAAGATGCGCGAGGCCACCGACGCCAAACTGAACGCGGCCACCGTTCCGCAGGTGGTGGAGCTGACCGCCAAGGAATACGGCTTCACCGAGGACGAGGGCAAAGGCATCCTCGGTCACCTGATCAGCGGCGGCGACCTCTCCCTTTACGGTCTGGCAAACGCTGTTACGCGGCACGCCCAGGACGTTGAGAGCTATGACCGTTCCACTGACCTTGAAGCCGCTGGGTACAGGATTATCACCATGGCCCCGGCGTTCTGGCGGCAACTGTCTACGCTGTGAAAGGAGGGCCTATGCAGTACCGTGTTTGTCCTGATTGCGGGTCGCACCTTGACCCCGGGGAGCGGTGCGACTGCAAAAGCAAAAAAGAGGCTGCCCCGGTGCAGACGGGACAACCTCAGGCACAAAGACCCAATTCCAGTTTATCAGCGTCACAGCAAAATGTCAAGCCAGGGGGTGACACGAGTGGCTGACGGACTCCGAGAGCTCCGCCTGTCCCGGCAGATTCCCGCCAAGGACATGGTTGAAGTCATTCAGAAGCTTTACCCCAAATACGACAAACGCAGAGCGGGATTGATGTGGCCTCGTTCTCCTTGGCCGTGGAGTGGAACTTCATCCGCCTGCTCATAAACATCGGGAAGCCGCTGGAAGCCGTCTACGCGAATGCCACGCCAAAAAGCAAGGCGGCGATTGAAAGAATGGGAGGCCCAGACAAGCTGATAATCAAGGAGCTGCATACTCTTGGCGACGGCACCAAATCGGAGTTCCAGGCGTACAACTATCCGGGCTTCCGGGAAGCCTACTGGCAAATCGTCAAAAGCCGTAGGGCGCTCCCCACCGCAGAGCAGAATATTCTGGCGATTGGCCCGAAGCAAGGAGGTACAAATTGAAGAAGCAAACAATTCTGGACATTATCTACGGAGCCGCCCTTGCACTGATGTTTGGAGGCGCGCTCCTTGCTGACGGGCTCGCCGAGATCCGGGGCGGGTTTATCGTCCTGACGGCAATCGTGGCCGTGGCTGGCGCTCTCGTATTTGCCGGCAACTACCTTGAACGGGAGTTCGCCAGGCAGGAAAGGGGGCGAAAGGATGGCCGGTAAAAAAGACCCCCGCAAACAGTACCTTGGAAAACTGGTAAGGGCCATGGGCAAGCGGTTTGAGGACCGTCTGGCCAGAAGCTTTGAATACTACCAGCACACAGGCATGGCCCTGGTGGAAAAAACCCCGGAGCCGATGCGCATACTGCGTAGGCTGGATAACGGCAAGTTTATAGCCTGCTTCGAGAAAAAAGCCCAGCCGGACTACAAGGGAACTATCAAGGGTGGCCGCACAGTTGTATTCGAGGCAAAGTTCACGTCATCAGACAAAATCGAAGAAATCATCGCCAACGGCAACTATCTGGTATGGGCAGACACCGGGGAGCGGGTCATCTTCTATGAGTGTGACCCGGAAAAGAATACCGAGTGCAACAAGTGCATGTGCTTCTTCATGCGGATCGGGTCATCTACTCCGTGTGCGCCGAGCCACCAAAGCTTGGGGCTTTTGGTCATACCGTCCGGCCGGAAAAAGCCGATGTCATACTGCGTTCTATCGAAGGACCGCGCGCGGGAGCCGGCGGGCATGAGCTTCAGCGCCACCAGCTCGCCGTCCCGGGGGCGGCTGTCCGCCCGGCGCAGGTCAAGGGGTCTCCATTCGTGGGTCATGCCTTACTGCCTCCTTCCGGCCGTCCCTTGGCGACGGCCCACTCCCGGAGGGGGAGGGGCTCATCAGCCATGGCCCTTATGGCCTCGTCCATTCCGCATTCGTCACAGATATACACGTCTACGTATCGGCTGAGGGCGTTAGTATGGAGCCGGTCTTTGACGGAGAAACGCCCGCACCTGGGGCAGAAGTGAACGCCGTCCGCCTGTTCCTTGGCAAATGCGTCTATCCGCACCTTGGCCGCCTGAGCGGCCTCGACTTCGGCGGTAAATTCCTCATAGCTGGGTTGACCGGCGGCAACCATCGCCGCGCTTACGGCTTGGATTTCTTCGGGTGTCCAACGAGGGCGGATGGAAGTCCAGTCATATGCGTTATGCCGTTCTTGGCTCAACGGATACCGAGGACGGAGACGCGGGGGCGTCTGCCGCCACGGATCCTGTGGCAAACACGCTGATGTCCTGCCTGCCGGAAGACCTCCG
>CANQXH010000102.1 GCA_947627745.1 uncultured Oscillospiraceae bacterium
CCGGTGTTCCGCAGTGTGGAGTACACCGGCCAGGAGGAGGTGTATACCTCGGACGCGAAATGCGTGGACGTGCCCATGGCGGTGCTGGTGAACGGGGAATCCTATTCCGCCGCTGAATTTTTTGCCGCCGTGCTGTCCGAGTACGACGCCGCCGTGGTGGTGGGGCAGCCCACCTGCGGCAAGGGCTATTTCCAGCGGACCTATGCCTTTGCCGACGGCTCCGCCATTGGCCTGTCCGTGGGCAAGTATTTCACCCCCGGCGGGGTGAGTCTGGCGGAGGCAGGGGGCCTGGTCCCCGACGTAGTGGCAGAGGTGGACGCCGATACCGCCGCCCTGATTGCCCAGGGCACCCTCCCGACAGAGGAGGATCCACAGATCCAGGCCGCCATCGACGCGCTGAAATAGCCGGAAATATTGGAAAATCCCTTGACTGCCCGGCAAAAATCCACTATAATGTGGAAGCTATCAATCTATAAAATGTATGGAGGCGCCCACTATGGCAAAGGAATATAAGATCACCAGTCTGCGTCTGGCGGATTTGGAAAAGGAACTGAACTACCTCAAGACCACCCGGGAGCGGGAGGTCGCCGCCATGATCGCCGAGGCCCGGTCCTACGGCGACCTGTCCGAAAACTCCGAATACGACGCCGCGAAAAACGAGCAGGCCAAGCTCTATGGCCGGATCGCGGAGATCGAGGACATTCTGTCTCACGCCGTGATCATCGAGGACGAGAACGAGGCCAACGGACGGGTGGGCCTGGGCTGCACCGTAATGGTCCTGGACATGGAAACGGGGATCGAGACCGAGTATCGGATCACCGGCTCCCAGGAGGCCAATCCCATGGAACACAAGCTGTCCGACGATTCTCCCTTCGGCCGGGCCATCGTGGGCAAGGCAGTGGGGGAGACCTTCACCGTCAACGCCCCCTCCGGGGCCTTTGATATGAAGGTCCTTTCCGTCACCCGCGAGGGCTGAGCCATGGCAAAGTTTACGCCCCAGTCCGAGCTGCCCCTTGCAGACCAGATGAAGGTCCGCCGGGAGAAGCTGGAGGCCCTCCGCGCTGAGGGAATGGACCCGTTTCTTCAGACAAAATTCGACGTGAACGCCACCTCCACCCATATCAAGGAGCATTTTGACGATTTGGAGGGACAGACCTTCTCCCTGGCAGGCCGGATCATGAGCAAGCGGGGCATGGGCAAGGTGCTTTTCTGCGATTTGCAGGACAACGCCGGCCGGATCCAGCTCTATGTGAAGATCGACGAGATGGAGGAGACCTCCTTCCAGCGGTTCAAAAAGTACGACATCGGGGACATCGTGGGCGTGACCGGTCCGGTCTTCCGCACCCAGCGGGGGGAGATCTCCCTGCGGGTGCAGGAGGCCACCCTGCTGAGCAAGTCCCTGCTGCCCCTGCCGGAAAAATTTCACGGCCTGACTGACCGGGAGATCCGCTACCGCCAGCGGTATGTGGATCTGATCGTCAACCCCGAGGTGAAGGAGACCTTCGCCAAGCGCAGCCAGATCCTGCGGGAGCTTCGGTCCTTCCTGGACGGGAGGGGCTTCCTGGAGGTGGATACCCCCATTTTGACCCCCTTTGAGATCGGCGCTTCCGCCCGGCCCTTCGTGACCCATCACAATACCCTGGACATGGATATGGTTCTGCGCATCGAGACGGAGCTGTATCTGAAGCGGCTGGTGGTGGGGGGCATGGACCGGGTCTACGAGGTGGGCCGGATCTTCCGCAACGAGGGCATGGATCCCAAGCACAATCCGGAGTTCACCTCCATCGAGCTCTACCAGGCCTATACCGACTACCACGGCATGATGGATCTGGTGGAGGAGCTGATGAAGACCGTGGCCCAGAAGGTCTGCGGCACCCTGCAAATCACCTACCAGGGCCAGGAGATCGACCTGTCCCACTGGGAGCGGATGACCATGGTGGAGGCGGTGAAGAGGTATTCCGGCGTGGACTTCGACCAGGTGCGAAGCGACGACGAGGCCGTGGCCCTGGCCAAGGCCCATCAGGTCCAATTGCCGGAGGTGCCTACCAAGGGCGCCATTCTGGCGGAGTTTTTCGACGCCTTTGTAGAGGAGAAGCTGATCCAGCCCACCTTTATCTATGACTACCCGGTGGAGACCAGCCCCCTTGCCAAGCGGAAGCCCAGCAACCCGACCTATACCGAGCGGTTCGAGTATTTCATCAACGCCACGGAGATGGGCAACGCCTTCTCCGAGCTCAACGATCCCATCGACCAGCGGGCCCGGTTTGAAAAGCAGGTGGCCCAGCGCAAGAGCATCGACCCTGCCAGCCGCGCCCAGGTGGACTATGACTACGTCACCGCCCTGGAGTACGGCCTGCCCCCCACCGGCGGCCTGGGCTTCGGCGTGGACCGGCTGGTCATGCTCCTGACCGACAGCCCCTCCATCCGGGACGTGCTGCTGTTCCCCACGATGAAACCCCTGGACTGATAAATGAGGCTTTTTCGCCTGTATGACAATGAGACACACCAGCAAAAAGCCCCGCAAATTAAGGCACGGAGGAGACTTCCGCGCCAACACTTGGAAAATTGGCCCCGGCGACAGGACGCAAAATTGCGAACAATGCGAACATTTCGCGAACAGATCACCGGGAGACAGGCGGGAAATCCCCGCCGCAGACAAAATAAAGGCTGCGACAGACCAAGACCGCCGACCCTCTGTTATCCGGGGCCCGGCGGCCTTTTTCTATTTCATTTCACAATATCACATCTATCAACAGCGTATTCAAGTAATAAACAGACTACCTCATTACGCGATCGGCCGGACGCCGCCGCAATCTTATCTATACGGGCTATGAGGCCGACGGGAGCACGGACGCTGAAAACCTGATTTCCGTCCTCACCGCGTATTTTTATCTGAAGCCGGTCATTATCCGCCATATCTATGATCCTTTCCACCGAAAAATACTGTTCCATACCAATTTTAGCATTGACTTTGAAACAGTAATATGATATTATTGTGGGCGAAAAGTATTCATATATGAATACTTTTTAGAATACAGCGACAGGCCCGCAGACCCCGGAAAAGCCGCGCCCACAGCCGCAGAAAAGCGCGGCCCAGTATTCCCGATCATGAAGCCCTTGGACTAAAATGCCATAAAGATAAGTTTTAAAGTGAACGAAGCGGACGCACATAAAACCGTCTGCAAATATTGTATACGGGGTGTAGTAAAAATGAACACTAAAATTTTGACCCTGCTGTTAGCCTTATGCCTTGTCATGGGCTTGCTGCCGGCGACAGTGTTTGCTGAAGAAGCGTTTTCGGTACAAGAACAGGGCATTGATGTGACGGCGGAAAATTACACAGATGGAGAAGGATATAGTTGGGATGCGGATACCAATACGCTTACGCTCACGAACCTTCATCTTGTTGGCAATGGGAAAAACAAAGGAATTACCCTTCCAAAAGGGAGCGCAACGATTGTACTAATCGGGGAAAACAAGATTGAAAATTTCCGCATCGGTATCGACCAATCTAAAGGGCCTAGCTTGGCGGAAATGCTTACCATTACAGGCGGCGGCTCCCTGTCTGTGTCCAATTGCGATTATTTGTCCGGCGGGAGCATAAACAACGCGACATTAGACGGAATTTCGCTGAGCGGGACGAACAAAGACGGGCTTATTTTGCATGGAAACTTAACCATTAAAAATGGAGCGACCGTCGATATTTCCGTATCCGACGCGACAGGTGCTGCCTTCGGAGCTATTTACGCCAACGGGAGGGTCGAGGTTTCCGACAGTACTGTGGTCTGCGACGGCAATGGGAGCTACAGCATTTTTTCCGCGGGAGTGGGCCATGAGGACTACGGCGTTTTCTTTGTCAACAGTGAGATTACCTTAAAGAGCGCCTCCTGGGGGGTTTTCGTTAAGAGCGACGGAGATGTGTCCATTAAGGATTCGACGATTACAGTAGAAAGCGCTGCCGGCATTATAATAGAAAACGGCACCGGAGACGGCGCCATCACGGTAGAAGGGAACGTTAAAATGATTGCGGACAGCAATCGGAATCTCCTTCGGGCCAAAGAGATCAGCTTGAATCTTGGAGAAGAGGCGGATTTTCAGGGCTATATCCGTACTGAGGGCGGCGCCACTTCCTTCCCAACCGATTACACCCTGACGACCGATTGGAAAGTTCCCGATGGCAGCACCCTTACGGTTCCGGAAGACGTTACGCTTACCCTGGAGGAAGACGTTACCGTAAGCTTGGGAATCGGCGCGTCTATTGTGAATGGCGGGACGATCCTTGTCCCTTGCGATTCACCGGACGCCATCCCAGCCGTTTCTGGGAACCAGCCGGAAAAACACCATATTTTTCCCGCGGCGTGGGAATCTGATTCCGCGACCCATTGGCGCGTGTGCGTCCATAATGATGGCGGGAGAGAAGAGGCCGCCCATACTTACGGGGATTGGGTAGTGACGAAGGAAGCTACTGAAACGGCGGAAGGCTTAAAAGAAAGGTCCTGCACCATATGCGGCTATCAGGAAACGGAAGCAATTCCTTTATTAGAACATGTCCACAACTACGGCACGGAATGGAAATCGGACGAGAACAGCCACTGGCGCGCGTGCGAATGCGGTGAAATCACGGAAAAAGAAGCCCATACTTTTTCATGGGTAGTGGATAAAGAAACATCCACAAAATACGAAAAATGCTCTGTCTGCGGTTATCAAAAAGAGGCGGTGGCAATCCCCACGGCAGGGCCAACGGTTAAGCCGCCCGATCGTGAGGAACCAAAGGCGGATCAGCCGGCGCCGAGCGGCGAAACGCCCGCCGATTCTTCGGTACCGAAAACGGGAGACAGCAGTAGCATTGTTCTCTATATTGGGCTTATGGTTGCGTCAGGGCTAGCCATGATCGGCATTTTTATTGGCAGCCAAAAAGAAAAACGCGCAAACCGGTAAATCGATCACCATAAAACGCCTTGCGGGACTGACCGCAAGGCGTTTTCCTATCCAGTCCCTTTCAATTCGTTTATTTCGGGTTGCGTTCGTATAAGATCCGTAGTATAATAGCTGTAGATTCGCCTACGGAAGCCATGAAACGAAAAGGAGAGATAAGGAAATGAAGAACATGATAAAACAGGCCATCTGTATGTTCCTGATACTGACCCTGGTATTTCCATAAAGGCGTTTTTTGATCCTTCATTTATTGTAGACGATGAGCAGCGCGAAAAGCTGATCAAGTAATACCGGCTTTGCCGAACGACCCGTGGACGGAAAATCCTTTATACTGTGAATGGGCGATCCCATACCGGGGTTGCCCATATTTTTTAGCTAATTCCGCGGTACTCCGGGTAAAATATAACTATTATTTTACAGGAGGCTATTATGGAAAACAGGATCAAGCGGGAGGATTTACAGCGGTTTGCCGCCTATCTTCGGAGCGAGGAAAAAAGCGGGGGCACCGTGGAAAAGTACCTGCGGGACGCGGCGGGCTTTGCGGCCCGCATGGGGGATAACCCCATAACAAAAGAGGCGGTTGCCGCGTGGCGGGACAGTCTGGTAAACGAGGGATACGCCCCGGTCACGGTCAATTCCATGGTGGCGGCGGTAAACGCCCTGCTGCGCTTCCTCGGCCTGGAAAACTGCCGGGTAAAAGCCCTGCGGCTTCAGCGCAGGCTGTTTCGGGAGCAGTCCCGGGAGCTGACGAGGGAGGAGTACGACCGGCTGATCGCCGCGGCGCAAAAGAAGCCGCGTCTTGCCCTGTTGATGGAGACGATCTGCGGCACGGGAATCCGGGTGTCCGAAGTGAAGTATATCACCGTGGAGGCAGCCAGAGCGGGCCGGGCAGATATCTCCCTAAAAGGGAAGGTGCGCACCATCCTGCTCCCCGGCAAGCTCTGCCGGAAGCTCCTCAAATACGCGAAGAAAAACAAAATCGCCTCCGGCGAGATCTTTCTCACCGGAAGCGGAAAGGGGCTGACGAGACGGCAGATTTGGGCGGAGATGAAAGCCCTGTGCGACAAGGCAGGCGTCGAGAAAACGAAAGTGTTCCCCCACAACCTGCGGCACCTGTTTGCGCGAACCTTTTACAAGGTCACCCGGGATATCGCGAAGCTGTCCGATGTCTTAGGGCACAGCTCCATGGAGACGACCCGCATTTACCTGATCTCTACCGGCGCGGAACACGCCCGCACCCTGGACCGGCTGGGGCTGGTTTCATAGGAAATCGCGGAATAATCATTTTGTCATACCCATGTAGGTCGGTATGTTTTTGAATACAGCTATACACGGTAAATTATAGCACGTTAAAGCCAATATTTCAATATCGGCAGCACCGAAACGCATGAAAAAATTGTAGCGTTACAATTGATGTGAGACCGAAAGTCTAGAAAAAGGCGATTGAGTTTGTTAGAATAAAGTCACCACAACCACACTCTAACGAAAGGACTCAATCGCCATGAGTATTGTAGCACAGGAGAGCAAGAAACGCAAGCGGTATTTGCCGCATGAAGTGACGACAAATGTAGCGTTACAATTGATGTGAGACCGAAAGTCTAGAAAAAGGCGATTGAGTTTGTTAGAATAAAGTCACCACAAC
>CANQXH010000103.1 GCA_947627745.1 uncultured Oscillospiraceae bacterium
GAAAGGATGTGACCGCCCCTTATGAAACTCATCAGCTTCGCCATTCCCAGCTATAATTCCCAGGATTACCTCCACCACGCGGTGGAGACCCTGCTGACCGGCGGGGAGGAAGTGGAGATTCTCATCATCAACGACGGCTCCAAGGACAATACCGCCGCCGTTGCCGACAGCTTTGCCGAGCGATATCCCACCATCGTCCGGGCCATTCACAAGCCCAACGGCGGGCACGGCTCCGGCGTCAACCGGGGCCTGAAGGAAGCTACCGGCCTCTATTACAAGGTCATTGATTCCGATGACTGGGTGGACGAGAAGGCCCTGAAGGCCCTGCTGGACACCGTCCGGGGCCATGTGTCCAAGGGCATCGAGGCCGATCTTTACTTCACCAATTTCATTTATGACCACGCCCAGGACCAAACCCAGTTCGTCCGAGAGTGGCGGTCCCACTTCCCCGTGGGGCGGCTGTTTACCTGGAGCGAGGTCAAGCCCTTCTATGGCGCTCAGGTGCTGCTGATGCACAGCGTCATGTACAAGACCCAGCTGCTGCGGGATTGCGGGGTGGATCTGCCGGAACACACCTTCTATGTGGACAACCTGTTCGCCTACTACCCGCTGCCCCACGCCAAGAAGCTCTACTACCTGGACGTGGACCTGTACCACTATTTCATTGGCCGGGGAGACCAGTCCGTAACAGAAAAAAATATTATCACTCGTTATGATCAGCAGATCCGGGTGATGCGCCGGATGCTGGACGCCTACTCCTACGACCAGATCATGACCTACGAATCCGGCCTCCGGAACTATATGCTCCACTGCCTGGGGGCCATCATGATGAATACCATCATGTTCTGCTGCAGCGGCGGGGACGCGCCGGAGCGGAAGCAGGCCTACGAGGAGCTGTGGGAACACATCAAGGAAAACGATCCGAAGCTGTACAAATATCTGCGTACCAAGGGTCTGCCCATCTTCGTCTATTGGATGCCCTGGAAGCTGCGGGGCTCCTTCTGCCTGTTTGGCTACCGGGTGCTGTGCAAAATGATCAAGTTGGGATAATCATTTTCTACAAATTTTTCAGAGATAATTCAAAAAAAGTTCACCACTTTTCCCAAATCTGTGGTATACTATCTTCAGAGATACAGATGGGGCGGGGAAAACCGATGCCGTGGAAATTCTGCGGATAAGCCGACGGCGTACCTGTGACAGGCCCGATCTGAACGCTCAACAAACATACCAAAGCGGCGGCCATTTTGGCCGCCGCGTATTTTTTCGATTTACTCTTCCTGTTTTAAATCGTGGATCTTGTCCGCGCCCTTCCAGAAGTAGGCGATGAGATAGTCCCCGAAGGCGACCAGCATAAACAAACTGTCCACAATGGCGATAATGGTCACGGTTTTCTCCGCCATCTGAGGCACCAGCACCAGGAAGATCAGGCTGATAAACAGGATGGTGGTGCAGATCTTGCCTGTGAGCAGGGCCCCGTCCAGCATCCGGCCCTTGCTCAGGCTGATGCTCCCGGCGATGAGCTGGAAGCCCTCCTTCACCACGAACAGGGCCATCAGATACCACAGCACCGGGTACTTCACCGCCAGGCAGATGATCAGGGTGAACTGGGTGGCCTTGTCCGCTACCGGGTCCAGGATCTTGCCCAGGGTAGAGATCATATTGTATTTTCGGGCGATTTTTCCGTCGATCATGTCCGTCAGGCAGGACACCGCCAAAATGGCGGCGGACAGAAAGTGATGGGCAGGCGTTTCTGCGTTGAGATAGATCGCCACATACACCGGGATCAGCGCCAGACGGAACAGGCTCAGGAGATTGGGGATCGTCCATACCTCTTTTTTCCAGTTATTGATTCGCATGTCTTTTCCTCCGAAGTAGGCAGAGCCATACTTATTCTTATTATATACTGATTGAACCGGTAAATCAAGTCAAATCTGCCAAAACGCGCATATTTTTTCCGAAGGTTTTCCACCAAACCGCCTGGCGTGACAAAACCGGCGGACCGCGTAACGCCGCGGTCCGCCGGTTTTTCCGGGAGATCCCGGTTTTTCAGCAGCTTCTGGAAATTCGGTCCGCCGCCTGGGTGAAGTGGTTTGCCAGATATTTCCAGGTGACTTTGTCCAGCTCTCCGGTGGGAGGCAGGCCCGCTAAAAGCTGGAAGGCAGCCAGGGCCTCGGAGGTGCCCGGGTCCATACAGCCGGTGTAGGGTGGTTCCTCCAGGTTGGCGTACTCCTGGGACAGCACCTTGAGCATGCTCTGGAGCAGATAGAGGTAGGGACTGGATTCTCCAGCTTTAAATACCTTGCCGGCGTCCATGGTGACTTGTACCGGTGCGGCGGGATTCTGCCGTACCTCCGCATGGTCGTAGTCATGGACGATCTTCTCCCAGGTGGCCTGATCCACTACACCGGTGGCGGGCAGACCGCACCGGCGCTGGAAGGCGGAGACCGCCTGCATGGTTTCCGGCCCGTAGATGCCGTCGGGCACCACCATGGGTAGATGGGGATCGTCTTTTGCCAGTACCCGGAGCATGGTCTGCAAGCTCCGCACCGGCTGGCCCACAAAGGAATCTTCCGGTCTCATCGTACCACCTCCAAACGCACCGGATCCTGAACGCCCATGCAAAGATCCCGCCCTGGGAACTGGGTAAAGGTGGAGGTCCGGTTGTACCGCACCTGCCCGCTGTTGTGCCCGGAGGGCGTTCTCCGGGCCGGCGCCCGATTGCTGGCGGAGAAATTCCCCGCCTGGACCACCTGAGCCGCTCCCCCGGATGCCATGACCGGCGCCGCGGAAGTGGAGGACAGGGACTCGGGGAAGGTCTCCCGGCTGCGGAGGCTGGTGTTTTCAATGCCGGAGTACTGGTCGTAGATCTCGTCCCAGGTGACATTGTCCACGACCCCCGTCTCCGGCAGACCGAACCGCCGCTGCGCCGCCAGAACCGACGCCCGGGTGCCGGAGCCGAAAATGCCGTCCACCGCCAGGGGCGGGATATTGGGAATGTAGCTGGACAGAACGGAAAGCATATATTGAAGCTGCCGCACCTTTTCCCCGGTGCTGCCCTGCTGCAAAGCGCCGGGCGGCGACCAGTTGATGGAATAGAACTGCTGCCCCTGGCTCCGCAGCTCGGAGAGCATGGTCACGCCGGTGTAGAGCCGGATGATGCTGTACCAGGTGGCGGGCCCGATGATCCCGTCCGGCGCCAGTCCAAAGATCCGCTGGAAGGCCTGCACTGACGCCTGGGTACGGCTGCCGAAGATGCCGTCCACGCTGGCAAGCTTGGGAATGGCGGGGTAGTTTTGGGAGATGCGGTTCAGCGCCACCTGCATCACCACCACGTTTGGCCCGGAGGAGCCGACCCGCAGGGGCGTGCCGGGGTAGGAGGAGACCACGCCTCGAATGGGGGCGTTGGAGACGATCTCCACGTTTCCGTAGTAGCTGCGGAGGATCTGAACGGAGTTGTATCCCTGCTGGGCCAGATTTTGGCTTCCCCACTGGCTCATTCCCTCGCAGGTGACGGTGGTTCCGTTGCAGAACTTGGCGGCGAGGGGCTCCAAAAACCCGGGCCGCCGCAGGTAGTCGTTGAACAGCTCATCCACCAGCCGGGAGATGTTCTCAAAGTAGCTTCTGCCGTAAACGTAGGCCTGGTCATAGGCGGTGGAGTTGGTGATCTCAAAGTCATAGCCCCGGCTGCGGTAGAACTCGGTGTAGACCCGGTTCAGGGCGTAGGAGACGATGGCCAGGATGTTGGCCCGGAGAGCGCTTTCGCCCCAGGTGGGGTAGATCTCGCTGGAGGCCACGTTTTTTACATAGTCTACGAAGGACACCGTCACATTGGCGGCGCTGGCTGTTGGCGCGCCCAGGTGGACGGTGATATTCTGGGGTATGTAGGGGACAACGGGGGGCATAGGCCACCTCCTTACAAATTTTGCGACGGGGTGTTGTAGATCTCACTTTGGTTCCACAGATCCGGCAGCTCGGACAGCGGCACCATCTCCAATTCCTGCAGGGTCGTGATCTCTGGGAAGACCTGGACGTCGTTGGCCTCGATCTGCTCGAAGTTTTCCAGCCGGGCGTAGATGTTGACCCGGGTATAGGGCACGATCCCGGTGTCCGGAGACTGGCTGGCGGCGGCTTCCGGCACCACCACCTCCACCGGCGCGTCCAGCAGGCCGCTGCGGTTGGTCAGCCCCAGTGAGATCACCGATCCATCTATCCCCACGATGGCGACCGCCACATCCCGCAGGGGGATCTGGGCTTTGCTGGCGAACGCGTGGACTTGAATTCTCCCGATTGCCAAAAAGGAGTCCCTCCTTTCAAATTCACATCCCTATGTTATGCCGAAGGGGCCGGTCGTGTGCAAAAAGCGGCAAGGCAGGGGAGACCCCCTGCCTTACCGCTTAGAGGAAGGACTGCATCTGCCGAATGTTGGCGTTCTCACAGTCCAGGAGCCGCTGGGACAACACACTGACCTGGGGATCGGCCCCGTTGAACTGGTGCAGATCCTTCAGCCCTACGATCATGCCCCGGGTATTGCCCTGGATCATCATGGCCGCCACCTTGGAATCGGTGTTTCCGCTGGCGATTCGGGCTCGGACCATCATATTGGCCATGCCCTTCACCGCCGGTTCCACGTCCCGCAGCTCCCAGCCCCGGGCGGTGGCAATGGCCTGGGCCTCCCGCTCGATGGTGTCGTACTCCCGGAGCTGGCTTTCCAGCGCCTTCCGCAGACCGGGCCGCAGGGAGGCGTTGAGGACGCTTCGGATGCCCACCTGACCCATCTGGGTGGTGGAGTGGATCGAGGATAGTAATGCCTTGTTGTCTTTCATTTTCATCACCGATCCTAGTATGACCGGCCCGGGCGCTTTCATGCACACCTTTTTCTCCCACCGAATAAAATACAGGGTGATCAAATGGGAAAGGATGATTTTATGTGCGCGATTGCCGGAGCCGTGGGCCTGGAAGTGTCGGAGCAGACCAGTGAGAATATGCTCAAAACCATGGCGCGGCGGGGTCCGGACGGCCAGGGAATCTACTCCCAGGGGCCCTGCACCCTGCTCCACACCCGCCTGGCCATTATCGATCCCGCGGGAGGCAGGCAGCCCATGGGGGTTTTCTGGGACGACCGTCACGCCGTCATTGTTTATAACGGGGAACTGTACAACACCTATGAGCTGCGCCGGGACTTGGAACGGCTGGGCCATCCCTTTTTCACCCACTCCGACACCGAAGTGGTCCTCCGGGCCTATCTCCAGTGGGGAGAGGACTGCCTGGAGCGGTTCAACGGCATTTTTGCCTTCGCGGTGTGGGAGGAGGAGCCGCGGCGGCTGTTCCTGGCCCGGGACCGGATGGGAGTAAAGCCCCTGTTTTTGAAACGCCACCAGGGCGGGCTGCTGTTCGCCTCGGAGATCAAGACCATCCTGGCCTATCCCACCGTCCGGCCGGAGCTGGACGCCCAGGGAGCGGCGGAGGTGCTGCTTCTGGGCCCCGGCAGGACGCCGGGGTGCGGCGTTTTCCGGGGAATGGAGGAGCTGGAGCCGGGGGATTATGCATATTATGTAAACCAAAAGCTGACTACCCACCAATATTTCCGCCTGAAGGATCGGGCGCACACCGAGTCCTTCCCGGAAACTTCCGAGCATGTTCGGAGCCTGGTGCTGGACGCGGTGAAGCGGCAGATGGTCTCTGACGTGCCCATTGGGACCTTCCTCTCCGGGGGGCTGGATTCCAGCCTGATCAGCGCCATCTGCGCCCGGGAGAAGGCCCGGACAGGGGAGCGGCTGCCCACCTTCTCCGTGGACTATGTGGACAACGACCGGTATTTCACCCCCGGAAAATTCCAGCCCAATTCCGACGGGCACTACATCCATCTCATGGAGCGGGCCCTGGGCCGGGAGAGTAATTACACCGTGGAGTCCCCGGAGGACCTGGTGGGTGCCTTAGAGGACGCTACCCGGGCCAGGGACCTGCCGGGAATGGCGGACGTGGACTTTTCTCTGCTGGTGTTCTGCGGGGACATCCGGAAGGAAGTGAAGGTGGCCCTCTCCGGGGAGTGCGCCGACGAGATATTCGGCGGCTATCCCTGGTACCGGGACCCGGAGGTCCGGGACGTCGACGGCTTCCCCTGGGCCCAGAATACCAAGCGGCGGGTCCATTTTCTCCACCCCCAGCTTGCCGCCCAAATTGACGGGGAGGACTATGTCCGTTCCCGCTACCTGCAAACCATCCGAGAAAGCGACATTCTCCCGGGGACCTCGCCCCAGGAGACCCGAATGAAGCAGATGGTCAACCTGAACTACCGCTGGTTCATGCAGACCCTGCTGGACCGGAAGGACCGGATGAGCATGTACCATGGGCTGGAGGTCCGGGTGCCCTTCTGCGACTACCGGATCGCCGAGTACCTCTACGGG
>CANQXH010000104.1 GCA_947627745.1 uncultured Oscillospiraceae bacterium
AGCTATTGTATCACGGGCATCTTAAAACCTGCTGATACTTGATTGTTAACTTTGAAATTTATTATACGAGGAGGAAAAGAAAATGCAAACCAAGAAAAGCGCCAGAACCACGTCCGAGCAAAACCGTCAGGACCTTCCGACGGTAACCGTCCGCATCGACCGGATGGTAGACCGGGCGGATTCCAAAGTCAGGGCATACGCCAGCGCCAACATCGGCAGGGCGTTCGCCATCCACGGCATCCGTGTGGTGGATTCCCAAAAGGGTCTGTTTGTGCAGATGCCCCAGCGCGGCTATCAGAAGGACGGCACGACCAAGTACGAGGACGTCTTCCACCCCATCACGGCGGAGGCCCGGACAGAACTGAACAGCGCCGTGCTGTCGGCCTACGAGCAGCGTCTGCGTGTGGAGGAAGACGAGGCACAGGACATGGCGGAGCCGGACGAGGAGGAAGCCCCCGCTTTCGGGCAGAGTATGTGACTTTTCTGATAACTTTTTAGTTTCCACCGATTCTCTCTGGACTTTTTCGGCTTAGTCGGTATGTTGATAGATAAGAGCCGCGAGGCCGAAAAACAAAACCGGAGGAGAACGAGTTATGAAGAAAATCATCCAAGTTCTGCTGCTGACAGCGGCGATCCTCGCCTTTGCGGAGTGGGGAAAGGCGGAACCCAACACAGGAAATCAGCATACCCTGCGCACCACTGAAACCAGTGCGACCAAAAGTACAGCGGAAGCGACCGTGGCGCCAATCGAGACAACAACACCCCCAGCACCGCAGGAACCCCAGGAAACCAAAGAACCCGCGCCAGTGGAAAGGGAACCGCCTATGACCGAGCCACCTGTGACCGAGCCGGTCGTAACGGAGCCGCCAAAGCAAACGGACCCCCCGGCGGAATCACCGAAGCAAACGGAACCGCCGACGGAACCACCGACGGAACCGCCGGTTGCGACGGAACCGCCGCGGCCGACGCCGCCACCAGCCACACAGCAGCCCACAGAGCCCCCCGCGGTAGAAGAACCGACCGCCCCAGCGTTCGATATCGGGTACTGGATCTCCTACGCCCAGAGCTATGCGCAGAGTATCGGATTGCGGCTTGAAAGCTCGGCGGTGGACTGCTGGGATAACCCCATCACAGCGGGAGCCCACAGTATCTATCTGGAGAGGGACCTTCAGGGAATGCTGAACCGCTACGCCAGAGACGAGGATATCACGGATGTGTGGATCTGGGCGGAGTCCATTGGGGACGGAGAATACAACATCTATATCGGATACGCTTAAAAAAGAACCAAGGCAAGCCGGAGGGCGTCGCGTAAAAACGACGTCCTCCATTCTATTTTCAAGAGGAGGATTTAAATCGATGAAAAAGAGTAAGTTCAAGAAAAGGATGTCCATGTTCATGGCAATACTGATGGGCTTTTCCATTTTGGTGGGCGTTGGCGCCACCACGGCCTTTGCCACCGGGACGGAGTCAGAAGTCTATTTGGTTGCCTATCCTCGTAACGGAGACGAAAATTATTCTGCCGATTGGGGTCACAGAGACTTGCATATGATGAACGGCTGGTCGTCCGGCGAGTCGACGCAGACCTTAGTTCGCACGATCGGCAGCCCGGATTGGAATATCTGTTATTGCATTGAGCCCGGCGTTTCGTTGGACATTGGGGATAAGCTGACGGATTGGGATGAGCATTTTTGGGACAATTACCCGTCCTCATTTAACAAAACCATCGCCCCGTATGATATCAAAACCTTTATCGGGAGGATTCTCCAGTACGGCTACACCGGGGCAATATCTGAAAACTGGCTTTCTCAAGCCGAGGGCGGAGACATGCTGGCACACGCGACCGCCACGCAGATCCTGATTTGGGAAACCGTCGTAGGCGAGCGCGACGAGGACTTCAACCATGTATCCACCGGAAGCTATGACGCAGTTCTCGATATGATCAGCGCCACCCATCCGCTGCGTTCCAAGATTTTGAGCTATTACAATAGCATTGCGTCAAGCGTTCAGACCCATTCCAAGCTACCCAGCTTTTTGTCCAGAAGTTCCGGCAAGGCGCAGACTTTCGAGCTGGCTTGGGATGGCGCTCAGTATACGGCGACCCTGACGGACAGCAACAATGTCCTTCGGAATTACGAATTTACCTCCGACTTCGCGGGCCTCAAATTTAATGTTGAGGGGAACAAGCTGATTGTGACCTCTCCGACCGCGCCCAGTGGAACGATTTCGATCACGGCGAGTAAGAACAATTCCATGCGCAAAGGAGTCATTACCTGGTCCGACGGTGTTTACGGGCCGGATGGCTCCTTGCAGGATCTGATCACCTACGCGCAGGCGGTCTCCGACCCTGTCAAAGGGTATGTGAACCTCAAAGTCAGCTACGGCGGCGCCAAGATCGTCAAGACCAGCGAGGACGGCAAGGTCCAGGGAATCACGTTTCGCATCCAGGGCAATGGAATCGACAAAACCGTTACCACTACCACGGGTGCTGGCGGCGAGGTCCAGATCGATAATCTCAAACCCGGCGTTTACACGGTAACAGAGCTTGCGACAGATCTTTATGAGCCGCTGGAAAGCCGCGAAGTGACGGTCGCTGCCGGTCAAACTGCCACCGTCACCTTTAACAACACTTTGAAGCGTGGGGATCTCTCCGTTAAAAAAACCTCGGAAGATAACTTCGTGGAGGGCGTAAAGTTTCACTTATATGGCACGTCTCTTTCCGGCATTGCCGTGGACGAATACGCTGTGACAAATGCCTCCGGCGTTGTGACCTTTGAGGACGTCCTGATCGGCTCCGGCTACACCCTCGAAGAAGTGGATACGGCGATCCGCTATGTGGCGCCGGACAATCAGAGCGCGGCGGTGGAATGGAACAAGGTCACACAGAAATCCTTTGATAACCGCCTGAAGAAATGGAACGCCACCGTTACCAAGTCCGACGCTGAAACAGGAACCGCCCAGGGCGACGCCTCTCTTGCCGGCGCGGTCTATGGCGTGTATGACGGCGAGGACCTGATCGACACCTATACCACGGACGCCTCCGGCAGCTTTACCACGAAGTATTACGTCTGCGGCGACGACTGGAGCATCCGCGAGATCACCCCGTCCGAGGGCTATCTGCTGGACGAAACCAGCCATCCTGTGGGCGCGGAGGCCAAGCTCTATACGGCAGAGTACAACAGCACGGAGCTTGCCGTCAATGAGCAGGTCATCAAGGGCAATATCGCTATCATCAAGCACACCGACGACGGCAAGACGCAAATCGAAACCCCGGAAACCGGCGCGTCCTTTGAGGTATTCTTAAAATCCGCGGGCAGCTATGAAGCCGCAAAGGAAACCGAGCGTGACACGCTGACCTGCGACGAAAACGGCTTCGCCCAGACCAAGGAAATGCCCTACGGCGTTTACACCGTCCACCAGACCTCCGGCTGGGATGGCCGCGAGCTGATGGCGGACTTTGACGTGTTCATCAGCGAGGAAGGAGGGGTTTATCGTTATCTCATCAACAACTCCGCTTTTGAGGCGCTCATTCGGATCGTTAAAAAGGATGGGGAAACCGGAAAGATCATTCCGGCGGCCGGAATTGGATTCAAGGTGAGAAGCCGCGACACGGGCGAGTATGTCACGCAGCACCTGAACTACCCGGCCCCCGTGGATCTTGACACCTTCTACACCGATGAAAGCGGAATGCTCATGCTTCCCGAACCGCTGCCCTATGGCAATTACGAAATCATCGAGGTGCAGGCCGCCTATGGCTATGTGCTGGACGGCACACCCGTCCCGTTCTTGGTAGACGGAACTCAGGCAACCGTAACGGTGGAAAAGCTCAACTTCCCGCAGAAGGGGACAATAACCGTAACGAAGACCGGCGAGGTGTTCGCGTCTGTTGCAGAATCGGGCGGCGTGTATCAGCCTGTCTATGAGGCGCGGGGACTTCCCGGCGAGGTCTATGAGATCACGGCTGTTGAGGATATCTACACGCTGGACGGCACGCTTCGCTACTCCGCCGGCGAGGTGGTGGATACTATCACGACCGACGAAACGGGCAGCGCACAGACAAAACCCCTCTATCTCGGAGAATATGAAGTCAGGGAGATCACCGCTCCCTACGGCATGACGTTGAACCCCGATTCTGTATCCGTGGAGCTGACCTACGCGGGTCAGGAGATCGAGATCACCGAAACCACAACCAGCTTCTACAACGACCGTCAGCGCGTACAGCTTGCCCTCTCTAAAGTCATGGAAAAGGACGAAACCTTCGGAATCGGTGAAAACGGCGAAATCCTCTCGGCGCAGTTTGGTTTGTTCGCCGCTGAGGACTTGACTGCCGCGGACGGAACAGCCATTCCGGCTGACGGGCTCATTGAGATCGTAAACTGCGACGAAAACGGCTCTGCCATGTTCCGCACGGATCTTCCCGTGGGAGCGAAGCTGTATATCAAGGAACTTGCAACCGACAGCCACTATATCCTCTCCAACGCACAGTACCCTGTGGTTTTTGAATACGCGGGTCAGGAAGTGGCAACGGTCAGTATATCCGTAAACAATGGGAATCCCATTGAAAATGATCTGCTCTATGGCACAGTTCAGGGACTGAAAATCGACCGGGAAACTGAGGCTACCATTGCCGGAGCCGTCTTCGGGCTGTTCCGCGGCGATGAAACCGAGTTTACAGAGGATACCGCCATTCTGATTGCCGAATCCGGCGAGGATGGTGGGTTTATCTTTGAAAACGTCCCCTTTGGGAACTGGCAGATCGTAGAACTGAAGCCCGCTGAAGGCTTCCTGCCGAACGGAGATCCCTATCCTGTTCAGGTAGATGGGGACGGCCAGATCATTGAGATCACCGCCGTCAACGACCGCGTTCCGGAAATCGGCACGACCGCCACCGTGGGCGGCGAAAAGGATTTGGGCGCCACCGAGGTGTTTACGCTGGAGGACGTGGTCGTATACAAGCATCTCATTCCCGGCAAGGAGTACGCGCTGGAGGGCGTCCTAATGGACAAAGCCACCAGCGAACCGCTGCGCGTTAACGGCGAGGAAATCCGCTCGGAGGTCACATTTATCCCCGAAGCCGCAAGCGGAAGCGTAGTTGTAACCTTCACCTTTGATTCCAAGTATATCAAGGCGGACACGGACACTGTCGTGTTTGAGAGCCTGTATAAAGATGGATTGGCGCTGGCAGTTCACGCGGATATCGAGGACGAGGGACAGACCGTGACCCTCCATGTGCCGGAGATCGGGACCCAGGCAACGGCGGAAGGGAAGAAGGAAGCTGAGGCCAAGGGCAAGATCACCATTGAGGATGTGGTATCCTACAAGAACCTTACTCCGGGCAAGGAGTACACGGTCAGCGGTATTCTGATGAACAAAGCCACCGGCAAACCCTTCACGGTAGACGGCAAGGAAATCCGCTCGGAAGCCACCTTTACCCCCGAAGCGGCAGAGGGCGAAGTGAGGGTGCAGTTTATCTTTGACGCCAAGGGCCTGACCACCGCGACCGAAGTGGTAGTGTTTGAATCTCTCCGCCGTGAAGGGGTACAGATTGCCCTCCATGCGGATATTGGGGATAAAGGTCAGACCGTAAAGCTCACGCCGCCGGTACCGGATGCGCCGAAGACCGGCGATGAGAGCAGTCCCGGATTTTGGATCGGCCTTTGCGCCATCGCCCTCGGCGGTATGGCTCCTTTAGTCATTGTCTACTTCAAAAAGAAGCGGGATGGCCGGGATGGCAATGAATGAGGAAGAAGGTAAAGACACGGAGAATCCGGGATCAGGAAATCGACAAAATGATTGGAGGAAATCGCTTATGAACAAGAAGCCAATGAGAATCCTGCTCTGCGCCGTAATGATGGCGGTTATGATCACTTTTTCCGCCGCGCCCGCCTTTGCCGCGGGCGATGTGGCCGGCGCCATTGAGCAGACCTGGAATACGGCCAAAACACAGATTCAGACTGTTGTTGACAATGTGGTGTTCCCGGTGATCGACATGATCCTAGCCATCCTCTTTTTCGTGAAGCTGGGAACGGCCTATTTCGACTGTGCGCCCGTAAAGGCACTGTAATAATTCTGGACTTGGCAATCCAGCGGGTAAAAGCTCAGTTGCCCGTCATC
>CANQXH010000105.1 GCA_947627745.1 uncultured Oscillospiraceae bacterium
CCTGACCCAGTTTCTGAAAAAAATTTACCGAAAAAGAAAACATGGGGAGCCGAAGCTCCCCATGCCTGATCCCGCTGTGGCCGTGTGCATCCAATTATGACCTGCACAGAAAGGCAGGTGGGTCGCCGCTCACAACCTTCTCTGCTCCCAACGTCCACCTATCGTCAAAGCGTAGGCGGGAGGTCTGCAATCCGGCAGGGAAGTCTAGCGTCCCGTATAAGTGTTGTGGGTCCAAAAGGACACAGCACGCACCCAGCAGGAGATACGCGGAAGAAATCAGGACTCCTCCGGGTCCTCCTCGTCGTAAAGCTGCTCCATGATCAAATCGTACACGGTCTGGAGCTCCTGTTCGTCCTCGATGGCGCACAGGATCGGTTCCCCGTCCTCCTCTATGGATTTGAGGATGCTCACCTCCACATCCTGCTCCTCGTCGCTGTCGGCGGGCGTCACAGCCAGGTAGGTAAAGCCGTTGTACTCAATGCTGGACAGCACCTCCAGCTCATACTCCGTCCCGTCCTCGTCCACGATGGTCATGTAATCGGAACCATATTCATCTGCCATGGAAGCGCCTCCTTCTTGTCTTGAGCTGCTCTTATTGTAACCGTTTCCAAAGAAAAAATCAAGTGGAAAACGGTAATTTGGTGATTTTGACAGGAATTTGGGATTTATGACAAAAAATCTTCCAAAATTCTGGTCAGCTCGCTGGAATTTTCAATGGCGATGCCTTCCTCCAGCGCCTTCCGGTCCGCCTCGGGCAGCATTTTCGCCGGGATGGGAAATACCTCTACCGGCTGAGTCTGCCCGTCCTTCCACAGGGTAATCCGTCCGTCCTGGATCCCCAGAAGAAACCCCAGAATGAGCGCCAAGGCGCAAAAATGAGTCCTTTTCATGTCCGTTCCTCCCTTCAGGGATAGTATTTCCCGGACTTGGTCATTATATTTTTAATCTTTCTTCATAATTTGGGGGTTTCGTTTCTTGACTGGGTATGCTATAATCATAAAAGCGCCGGATTCCGGCGAATTATTCCAAAACCATTCGACCTGCCGCCTAACGGCAAGGAGGTATGAGATATGAGCGAGAAATTCCCCCGCAAGGCCAAACCGCCCCGCCAGGACTGGCAGCCCGCCTGGCCTCTTCAGGTGGCCTACCGGATCTGGATGTTTGTGTTCGGCACTTTTAAGCTGGCCTTGGGAGCGGCCTTCACGGTGCTGATCATCGTGGGCATTTGCGGGCTGGTCCTGCTGGGAGCCATGGCGGACTATGTGGCGGACGATATCCTGCCCACCGCCAACGACGTGATCCTGGAGGATGAGGCCATCGATCAGCCCTCTACTTTTTATTATGTGGACAGCGACGGGGAAATTCAAATTTTACAGGAGCTGTACGCCGAGTCCAGCCAGAAATCCGTCTCCCTGGAGGATGTGCCGGAGAATTTGGTCCATGCCGCCGTCGCCATTGAGGACAAGCGGTTTTACCAGCACCAGGGGGTGGATTGGTTCCGTACCGTCAAGTCCTTTGTCCAAATTTTTATGGGAGATGCCTCCGAGGGCGGCTCTACCATTACCCAGCAGTTGGTGAAGAACAACACCGGGGACGACAGCGCCACGGTCCAGCGGAAGCTTCTGGAGATCTGCCGGGCCTCCCTGCTGGAGCGGCGCTACCGTAAGGATGTGATTTTGGAGCACTATCTGAACATCATATACCTGAGCCAGGGCTGCAAGGGTGTGGGCAGCGCGGCGAAGACCTACTTCGGCAAGGAAGTGCAGAAGCTGACCCTGGCGGAGTGCGCGGCGCTGATCTCCATCACCAATAACCCCTGGCAGTACGATCCCTATGAGAACCCCCGGGACAACCGGGAGCGGCGGAACCTGGTTTTGAGCGAAATGCTGGACCAGGGCTGGATCACCCAGGAGGAGTATGATCAGGCGGCCGCGGAGGAGATCGTCTCCAAAACCGTGCTGGACCGGCTGTACAACGATGATGAGATCACTCCTGAGGAGGCGGAGTCCGTCCGCAGCCGGGGCCTGATCTATGAGACTGTGCTGGACGACATCCTGGCGGACTTTGTGGTGACCCAGGAGGAGTACGACCGGGTCCTAAAGGACAACCTGGTTCTGAAAAGCGACATTGCGTTGGAAGACCGCTGGGCCAAGTGCCCCAACCCGGACTGCGGCTATCAGGAGGTGGTGGGCACTCTCCGGGAGGAGGGCGGCCGCTACTACTGCCCCAACTGCGGTACGGAGATCCAGGTGGTCACCGACGCCTCCGAGGAGGTTTACTCCTGGTTTACTGACACGGTCCTGGAGGACGTGGCCCACGCTCTGGCGGACCGGGCGGGCCGTACCTGGGATGACAACACCCGGGACGAGTATGTGGCCTTCCTGGGCCGGGCGGGTTACAACATCTACACCACCATCGACATGGACGTGCAGCGGGCCATCGACGCGATCTATGAGGACTTAGATCAGATCCCCACCACCCGGAGCGGCCAGCAGCTCCAGTCCGGCATCGTGGTGATCAACAACGAGACAGGCGATATCGTGGGCATGTCCGGCGGCGTTGGCCAGAAGCTGGAGTTTGACGCCTGGAACCGGGCGGTAGATGCCCAGCTCCAGACCGGTTCCGCGATCAAGCCGCTGACCGTCTACGCGCCGGGCTTTGAGCTGGGGGCCTTCACCCCCGCCACGGTACTGAAGGATCTTCCACAGTATTATGATGACGACGGAAGCGCCTTCCCTCTGAACGATGTGCAGTGGTACGGCAAATCCCGGAGCCTTTACGAAGCGGTCACCAGCTCCGTGAACGCCTGCGCCGTCAACGCCATGGAGCGGATCGGATTGCAGTACAGCTTTGACTTCGGCAAGAGCCGGTTCGGCCTGACGGGGCTGTTGGAAGCGGAGGATTACGGAGATGGCAGCGGCCGGGTCCGCACGGATATCGGCTATGCCCCCCTGGCGCTGGGCGCTCTGAGCTACGGCCTGACGGTACGGGATATGGCCACCGCTTACGCCACCTTTGCCAACAACGGGGTTTACCGCCAGAGCCGCACCTTCACCAAGGTCTATGACAAGAACGGCAATTTGATTCTGGACAATACCCAGGAAGCCCGCCAGATCCTCAGCGCCAAGACCGTCAACTATATGAATTACTGCCTGCGCAACGTGGTGGTCAACGGCACCGGCGGCGCGGCGGCGTTTTCCGGCATGGAGCTTTGCGGAAAGACCGGCTCCTCCTCCGAATTTAAGGACCGCTGGTTCTGCGGCTTTTCCGGGTATTATACCGCCGCCGTGTGGAGCGGCTATGACTGGCCCGAAACGATCAGCGTCACGGGCAACAACTCCGCCAACCCCTCCTGCGATCTGTTCCGCAAGGTGATGCAGCCCCTTCATGAGGGCCTGGAATCGAAAAGCCTTTACTCGACCTCCGGGATGCAGTGGGTGACGGTGTGCCTGGATTCCGGTAAGCTGGCCACCGATGCCTGCAAGAGCGATGTCCGGGCGGACGAACACAGCCGGGTGGAGACGGTGCTGTGCTATCCCGAGGACGCCCCCACCGAGTCCTGCGATCGCCATGTGATGGTGGACTGGTGTACCGTGGGCGGCGGCGTCGCCACCGCCGGGTGCCGTTTCGCCGGGCATGTGGAGCAGCGGGGCCTGCTGAAAATGACGATGGAGGAGATGGACGAGCTGAAGGCCGCCAAGGATTACAACCTGCTGAGTTGGTTCCTGGAGGATTCCTACGTCTACCTGGTGGATGAAAACGGGCAGCCGGGCCACTATGAGGGCTTTTACGGCCAGGCCAACCGGGGCGTGGACGCGCCCTATCTCCTATGTCCGCAGCATGGAAACGGATACAGTCCCTCCAATCCACAGAATCCCTCCGATCCCAGTGATCCTTGGGAGGAGAGTACGCCAAATCCCTCCCTTCCGGTAGAATCCAACCCCACGCCCAATCCGGCGCCGTCCAGCCCCACACCCTCCGCGCCGGAGAACCCGACGCCCGCTCCCAGCAGCCTTCCGGCGCCGTCCGAGAGCCGTCCGGCTCCCTCCGGCACCGTGCCGCCCTGGGCGGGAGAGTGAGGAAGCGGTATGGCCTTTGTTTCAGACCAATGGAAGGACTACGCCCTGCTGGACGCCTCCGATGGGGAGCGCCTGGAGCGCTGGGGCGATAAGATCCTGGTGCGCCCGGATCCTCAGGTGATCTGGCAGACGCCCAAGAGCCATCCCGGCTGGCGGAGCTATGACGCGAAATATTTCCGCTCCTCCGCCGGCGGGGGCCGCTGGTCGGAGAACAGCCTGCCGGAGCGGTGGCAGATTCGATACCGGGACTACCTGGTATTCAACGTCAAGCCCATGAATTTTAAGCACACCGGGGTGTTCCCCGAGCAGGCCGCCAACTGGGATTTTATCCGGGAGAAGGTGGCCTCCGCAGGGCGGCCTGTGCGGGTGCTGAACCTGTTCGCTTACTCCGGCGGGGCGACCCTGGCCGCCGCCGCCGGCGGGGCGGAGGTGTACCATGTGGACGCGGCGAAGGGCATGGTCGCCTGGGCCAAGGAGAATGCCCAGTCCTCCGGCTTGGGAGACCGGCCCATCCACTATATCGTAGACGACTGCGGAAAATTCGTGCAGCGGGAGCTGCGCCGGGGGCGGAAATATGACGGCATTGTCATGGATCCGCCCAGCTACGGCCGGGGTCCCGGCGGCGAGATCTGGAAAATGGAGAGCAGCTTCTATCCCTTTCTCCAGGAGACCGCCAAGCTACTGTCGGACCGGCCCCTTTTTGTGATTATTAATTCCTATACCACCGGCCTGGCGCCCTCCGCCGTGGGATACGCGGCGGACACGGTGCTGGTCCCCAGATTCGGGGGCCGCACCCATGTGGGAGAGCTGGGACTACCCGTGGAGTCCTCCGGACTGGTGCTGCCCTGCGGGGCGACTGGCCGCTGGACCCCCTGACAGGAGGATCGCTTTGGAATCAGCCGTCGAGGTAAAGAACCTCTGTTTTACCTATCCGGGCGTGGAGGACACGCCCGGCGTTGCCGTATTTAACGGACTGGACCTGACCCTGGAGGAAGGGGACTTCGTGGCGGTGTTGGGCGGCAACGGCAGCGGAAAATCCACCCTTGCCAAGCACTTCAACGCCATATTGCTTCCCTCCGGCGGCACGGTCTGGGTCTGCGGCCTGGACACCGCCAAGGAGGAGAATTTGATCCCCATCCGCCGCCAGGTGGGCATGGTTTTCCAAAACCCGGACAACCAGATCGTCGCCAACGTGGTGGAGGAGGACGTGGCCTTCGGCCCGGAGAATTTGGGGATCCCCAGCGGCGAAATTCGACAGCGGGTGGATTCCGCGCTGGAAAGCGTGGGCATGTACGCCTACCGGCTCCACGCGCCCCACCTGCTCTCCGGCGGGCAGAAGCAGCGGGTCGCCATCGCCGGGATCTTGGCCATGGCGCCTCGGTGCGTGGTGCTGGACGAGCCCACCGCCATGCTGGATCCCAAGGGCCGCCGGGAGGTGCTGGACACGGTGCTACGGCTGAACCGGGAGCAGGGGATCACCGTGATCCTCATTACCCACCACATGGACGAGGCCGCGAAGGCAAAGCGGGTGGTGGTCCTGGACCATGGGCGAATCGCCGCCCAGGGAACGCCCAAAGAGGTGTTTGCCCAGGTGGAGCTGCTCCACAGCCTGGGGCTGGCCGCGCCGGAGACCGTGGAGCTGTGCAGCGCCCTGAACCGGCAGGGCTTTTCCCTGCCGCTGGACCGTCTGGATGCCCAGAGCTGTGCCCAGGCCATTTTCGACGCCATTTCCGGGGAGGAAAAAACGTGACGCCACTGTTGGAAGTAAATCACATCAGCTATACTTACAGCGCCGGGACGCCCTTTGCCCACAAGGCCCTGGACGACGTGTCCTTCCGGATCCACGCGGGGGAGTTCATCGGCGTCATCGGACATACCGGCTCAGGGAAATCCACCCTGATGCAGCATCTCAACGGCCTGCTGAAACCCGACGAGGGCCAGATCCTCCTGGGGGGCCAGGATATCTGGTCGGTCAAAAAATTCACCCGGGCGTG
>CANQXH010000106.1 GCA_947627745.1 uncultured Oscillospiraceae bacterium
AAAGCACCCCCGCAGTACCCAGGTGACATTTTCCGGCTTTTTGCGGCCCAGCTCCCCGGCGGTGAGATACATGGCGGCGGTGCGCACCCCCGCCATGCCGGCGGTGGTGGCCATCATCCCCACGGACAGCACCAGCTGCAGCAGGCCGATCCCCGCCGCGCCGATCTGCCCGGAGAGGTAGACCTGGAACGAGGTGGACACCATCCGAAGCAGCAGATTGACCCCGGTCAGCGCCAAGGCGCTATAAAAGATCGGCATTCTGCGGCCCATGCGACCACCTCCCGTTCTTCAGAGTATGTCCGAGAGGCAGCAGTTAGAAGAGACAAAATTAGAGCTGTTCTATCCCCGCTTTTCAGATAAAAAGGCTATTGCCTTTTTCCCCATTATGTGCTAAAATGCAAAAAGTTGCAAATGGGATAGTTGCGATTACCACTAATTTTTGGAAGGAGGGCGGAGTATGATTTTTGGCAAGCATATCAACCGCTATTACTTAAAATATGCCCTCTGGCTCCTGGTTGGCCTGACGGCCCTGTGGCTGGTGGACTATTTCCAGCTGATCATTCCCGAGATGTACCGCATGGTCATCAACGGCATGAACGAGGGCCAGGTGGAGGTCAACGGCGCCATGATGCCCTTCGACATCGACTTTCTGCTGGACCGGGTGTGTATGCCCCTGGTAGGCGTGATCCTGTCGCTGGTGCTGGGGCGGTTTACCTGGCGGGTGTGCATTTTCGGCTCTGCCATCAAGGTGGAGGCGGACCTGCGCAACGAGATGTTCGACCACGCCAAGGACCTGTCCTGCCAGTATTACCAGGTCAACAAGGTGGGCAACCTGATGAGCCTGTTCACCAACGATCTGGAGACGGTGCAGGACTGCTATGGCTCCGGCTTCATGATGTTCTTCGACGCCCTGTTTCTGGGCGTCATGTCCATCGGAAAGATGCTCCTCATGGACCCGCTGCTGACCTTCCTCTCCCTGATTCCCATGCTGCTGCTGCTGGCCAGCGCCACGCTGATCGGCCGGTACATGACGACCAAGTGGAAAAAGCGCCAGGAGGCGTTTTCCGCCCTGTCCGATTTCTCCCAGGAGAGCTTTTCCGGCATCGCCGTCATCAAGGCCTTTGTCAAGGAGGCCAAGGAGCTGATGGCCTTTAAAAAGCTGAACAAGGAGAACGAGGACGCCAACGTGGACTACACCCGGATCTCCGTGATGCTCAGGATCCTGGTGACGCTGTTTGTGGAGAGCGTAATTTGCGTGATCCTGGGCTACGGCGGCTATCTGGTGTATAAGGGCAGCTTTAACGCCGGCCAGCTGGTGGAGTACATCGGCTACTTCAACTCCGTGGTCTGGCCCATCATGGCCGTGTCCGAGCTGATCGACATGACCAGCCGGGGCCGGGCCTCCCTGAACCGGATCAGCGAGCTGCTGGACACCAAGCAGGACGTGGTGGACCGGGAAGACGTGACGGACCTGGGCCCCGTGAAGGGCGGCATTGAGTTTAAGCATCTGACCTTCCGCTATCCCGACGGGGAGTACGATGTGCTGAAGGACGTGTCCTTTACCATTCAGCCCGGTCAAAATGTGGGTCTGGTGGGCCGCACCGGGGCGGGGAAGACCACCCTGGTGGACCTGATCCTGCGGACCTACAACGTGCCGGACGGCACCATCTTCATCGACGGCCGGGACGTAAACACCGTTCCCATCCGCCAGGTGCGGGACGGCTGCGCCTATGTGCCTCAGGACAATTTCCTGTTTTCCGATACCATTGCCAACAACATTGCCTTTGGCGTGGACCAGGCCCAGGAGCCCGAGATCGAGAACGCCGCCAAAATGGCCGATGTGGACGACAACATCCGGGAATTTGCCAATGGCTACGAAACGGTCCTGGGGGAGCGGGGCGTCACCGTCTCCGGCGGGCAGAAGCAGCGGATCTCCATCGCCCGGGCGCTGATGCGGCAAGCCCCCATTTTGATTCTGGACGACTCGGTCTCCGCCGTGGACACCAGCACCGAAAAGACCATTCTGGAAAATCTCCGGGCCACCCGGGCGGGCAAGACCACCATCCTCATTGCCCACCGAATCTCCACCATCGAGGGAATGGACCAGATCCTGTTCCTGGACGATGGCAATCTGGTGGCCGTGGGGACCCACGCCCAGCTCTACGCCCAGTGCGATTCCTACCGGAAAATGGTGGATCTGCAGCGGCTGGAGGAGGAAGGAGGAGAATACGCCAATGCGTGAATACTTGCCGATCCTCATCGTCGGGGCCATCATCGGCGCCTTTGCCGCCGCCTTCTGCCTGGCCTACGCCGCCATTAAGAACAAAAAGGAGACCATGGGCTTCGACCGCCACATGGAGGACGGGGAGCTGGCCCTGCGGCTGCTGAAGTACGCCAAGCCCTACTGGAAGGACTTTGTGCTGGTGCTGGTCATCATGCTTTTCTCCATCGTCTACGATCTGCTGTCCCCCATTCTGGTGGGCCGGATCGAGAAGATCGTGGCGGGGGAGTTTGAACTGAGCTATCTGTTCACCCTGGTGGCGGTCTACGCCGGGATTCTGGTGGTGAGCCTGGTGTGTACCTATTTCCAGGCCATCATTCTCCAGAAAACGGGGCAGAAGATCCTCTCCCAGCTTCGGCTGGATGTGTTCACCCACATTGAAAAGCTGTCCCACGAGCAGCTGAACAACATCCCCGTGGGCAAGCTGGTGACCCGGGTCTGCAACGACACCAACGCTATCTCCATGATGTTCACCAATATCCTGGTGACCATGGTGAAGAACTGCATGGTGGTGGTGGGCGTCTTGGGGGCCATGCTGATCCTCAACTACGCCCTGACGCTGATGGTGCTGTGCTTTGTGCCCTTCGTGCTGCTCTTTACCGTCATTTTCCGGAAATTCTCCCGCCGGGTCTACCGGGTGGTGAAGGACCGGACCACGGACATCAATACCTACCTGTCCGAAAACCTCTCCGGCATCAAGGTCACACAGATCTTCAACCGGGAGGAGAAAAAGAACCGGGACTTTCTGGAAAAGAGCGAGGCCCTGAAAAAAGCCAAGCAGAACCAGATCTTCGTCTTCGGCATTTTCCGGCCCATGGTGTACATGCTCTACATCAGCTCCGTGCTGTGCCTGCTGTACATGGGCGGCCGGGGGGCCATCGGCAACTGGGTCCTCTTTGGCCAGCCCATTACCAGCGACATCATTGTGACCTTCTACCTCTATGTTTCCCGGTTCTTTAACCCCATCCAGGCTCTGGCGGAGCAGTTCAACTTCCTGCAAAGCGCCTTCGCCTCGGCGGAGAAGATCTTCACGGTGCTGGACATGGTGCCGGAGATCGTGGACGAGCCGGACGCCATCGAGCTGGAGCATATCGAGGGCGAGATCGAATTTAAGGACGTGTGGTTCTCCTATAAGCCCGGCGAATGGGTCCTGAAGGGCGTGTCCTTCCACGTCATGCCCAAGCAGACCGTGGCCTTCGTGGGGGCCACCGGCGCGGGCAAGACCACCATCCTCTCCTTGATCTGCCGGAATTACGACATTCAGAAGGGCCAGATCCTCATCGACGGCATCGACATCCGCCACATCAAGATCTCCTCCCTGCGCAAGCACTTCGGCCAGATGCTCCAGGACGTGTTCCTGTTCTCCGGCACCATTCGGAGCAACATCCTCCTCCGGGAGGAGGGCGTCACCGACGAGCAGGTGGAGCAAGCCTGCCGCTATGTCAACGCCGATTCCTTCATCCACAAGCTGGAAAACGGCCTGGACGAGGTGGTGCGTGAGCGGGGCAACAACTTCTCCGCCGGTCAGCGGCAGCTGCTCAGTTTTGCCCGGACCATCATCCACCGCCCCGAGGTGATGATCCTGGACGAGGCCACCGCCAACATCGATACCGAGACGGAAGTGCTGATTCAGGACTCTCTGGAGCGGATGAAGAACATCGGCACCATGCTGATCGTGGCCCACCGGCTCTCCACCATTCAGCACGCGGACAACATCATTCTGCTGTCCCATGGCCGGATCATGGAGCAGGGCACCCATCAGGAGCTGCTTCACCTCCATGGCCGGTACTATCAGCTCTACACCCTGCAATACAACAAAGAACAGCTCCAGGTCGGCGCGCGGAGCTAAAAGACGCAAAAAAAATCCGGCGCTTCCCGCCAGAAGGGAAGCGCCGGATTTTCAATTATTCCATTCAGCCGGAGCGGTCAGCCGCCCTCCTCCGGCTGTTGCTGCTGCTGTTGCTGCTGGTCCAGCGTGGCGTCGGCGGCGGAGATGGGCCGCAGCACCCCATAGTCATTGTACCGGGTGTCGTTGGTCTCGGTGATGAACACCAGATTGACGGCGGTATCCGCTACCCCGGAGAGCTGGGCCTGGACGGCCACATCCGCCGCCGCCACGTTTTCCAGGTACAGCCTTGCCCGCCCCTGGGGCAGTGTAAAGACGCCGGGGGTGGTGACAAAGGAGACGGCAAAGGTGGTCGTGGAGCAGGAGGAGATCAGGTTGGCCGCCGCCTCCGCAAGGGCCTGGTTCCGCTCCCCATCGAAGATGATGTCGTCGGTGTCAGGGAAGCGGAACTCGGAGAACACCACCTCGTCGAAGCCCAGGTTTTTCAGCTCAGACACGATCTGCATCAGATAGGTAATGGTTCCGCTCTTGGTGGGATCGAAATAGTAGCAGCCCTCGTCGTCGGACCAGAGGTAGGCCCCGCTGGACACGGGCAGGCCCACGTCGGTGTGCTCGATCAGGTAGGCCCGATCCCGGAAGGCCGGGATCCGGGCAATGAGGTACATATCCCGTTCCTTTAGATACTGGATCAGGTCCTCTACCGCCGACGCGCTTACCTCCGAGGATGTTTGGCCCAGCCGGGAGGTGTAGTAGAAGTAGCCCCAGTTGCTCTTCATGTCCAGCATCACGGGCGTTCCGATGGGGAAGGTCTCCACCTGCCGCCGGATCTCGCTCAGATCGGAAGACAGGGCCTCGCTGTCGGCGTAGAATCCCATCAGCTGCACCAGCTCCGTGCTGGTGTTGATGGCGTTCTCTCCTTCGTTATAGTAGATGGAAACGGTTTCCAACGGCTCCGGCGGCACGGCAAGCTCCCCCTGGACGTTGTTCCAGGACAGGGAAAAGTCCAGCTTGGCCCCCTCGTCGGAGTAGACCACATACCGTTCCAGCCAGACCAGCCACACCAGCCAGGCTACGGCAGCTATCAGGACCAAAATCAGCCCCGCATAGCACAGTCCCCGCAGAAATCGCCGCATACGGTAGGGGATATTCATTCGTTCCTCCTTCCGGCGGTAAGGCAGCGCCACTCCTCCCTGGCCCGGCGCTCCATAATGGACAGTCCAGCCTGGGCCAGCGCCGCCTCCACCTGCTCCAGCCGGCTGTCCAGGATGCCGGAGCAGATCACGGCCGCCCCTTCCGCCAGCAGCTCCGGCAGGAGCGGCGCCAGGGCAATGATCACGTCCGCTACAATATTCACCAGCACCAGATCCCACTTTTTTCCGGCAAGCCGCCGCCGCAGGTCAGCGTCCTCCACCACGTTTCCGGTGAAAAATTCCAGGCGGGGGGCTGTCAATCCGTTCCGCTGGCCGTTTTCCCGGCCGGCGTCCCGGGCCTTGGGGTCAATGTCCACGCCCAAGGCGTGGCTTGCGCCCAGGGCCAGCGCCGTGATGGAAAGGATTCCGCTGCCGCTGCCCAGGTCCAGGCAGTCCGCCCCGGTCAGGTCCCGGGTCTCCATGGCCTCCATTACCATCTGGGTGGAGGGGTGGGCGCCGGTGCCGAAGGTCAGACCCGGGTCCAGGATCACGGGGATCCGCCCGGCGGGGGCTTTTTTCGCAAGCCAGTAGGGCAGGACGATGAGC
>CANQXH010000107.1 GCA_947627745.1 uncultured Oscillospiraceae bacterium
CCTCAGGGCTATGCACCCCAGCCGCCTTATCAGGCGGAGGGCGCTTACCGGGGAGCGGGCGTGGGAAGGAAGGAGTCTCCCTTCGCGGATTCGCCCTACGTCCTGTACCGTCAGTCGGCCTATAATCCGCCTCCCCAGCCGCCCCAGCCCCCTCAGCAGCACCAGGCCAACGTCGAACCGCCCAAGAAGCCCAAGAAGAAGGGCAGAGTCTGGCGCTCCGTGGTTGCCGCGGTGCTGGTGGTGACTCTGGTCGCCGGTGGCTGCGGTATCACCGCCTTCGCGCTGAACAGCTATTGGGCGGAAAAAACCGAACTGATGACCGAGGGCTTTAACCAGCGGATCAACGCCCTGCAGGAGCAGCTGGGGAGCAGCGGGAGCGGTTATATCCCCGGGGAGACCGTGACCTCCGAGGGCATGACCCCCAGCATGGTCTACCAGCAGAACTATCAAAGTGTGGTGCTGGTCTCCAGCGAGTCCGCTCCGGACCGGTACGGCCAGATCGGCGTCTCCACCGGCTCCGGGTTCATCTTCTCGGAGAACGGCTATGTGGTCACCAACTGCCATGTGGTGCAGGGCGGCGCCACCTTCACCGTCACCACCTATGATGATGAGGAGTACGAGGCCCAGCTCATCGGCTACGATGAGAATAACGACGTGGCCCTGCTGAAGATCGAAGCCGAGGGACTGCCCGCCGTGGCCATTGGGGACAGCGACCTGCTCAACGTGGGCGACATGGTCACCGCCATCGGCAATCCCCTGGGCACCCTGACCTCCACCCAGACCGTGGGCTATGTCAGCGCCAAGGACCGGAGCGTCACCACCGACGGCTCCGTGATCAACATGATCCAGACCGACTGCGCCATCAACTCCGGCAACTCCGGCGGCCCGCTGTTCAATATGCGCGGCGAGGTGGTGGGTATCACCTCCGCTAAGTATTCCGGCACTACCTCCACCGGCGCCTCCATCGAGGGCATCAGCTTCGCCATCCCCATCAACGATGTATTGGGTATGATCGAAGACCTGGCGGAGTTCGGCTACGTCAAGGGCGCCTACCTGGGCGTGACGGTGCAGAACATGGATTCTTCCGTGACCCAGTACGGCATTCCTGTGGGCGCCTACGTTCGGGAAGTGGTGGATGGCTACTGCGCCGCGAAAGCGGGCGTCCAGGCTGGGGATGTGATCATCCGCCTGGGTGGCTACGATGTGGGCAGTACCTCCGACCTGACCCGGGCCCTGCGGAAATTCGAGGCGGGGGACGAGGTCATCATCGAGGTGTTCCGGGCCGGCCAGGTGCTTCAGCTCAAGGCGACACTGGACGAGAAGCCCAACACCGCCGACCAGACCCAGCCCGCGGCAACACAGCCGTCCCAGCAGGACGTTCCTCAGGACGGCGACCTGGAAGATTGGATCGGCCGATTTTTCGGCGGATTAGGTTAAATTTTATCACCGGACAGGCAGGAGAAAGAATCTCCTGCCTGTCCATCTTTTTTTGCCCTGGGGCGGAAAAAACCGGGATAGTGGACAGTTGCTTATTGAAAAAAGGGGGATTATGTGCTATTTTATTATCGATATAAAGTGGGGAAGGTTGAGGACAATGGATACTTTGCGGGTGCTGATCGCGGACGGTATGGAGGACTTCCGCATAGCCCTGGCGGATTCGCTGAAAAGCAAGTATCAGGTCCGCGTCAGCACGGACGGCCGCGAGGCGCTGCAAATGCTCCAGGCGGACCCTCCCGATCTTCTGATCATGGATCTGATGCTTCCGGGGTATGACGGCCTGGGCCTGCTTCAGCAGTCGGCAAAGCGCCAGCCTCTGCCCATTGTGCTGGCCACCACCCGCTACCTCAACGACTATATCCTCCACACGGCCCAGCGGCTGGGCGTGGCCTACCTGATGATGAAGCCCTGCGATGTCCGGGCGGTGGCCGCCAGAGCGGAGGACCTGCTGGCCCAAAGCGCAAGCCCAAGCATCCGTCCGGATCTGAACGCCGGGTTGGCAAGCCTGCTTCTGTCTCTGGGGATGCCCACCAAGCTGCGGGGCTATTACTGCTGCCGCCTGGCGGTGCCAGAGCTGGTGCGGGACCCGGATCTATCCATCACCAAGGAGCTTTACCCCGAGGTGGGCCGGATGGGCGGCTGGACGGCGGCCCAGGTGGAGCGGGCCATCCGTTCCGCGATCCAGGCCGCCTGGACCCGGCGGGACGATCAGGTATGGCGGCAGTATTTTTCTCCCGGCCCCGACGGCACGATCCCCCGACCCACCAACGCCGCTTTCCTCACCCGGTTGGCGGCGCATTTTCTGAGAGCGCGCGGGGAGTGAAGAGAGAAAGGAAGTAGGCAAATTTAGTATTATTCGATTTTAAAAAATGTTTTCTTTCTCCCGGCTTTCAGGGGGGAATAGGAAGAAGCGCATAAACATTTGTCAAAAAGTGCCATATAAGGATTGACAAAAAAGGACACAAAGTATATAATAGGGGTAGCTTGATTTGGAGGTGCATCGCCTTGGAACTGACAAAGAGCGAACTGGAGATCATGGATGTGCTTTGGGAAGCCGGCGAACCCCTTTCCCGTTCGGACCTGTTGGAGCGGTCGGAGAAAAAGTCCTGGAAGGACAGCTCCGTGCATATACTTCTCAACGGCCTCCTGCGCAAGGAGATCATTGAGGAAGCGGGCTTCGTGAAGCGGAGCAAAACCTATGGGCGTACCTTTGTCCCCACCATGAGCCGGGAGGCGTATTACGCCCAGGCGGTGTACGGGCATACCTATCGCCCGGACCTGACGGGGCTTATCGCGGAGCTGCTGAGCCAGCAGAGCCCGGACAAGGCCACCCTGCAAAAAATCGACGAGCTGATCCGCACGCAAATGGGCGAATAGAATAACCAAAGGCCAGCCTTCACAGACTGGCCATTTCCATTTCTTCCTCAATCAGTTGCATTAGCATCCGGGACTGTAAATGGACAATAGGGGAGCCGTAAAAACCGCCCCGCCGGGTTTTCCGGCGGGGCAAACGCAATGCAAAAATCTTTAATCCCGGTCCCAGTTGTGCCAGACATTCTGGATATCGTCGTCGTCCTCGAACAGGTCCAGCATTTTCTCCATGTTGGACTTGTCCTCCTCTTTCTCCAGCTTTTGGTAGTTTTGTGGGACCATCTCGATCTGGGCGGACTCGAATTGGTAGCCCTTGGCGGACATGGCGTCGGCCACGGCGTTGAAATCGTCCGGCGTGGTGTAGACCGTGAAGCAGTCCTCCTCCGGCTCAAAATCGTCGGCGCCGCAGTCCATGGCGTCCATCATCACCGTGTCCTCGTCCAGGTCGCCGTCCTCGTTGTCAATGACCAGCACACCCTTTTGATCGAAGGACCAGGCCACGCAGCCGGAGGTGCCCATGTTCCCGCCGTACTTGTCAAAGTGATGCCGCACCGCGCCGGCGGTCCGGTTCCGGTTGTCGGTCATGGCCTCCACGATCACCGCAACGCCACCGGGGCCGTAGCCCTCGTAGGTGATGGTCTCGTAGCTCTCGGCGTTGCCGGAACCGGCGGCCCGCTCCAGGACCCGCTTGATGTTGTCGTTGGGCATGTTGGCGGCCTTGGCCTTGGTGATGACGGTAGCCAGACGGGAGTTGTTGGCCGGGTCGGCGCTGCCGCCGCCCTCCTTCACCGCCACGATCATCTCCTTGGCGATCTTGGTGAACGCCGCGGCCCGCTTGGCGTCCTGGGCGCCTTTGGTTTTTTGAATGTTATGCCACTTGGAATGTCCGGACATGATTTTATCTTCCCTTCTATGAAACGGCGGTTGCCTTCAAATTTTCAATTTATTGTAGCACAGGTTGGTGGGAAAAATCAACCCATTTCAGCCAAAATTCATGCAGTCCCGGTGAATTTCCGAAACCTTGACCGTTATATCGGGAAACGCGGCCCGTAAATGATCGGCCAAAACCGGACAAATGGGGTTTTCCGTGTAAAAATGCCCGGCGTCGATCAGGTTCAGACCCAGCTCCCGGGCGTCCCAGAACTGGTTGTACTTCACATCAGCGGTAACAAAAGTATCGCACCCGGCGTAAAACACCGTTTCCAGCTCCGAGGCACAGCTCCCGCCGCCTACGGCCACATGGTGTACCGGCCTTCCTGAGTTAACATAACGCAGTCCAGGGCATCCCAGCTGGTTTTTTACCGTCCCCAGAAAGTCCTCCAGACTCTGCCGGGGCACTTTGCCCATTCGCAGAAGGCCCCAGGGCCGCCCGACCCGGTCCATGCCGGCAGGGGAGAGTACCTCGGAGAAGCCAAGGCCCAGCCGGGCCGCCAGGGCGTCGTTGACCCCGCCGGGGGCGTTGTCCAGATTGGTGTGGGCGTTGACGGCGCTGATCCCGTGCTGGGCCAGGAACAGAATCGCTCTGCCCACGGCGTTATCCGTGGTCACGGCGTCCAGTGGCCGGAAGATCAGCGGGTGATGGGTAAGAATCAGCTCGGCCCCCCAGTCCGCCGCCTCTTGGCATACGTCCATGAAGGGGTCCAGGGCCACCAGCGCCTTGGTCACGGTCTGGCTTCGGTTTCCCACCAGCAGGCCCACATGATCCCACTCCTCTTTCATTTCCCTTGGCGCCAGCTCTTCCACCAGAGCCACGATATCAGCCACCGTTGTCATGGATCTTCGCCTCCATTTCCAGCAATTCCTCCAAAATCCGGAGATATTCCTGATATTTTTCCCCGCCGGAGCGGGACAGCCCCGCTACGCTCTCCCGCATCCCCTCGATCACCCTCCGGACGTAGGCCCCCAGCAGGGGGGATCCGCTTTCCAGCAGGGCGGGGGAGAGATAGCACTGCCCCGGGGTGAGCGTGGGCCCCGCACCGGGCAAAACCTCCATCACGGGGTAGTAAAACTTCCCGTCCTGTGCCAGGGTCTCCCGGTGGATTGTGTACTCGTTCTCGCTCAGCCAGCGGCGCAGCTCCGGGCGGCGGGACTGACATTGGAGAATCAGCCGGTATTGCCTCTTTTTCAGCCAGGGGGACATGGAGAGAATATGGATCATGGTGTCCGCCCCCATCCCGGCGCAGACCAGGGTATCAAAATCCCGGGGCAGGGCAGACAGCCCGTCGGAGAGGCAGAAGGTCATCCGATCCGCCACCCCATATTTCACGGCGTTGCTCCTGGCGCTTTCCAGGGGAGCGGGATGAATGTCCGAGGCGATTACCTGGCTGGCCCGCCCAGTCCGGAGCAGATGGATGCCCAGATAGCCGTGGTCCGTGCCCACATCCGCCACCCGGTCTCCATAGTTAACATAATCACAACAGGTCAGGAGCCGGTTGGACAGCTTCATGGGTTCCCTCCCAAAAAGAACTTGGCCGCCCCGGCAGGGGCGGCCAGGATGTCAGGCGTCTGCATTCTCGCTGGCTTCCAGGAAGTGGTTCAACTGGGCCAGGAAGGCGTCGCTGTCGATCCCGTGGACCATGCAGGCTTCCTCCACCGTCTCTCCCCGGGAGGAGGGGCAGCCCAGGCAGTGCATCCCGATAGCGAAGAACAGCGGGGCGCTCTGGGGCGCAATGTCCAAAATATCGCCAATAATGGTTTCCTTTTCGATTTTAACAGCCATGTTTCTGCCTCCTTATGGGTTTCTCCCAATATTATAACCCCAACCTTTCAAAAAAACAAGAGGCATTTCCGGAAAAATGGGACTTGACTGTAGCGTTACAATAGATGTGAGACCGAATAGCTAGAAAAAGGCGATTGAGTTTGTTAGAATAAAGTCACCACAAC
>CANQXH010000108.1 GCA_947627745.1 uncultured Oscillospiraceae bacterium
TGTCTCCCTAAAGCAGTTGAAGATATAAGCGCGGGTCTGATTCTATGCAGCCCTGATCTCCAGTACGGGTCTGCCCCGGCACGGACTCTGATCTGGCGCAGTGCGCCAGGAAATAGACTGCCCATCTCTCCCCCGTCAGAAGGTCCCCTTCCCCGGCCGTGCGAAGGAGCCTGGCCCTGGTGGCGTCGCAAAGTGTGCCCCCCGCCCCGGAAGGCGCAAAAGAATCCCACCTCTCTCCACGAGGCCGGGGCAAGGCACAAAAAACCTCTCTCTGCGGAGCCAGGGGGTAGTACAAAAGATAAATCCCCTCCCCGGCGGAGGCCGGAGAAGGGGAAATAATAACTTTCCCTCCCCGGCTTTCGCCGGGGAGGGAAATAATTCTATAACCTCAAATTTTACATGGTCACGGTGATAAACTTCAGAATGAACAGCGCCGCGATTACCGTCACGGGGATGTCCTTCTTGGTGTACTTGCCGGCGCAGAGGGTGATCACCACATAGGCGATGGCGCCGATGCCGATACCGTTTGAGATGGAGTAGGTCAGAGGCATCATAACCAGGGCCAGGAAGGCGGGAACCGCGCTGCGCATATCGTGCATATCCACGCTGGCGAAGCCCCGGAGCATCAGCACGCCCACATAGATCAGGGCGGGGGCGGCGGCGCAGGAGGGCACCAGAGAGGCCAGGGGGCTCAGGAACAGGCAGACGCCAAAGCAGATGGCCACCACCAGGGAGGTCAGGCCGGTACGGCCGCCGGCGGCCACGCCGGAGGCGGACTCCACAAAGGTGGTGCAGGTGGAGGTGCCGCAGACCGCACCCACCACGGTGGCGATGGAGTCGCTGGTCATGCACTGGTTGACGTTGATGGGGTCGCCGTTCTCGTCCAGCATGTCAGCCTGGGAGGCGGCGCCGTAGAGGGTGCCGATGGTGTCGAACATATCCACCAGGCAGAAGGTGACAATCAGCATGATGGCGGAGAAAATGCCGCCGATGGCGGGACCGGTGAAGGCCTCCACCCAGGCCTCAGGATGGAACACACCGGTGATGCCGATGGTACCGAAGTCCTTGAAGCTCTGGCCGATCTGGCCCATGTCAAAGGAGGGCGCGGTGCCGGAGGTGATGTAGTACAGCACGGTGGTGGCGACGATGCTGATCAGCACGGAGCCCTTGACCTTATAATGCTCCAGAACGGCAATAATCAGCAGGCCCAGCAGGGCCAGCAGAGCGGGCAGAGCCACTGCCACAAACTGGCCGCTGGTAATGGCCCCGTGGATATCCACGAACTGCAGGAAGGTGTAGGGGTTATCCTGCAAAATACCGGCGTTCTTGAAGCCGATAAAAGCGATGAACAGGCCGATACCGGCGGGGATGGCTTTCTTCAGGCAATCGGGCAGGGCCTTGGCGATCTTGGACCGCAGTCCGGAAATGGACAGCGCCATAAAGATGATGCCGGACACCAAAATAATGACCAGACCGGACTGGTAGCCGGCGACCGCGCCCTCTGCCGTCACGGAGCCGTCCTCCCCAAATGCCAGCCGGGGCAGGATGAAGCACACGAAGAAGAAGGAGTTGAGGCCCATGCCGCAGGCCTGCGCGAAGGGCATTTTGGCGTAGAGCGACATCAGCAGCGTACCGATAACCGCCACCAGGATCGAAGCGACGTACACAGAATTCCAAATCTGCTGCAACACCGGGTCCGCTCCCTGGTAGAAGCTGACGATCTGGTTCGGGTTGGTGACCACAATGTACGCCATTGCGAAGAAGGTCGTCAGACCAGCGATGATCTCGGTGCGCACGTTGGAGCCCCGCTCCGAAATTTTGAAGAATTTGTCCAAGATTTTCACGCTCCCAGTACAAAATTTACTGGGGTCCGGGCACACCGGACCCCAATAAAAGTATACAACGCACGGCCGCAAATTGCAAGAGAGAATGGGATTTTCTGTCATATTTTGTTCATAATAGCCGGAGGCAGTCCCTTCCCTCCCCTATTTTTCGGCAGATTGCGCCCCCATTCCTGCCCCGGAAGCGGCGGGGCAAGGGCTATTTGCTTTTCTCCCGCTTGTTGGCGGCCAGAATCACCCCGGCCAGGAGCAAAAAGGTGATGGGCGTGGCGGCCATGGCCACGGGGCTGGCGGTGAAATAGCCAATCAGCCCGGCGATCAGATACCCTACGGCGCACACGGCGGCGCAGGTCATGGCGTAGGGCAGCTGGGTGGAGACGTGGTTGACGTGATTGCAGTGGGCCCCGGCGGAGGCCATGATGGTGGTGTCGGAAATGGGCGAGCAGTGGTCCCCGCACACCGCACCGGACAGACAGGCGGCAATGGCAATGACCAGCATCTCCTCCGAATCGGCAAAGACGTTGCACACGATGGGAATTAAAATGGAGAAGGTGCCCCAGCTGGTGCCGGTGGAGAAGGCCAGGAACACCGCCACCACGAAAATAATGGCGGGCAGGAAGATCTGGAACCCCCCGGCGGAGGCATCCACCAGATCGTGGATGTAGACGTCCGCCCCCAGAAGGCCGGTCATGCCGGACAGGTTCCAGGCCATGATGAGAATGATCATGGGGGCGCACATGGAGCGGAAGCCGGCGGCGAAGCACTCCATAAATTCAGAGAGGGACAGCACCCCCCGCCACAGGTACAGGAAAAAGGTGAACACGATGGCAACCAGGCTGCCAAAGACCAGGCCCATGGCGGAGTTGGAGTCGGCAAAGGCGTCGATGAAGCCCACGCCGTCGAAAAATCCGCCAGTGTAGACAATGCCGATGATGCAGGCAACGATCAGCACCACCACCGGCAGGACCAGATCGATCACGGACCCCTTTTCGGAGGGGGTCTCGTTGTCCGCGTCGGCGTAGGGCCGGTCCGGCGTGGTGAACAGGTCCCCGGAAAGGGCGTTTTGCTCATGGGTCTTCATGGGCCCATAGTCCAGGCGCAAGGTGACGATCAAGAGCATCATCAGGATAGTCCCCAGGGAATAGAGGTTGTAGGGAATCGTCCGCAGGAACATTTCAAAGCCGTTGATCCCGGAGCCCTCCGGCACGGAGTAGGTGACCGCCGCCGCCCAGCTGGAAATGGGGGCGATAATGCAGATGGGGGCGGCGGTGGCGTCGATCAGGTAGGCCAGCTTGGCCCGGGAGACCCCGTGCCGGTCCGTCACCGGCCGAATGACGGAGCCCACCGTCATGCAGTTGAAGCCGTCGTCCACAAAGATCAGCACCCCCAGCAAAATGGTAGCCAGCTGGGCGCCCACCCGGGACTTGATGTGCTTGGAGGCCCAGCGCCCGAAGGCCGCGGAGCCCCCGGCCTTGTTCATCAGGGCCACCATGGTCCCCAGCAGCACCACAAAGACCAGGATGCTGGCATTCTGCACGGTGGCGATATTGGTGACAAAGCCGCCGCTTTCACTGTACATAATGGTGTTCAGGGCCAGCTCCAGATTCCCATGGGAATAGAGCAGACCGCCGATCAGGATGCCGAGGAACAGGGAAAAATAGACCTCCTTCGTGATCAGCGCCAGGGCAATGGCCGCCACCGGCGGCAGCAGCGCCCAGGCGGTCTGGAAGCCGAAGGGCCGGTACCCCTCCCCCGCCTCGGCCGGCGTGCGGAAGGACACAATGACAAGGGCCGCGATGGCGATCAGTGCCAAAATCAGCAGCCCGCAGCGAATAGCCTTGGATTTTTGCATGGACTGTCCTCCTTGAAGGGATTTGCTATCTTTATTATAAGGCGTCGGGCCCCGTTCGTCAATCCTTAGTTTCTTCCCCCCTGCGACTCCATCATATGCCGCCGGGAGTCCCAAAAGCACAAAATAAACCCCCCTCCGCCAATGGTCAGAGGGGGTATTCATACTCAAACGCGGCTCGGTCGGTGATGAAGTCAAACACCGTCTTCCCGCCGATCTCAAACCGATAGGCCCCCTTGCAGGCGGCGCTTTCGTGGATCGTCCTGGCCATTTTTCCGTTCACCGGCGCGTGCAGCGGATGGGACTTCTTCTCGATCAGCCGGGCGGTAAAGCGCTTGTCGCCCTGCTGGATCGTGACCTCTTGATCGCCGATTTTGACCGCCCGCGCGCCCAAGTAGGTGGCCAGCCGGTACTCCTGACCGTTCCACAAAAGCACGCCGATAATGCCCGTAAAGCCCAGTCCAAGCATGGGAATGTCCGCCACGCTCAGCATCAGGCAGCCGCCTTCAAAATGGCACTGTGTCCAAAGATATTCCTTTGGGAAGGAACAGCCCCGATCGCCCTCGATATATCCGGAGGCGTTGTCGAAGCGGAAAAGCTCGCCGTTTACGTTGATCTCTCCCGTGACGGCATGTCCCATGCTGACAACGCTGTGGCGGCACTCCAGGAACGGAACGTACTGAAACGGGCCCATAATATCGTAGCGGATCGGGGTAAGCGGTCCGAAACGCACTTCGCCCACGGCGGCGCAGGAGCTGTTTTTCAAATGTAACCGGATGCCGCTTGCGTCAAAAGTATTCCCTCCCACACGCACACCGAAGCCTTTTTTCGCCTCCTGATATGCCTCATAGGGAAAACCAAACTGCCATGCGCCGCCTTCGGTGATCAGCTGAACGGATGACGAACGGGCTTTCCCGGATTGCAGCGACGCGGGAATCACCGCCAACGTCTGAAAATCGCTCTGGCATTTCAAATACCACCCACGAAAAGAATCCATCATATCACCCCAAATCAGTTTGGGCGGGAAAAAGTGGGATTATACATACAAACATCCCCCTCCGACCATGGCCGGAGGGGGATGCGCTTTGGAAAACTAGATTGGAATATCCCGAAAGCGGAACGTCCCGTGGCTGGCAGGCGAAGCGCGGGGATACGCCCTCGCGCCCTCAGCCATTGGGGAGGATCATTTCTTTCCGCTCTTGATGGCAGCCTGGGCGGCGGCCAGACGGGCGATGGGCACCCGGAAGGGAGAGCAGGAAACGTAGTCCAGGCCGATGGAGTTGCAGAATTCGATGGAGGAGGGATCTCCGCCATGCTCGCCGCAGATGCCGCAGTGCAGCTGCGGGCGGGTCTTCTTGCCCAGCTTCACGGCCATGTCCATCAGCCGGCCCACGCCGGTGGTGTCCAGCCGGGCGAAGGGATCGGACTCGTAGATCTTGTTGGCGTAGTAGGCGCCCAGGAACTTGCCGGCGTCGTCCCGGCTGAAGCCGAAGGTCATCTGGGTCAGGTCGTTGGTGCCGAAGCAGAAGAACTCGGCCTCGGTGGCGATGTCGTCGGCAGTGAGGGCGGCCCGGGGGATCTCGATCATGGTGCCCACTTCATAGTGCAGCTGCACACCGGCAGCCTGGATCTCGGCGTCGGCGGTCTTGACCACCACGTCCTTGACGAACTTCAGCTCCTTGACCTCGCCCACCAGGGGGATCATGATCTCCGGCACGATGTCCCAGTCGGGATGGCGGCCCTTGACGGCCAGGGCGGCCTTGATGACGGCCTTGGTCTGCATGGCGGCGATCTCGGGATAGGTGACGGTGAGCCGGCAGCCACGGTGACCCATCATGGGGTTGAACTCGTGGAGGTCATTGATGACCTGCTTGATATACTGAACGGTCTTGCCCTGGGCCTTGGCCAGCGCCTCGATATCCGCCTCCTCGGTGGGGACGAACTCGTGCAGCGGGGGATCCAGGAAGCGGATGGTCACAGGCTTGCCGCCCAGC
>CANQXH010000109.1 GCA_947627745.1 uncultured Oscillospiraceae bacterium
CTGTTGGTGCTGACCACGCACACAAAGCGGTTTCTCTCCTGGTCAAAGCTGATGTGGTCCAAAAAATAGGGCAGCACAATGTCATAGCAATCATTTGGATTGGCGAAGCGAACCACGTTGATATACTGACCGTCATACACATCTTTTCGCGCCCCCACATTGAACAGGGCATAAGCGGTGCCGGTCTGCTGAACATAGCCCAAATCGTCGGGCCCAAACCGAATACGCAGCGCGGTATCCACTTCATTGGGGAATGTTTTCTCGATGCCCGCCATGGAGAGGACCGTTTCGCTGGGATAGAAGTAGTAGTCCCCATTTCCGGTTTGAACGATAAAATCCCCCTTGACTTCCTCGCCTCTCCGGTGCCGCTTTAGCAGCTCGCCATCCTGACCGTAATAGAGGAGATCGGAACGTGCCGGCGGATCGAGGGAAAACGCATTTACTGAAGAAAAGGTGGACAGGTTCAGGATTACCTGGGTTCCCTCCGGACGCTCTAAAGTGGTTTTCGTGTCCGCGTTCATTCTGCTTACGGCAAAGACGCCGATCCCGACGCAGAGCAACCCGAGAATGGCCAGTGTTAGCAGCAGAATCCATTTTTTCCCTTTGAAGCCCACAAAAACCCCTCCTTATAGTGGCTTGCGCGATTGCTGTGATGTTGAGCGTTTCACAATTCTTCCCATAATTGATTATAACGTGCTGATTATTGAGATTCAAGGGGTTTGGCACAAGTGGAGATTTTCCGGCACAACTGGGAAAAAGCAACAAAATGCAACGAAAGCCGCGCCGGCTTTTCGCCGAAGCATTTTTCCAAACGGAAGATGTTTATTGGGGCCGGGGGACCCATGATCTCCAGGCGCTCCAGATATTTGATTGGCAGCTCTACCTGTTTGCCGTCCACCCAGATGGGGTAAACCTCCCGTGCCAACCGAATGCGGTCAAGGGCTTGGCTGAGATAGGTGTTGAAAATCCCTTCTAGATCCCGTTTGAGGACATAGCGGAAGGCGCTGACCTCGTAGCCGGCGGGGGCGAACTCTACATAGTTGGTGACGAAGATCAGCACCGCGTCCTGGCGGAAGCCGCGGAGCCGCCGGGCCAAGGCAATGCCATCATCCTCCGGGGTGGCCAGGTCCACATCCAGCAGCGCCAGATCGCACAGCTCCAGCTCCCGGTCGGTAATCAGGGAGGTATCGGTGTGGGCCAGGATCTCAAACTTTTCTTCCTGACTGTTCAGAAACGCTTCCACGCGGCATTTCACGCGGTCCAGGAACAATTCATCATCATCACAAAGAAGAACACGAAGCACGGTATCACCTCCCGCCGGATAGTATTATTTTACAGATAAAGGGGCGAAATTTCAACATTAAAAAAATATGGCTGCCTGTACAATGCCATGGCTTGTCCGAAATGCGCCAGGTGCCCCTGTACATCGAAAAACAGCCTTTCCTTAATTCTACCCATTAGATTGGACCGTTTCTGTGATAGGCTATCCTCCGATAACAATTCCATAATTTGATAGCTTGACAACAAGATAGTTTGCCGATATAATGAGAACATACGTTCTATATTTGGAGGTGAGCATTTTGGGCGTTCCCCAATACCTTTGCCTGGATCAGAAATCATTTTACGCGACGGTAGAGTGCGTGGAGAGAGGACTGGACCCTATGACTACCAATTTGGTCGTCGCAGATCCTGAACGGTCCGTCAATACCATTTGCCTGGCGGTGTCGCCCTCCTTGAAGGCCCTGGGGGTGATGAACCGATGCCGGAGCAAGGACATTCCGCCCAATATATCCTATATCACCGCGCCGCCCCGGATGCAGCTCTACATTGACTGTGCCGCCGAAATTTACGGCGTGTTTCTGAGATACGTTGCGCCACAGGATATTCACGTCTACTCAGTCGATGAAGCCTTTTTGGATGTAACGCCCTATCTCAAAATGTACGGCCAGACCGCCCCGGAGCTGGCAAAGAGGATTATTGCCGACATTCGAGAAACGGTGGGCACGGTCACGACCTGCGGTATTGGCACCAACCTCTATTTGGCGAAGATTGCCCTGGATATTCTGGCCAAACACGAAAAGGACTTTATCGGGATCTTGGACGAAGAATCCTACCGCCGGCTCTTGTGGGACCACCGGCCCATTACCGACTTCTGGCGCGTTGCCGGAGGTACGGCGGCACGGCTGCAAAGTCGCGGCATCACCACAATGGAGGGAGTCGCCCGGTGCGACGTGGATCTGCTGTATCGCTGGTTTGGGATAGACGCGGAGTTGCTTTACGACCACGCCTGGGGCAGGGAATCCACTACCATTGCGGACATTAAAGCATACCGTTCCAAGACTAAGAGCCTGTCCAGCAGCCAGGTTCTTATGCGAGACTACAAATTTGCGGAGGGAGAACTGATTGCGAAAGAGATGAGCGACCAGCTTTGTCTGGACATGGCGGCGCGAAAGCTGACCACGGAATCGGTATCCCTCTATGTTGGCTACTCCCATACCCTGAACGTACCCGGCGTGGGTGGTACGGCGAAGTTGGCGCTGCCAACCAACACCGCATCCATAATCGTCCCCGCTGTGGCCGCGCTTTACCGGCGAATCGCTAATCCGGCCTATGTTATCCGGCGGGTGGGCTTAACCTGCAACGATGTTATGCCGGAGCAGGATGGGCTGCAACTCAATTTATTTGAAGACGCGGCCAAACAAGTCCGGGGCAAGGCGCTCCAGGAGGCGATGCTGGACATTCGGGCCAGGTTCGGGAAAAATGCCATTCTCCGGGGAATGAATTATGCCCCCGCTGCCACAGGCCGGGAACGGAATAAGCAGATTGGAGGACATAAAAGTGGGATATAAGGTACACGCACCCATGTCTCCGTCCAAGCGGGCCAAGCAATTTGTGTCCTTCGACGCGTTGAAAGGCTTAAAGGAGGCCCTGGAAGCAAAGGAGCGGATACCCGTTCCCAAGCGGGTGCTGGCGGAGGATCAAGTGGAAAACCTGAACCGGATATTGTCCGAGCTTCAGCCGGGGCAGATCGTCACGGTTGTCTACTACTGCGAATACGCCCAGGCGTACACCCAGATCACCGGGCAGATAGAGAGGGTGGACCCCTATTGGCAATTCCTGCAAGTCGGAAAATGCGAGATTTGCTTTTCGGAGATATACGATCTGATCCCAGTATAAAAAAGAGGCTTGCAAGCCCTGCCAGAAAGTGGTATTCTATGACCTGTTGAGAAAAAGGAGAGATTCACCATGCCCACGACCCACACCATGCGATATTATCAAGACCAGGAAAACAAAGTGTTTCGGGCCATTCCCGGAATGGACGCCTTGATGCGAAATCCAGACTTGGAAGCAAAGTTTCCGGAGGCGGCCTTTGCCCTGGAAATGGCAAACAGCCTCTCTACCGGGGACAATGAACAGAACGCCATTCATCAGCGGGCCTATCTGGCAATTCTTCACGGCGAGAGCATCGCCGCGGTCCAGTATCGATATAAGCTGGACATGGAGAGGTATGTGGACCGGCATATGTGGGATGATTAAAAAGGAGCCGCTTTCCGCGGCTCCTTAAAACATATTCTGATGGGATGAATGCGCCCGCATTCGCGGTGCCATGTTGGTTTTTCTGGCCCATCTTAGCAATGATGGCGGGGCGGTCTTCCTCTGAAATGCCCAGAAGTTCATAGCCTTTACCACGCGCAGATTTTGAATCTGCCTTTCATTTTTATTTTCCGCCAATGGGGTTCTCACCTTGCATTTGTTCCATTCTTGGATTATAATCAAAAATAAAGGGAAATCAGAAGGCGAATTTGAAATTTATAAACAAAAAATGGAGGGATGCTATGCTTTACATCGGAATCGATCTGGGCACCTCCGCCTTAAAGCTGCTGCTGGTGGATGAGACCGGCCGGGTTTGCCGGGAGGTCAGCCGGACCTATCCGCTGTCCTTTCCCCATCCGGGCTGGTCGGAGCAAAACCCGGAGGACTGGTGGAACGCCTGCCTGACGGGCATCCCGGAGCTTCTGCGGGGCTTCGACCCGAACCAGGTGGCGGGTATCGGCGCCGGGGGCCAGATGCACGGTCTGGTGGCGCTGGACGAGCAGGACCGGGTAATCCGACCGGCGATTCTGTGGAACGACGGTCGGACAGAGCGGGAGGTGGAATATCTCAACGAAAAGATCGGCCGGGAGCCCCTCTCCCGGTACACCGCCAACATCGCCTTTGCCGGGTTTACCGCCCCGAAGCTGCTGTGGATGCGGGCCAACGAGCCGGAGAATTTCCGCCGCATCCGTAAAATCATGCTGCCGAAAGATTATGTAAACTATAAGCTCACCGGCGTCCACTGCTGCGACTATTCGGATGCCTCCGGGATGCTGCTGCTGGATGTGGCCAACCGGCGCTGGTCTGAGGAGATGCTTGCCATCTGTGGTGTGACCCCGGCACAGATGCCTCGGCTTTTTGAAAGCTATGAGCCGGTGGGCTGCCTGACGGCGGAGGCCGCCCGGGCGCTGTGCCTTCCCCAAAGGGTTCGAGTGGTGGCCGGGGCAGGGGACAATGCCGCCGCCGCGGTAGGGACCGGTGTGGTGGGGCCTGGAGGCTGCAATATCTCCCTTGGCACCTCTGGCACGATCTTCATTTCCAGCGATACCTTCCGGGTAGACCCCAACAACGCCCTGCATGCCTTTGCCCATGCGGACGGCGGCTATCACCTGATGGGCTGTATGCTGTCCGCCGCCTCCTGCAACAAGTGGTTCTGCCAGGACATTCTGGGTACGGCGGATTTTGGGGCGGAGCAGTCCGCCATCCGGCAGGAGGCGTTGGGGCACAATCGGGTGTTTTTCCTGCCGTATCTCATGGGCGAGCGCAGTCCCATCAATGACACCAACGCCCGGGGCGCCTTCATTGGCATGACCATGGACGCCACCCGGGCCGACCTGGTTCAGGCGGTGCTGGAAGGCGTGGCCTTCGCCATCCGGGATTCCTTTGAGGTGGCGAGGGGGCTGGGCATCGACATTCCCCGCTCTATGCTCTGCGGCGGCGGCAGCAAGTCGCCCCTGTGGCGGAAGATTTTCGCCAATGTGCTGGGCATCCCCCTGGATCTGCCCAAGACGGAGCAGGGCCCGGGCTACGGCGGCGCCATGCTGGCCATGGTGGGCTGCGGCGCGTTTCCCACGGTGCAGTCCGCTGCGGACGCGCTGGTGGAGATCGCCGGCACGGTGGAGCCGGATGAGGCGCTCACCGCGCTGTATGAGGACCGCTACCGCCAGTTTCGGAAAATCTATCCTGCGTGCAAGGCGCTGTTTTCCGCGCTGCGCCAGTGAATAAAAACAAAATAGTCCAGTGGTATGAACTGCACCCCATTTGTTAGACGATGTGATATAATGTCTAACAAGTGGGGTGATTTATAATGCCAAAAGGAGTACCGAATAAACGATACACGCCGGAATTTAAGAAGCTGGTGATCGAGACAATGCGGCAGGAGCAGCTCAGCTATCATGAAACATGCCGTCGGTTTGAGGTAAACAGCAGAGACCAGATCAAGTCATGGGAACGAATCTATC
>CANQXH010000110.1 GCA_947627745.1 uncultured Oscillospiraceae bacterium
CTGGGGGTGAGGGCCTTTCGTAACGCCTCGGCGGGGAGCTGGTAGTCCCATTTTTCGGTGGGCAGAAATACCGGGGTCGCCTGGGCCAAATGGGCCAGGGTTTCATAGAGGGGAAAGGCGGGGGCGGGGATGAGCACCTCGTCCCCCGGTCCCAGGGTCCCCAGGAACGCGGTGAACAGGGCCTCCGTGGCCCCGGCGGTGATCAGCACCTGCTTTTCCGAGCAGGCGAAGCCCCGCTCCGTCTCGAAGGCGGCCACCGCCGCCCGCAGCGCCGGAAGCCCCTGATTGGGGGCGTAGTGGGTCTGCCCGGCTTGGAGGGCGGCCCAGGCGGCGTCCTTGATGGGCTGGGGCGTGTCGAATTCCGGCTCCCCCAGGGTCAGCTCCACGCAGCCGGGGACGGTCTTGGCAAGGGCGGTAAAGGCCCGGATGCCGCTGGGGACCAGCTGGGCCATCCGCGGGCTCGGGGGAATCATTGGAACCCCTCCGCCAGGGCCTCGAAGAATTCCACACCCTTGATTAGAATACCTTCGTCAAAGTCAAAGTTGTCCGAGTGCAGGGCGGGGACGTCTCCTACCCCCAGGAAGAAGAACAGCCCCGGAAGCGTCTTCTGATACCAGGAGAAATCCTCGGTGATCATGCTGGGCGCCGCCAGCTCGGAGAAGTCCACCACCTTCCGCACCCGGTCGTACAGCGCCGGGGGGTTCATGATGGCGGGATAGCCGTCGTTCATGTAGATATTCACGGTGCAGCCGTAGCTCCGCTCCACCTCTTTGCCGGCGGAGACGATGCCCGCCCGCATACTGTAAAATACGTCGTCCTGAAAGACCCGCAGGCTCCCTTCCAGCCGGGTGTGGCCGGAGATCACGTTGCACACCGTGCCGCTCTCCATTTTCCCAAATTTCAGCACCCGGTAGATATTCTTGGGCAGAGCGCCCTCCATAGCCATGACCCGGCGGTAGAACTCCACCCCGGCGGCCATGGCGTCGATCCCCTCCTCCGCCTTGGCAATGTGGGCGGGCCGGCCGATGATGTCCACCTTCACCTCGCAGGAGCGGCTCATCATCTCATTTTTCCGGCTGGCCACGGTCCCAGCCTCCAGGCCGGGCCACAGGTGCAGAGCGAAGATCGCCTCCACACGGTACTGCTTGAACAGCCCAGTGGCGCACAGGTCCTTGGCTCCGCCGGTGGTCTCCTCCGCCGGCTGGAACACCAGCAGAATATTCCGGGGCATGGCGGTTTTTTTGTCCAGCCGCCGGGCCAGCTCCAGCAGGATCGCCATGTGCCCGTCGTGGCCGCAGGCGTGCATCTTGCCGGGATACCGGGACGCGAAGCGCAGCCCCGTCTGCTCATGGATGGGCAGGGCGTCGGCGTCCGCCCGAAAGGCGATGGCGCTACTTTGCCCAAAGTCGAACCAGGCGCACAGCGCCCCCTCCATGGGGGAAAACACCCGGCAGGAGAGCCCTTCCAGGCTTTTCCGCAGATAGGCCATGGTGCCGGGCAGCTCCCGATCCAGCTCGGGGATCTGATGAAGCGCGCGGCGGTCGTCGATGATTTGCATATCCCTCGCCTCCTTGGCACTCATTATAAAGCATTTCCCGGGCAATGTCAATTTCCCCCTCTTGTGTTTCGGGCAAAAAGATGATATGATGGGGAAAACGAAAGGAGCGACCCCTATGAACGCCCAGCAGATTATCGAATACATTCGCACCTCCGAGAAAAAGACCCCGGTGAAGGTCTATTTGTGGCTCCGGGAGCCGGTGGAGTTTCCGAAATGCCACGTTTTTCCCGCCGCCCCGGGCTGCCAGATTCTTTTTGGGGACTGGCGGGACATTGGCCCGGTGCTGGAGGCCAACGGGGAAAAGATCGAGCACTATGAGGTGGAGAACAGCTGCCGCAACTCCGCCATTCCCATGCTGGACCTGAAGGACATTCCCGCCCGGATCGAGCCCGGCGCCATCCTCCGGGAGCAGGTGAAGATCGGGAAAAACGCCGTCATTATGATGGGCGCGATCCTGAACATCGGCGCGGAGGTGGGGGAGGGCACCATGATCGACATGGGCGCCATCCTGGGCGGCCGGGCCACCGTGGGGAAAAACTGCCATATCGCCGCCGGAGCGGTGCTGGCGGGGGTCATCGAGCCCGCCTCGGCTACGCCGGTGGTGGTGGAGGACGGGGTGCTGGTAGGCGCCAACGCCGTGGTGCTGGAGGGCGTCCGCATTGGCGCCGGGGCGGTGGTCGCCGCCGGGGCGGTGGTCACCCGGGACGTGCCTCCCGGCGCGGTGGTGGCCGGGTGCCCGGCCAAGATCGTCAAGTGGAAGGACGACGAGACCAGCTCCAAAACCGCCCTGGAGCAGGCACTTAGAGAGCTGTAAAAAGGGCAAGGGTAGAAAGGCGCCTACCGCTCCCGGTTAAACTGGGAACCTGAGATGCTGTCCCACGCCGCCCTGCCGCCATCCAAACCGCCGGCCCCCACCGCCTTCCGCTGAGCGGCCCACTGCCGGTAGGTCGCGGCAATGATCCCGGCGGAGATCACCGCCGTCAGAATGTCGGACACCGGCATGGAATACAGCACCCCGTCCAGGCCAAAAAACGGCGGCAGGAGCAGGGCAAAGCCGACGCCAAACACGAACTCACGGATCATGGAGAGCATGGTGGAGGCGGCCGCCTTTCCCATGGCCTGAAGGAAAATAAAGGTCGCTTTATTTACGCAGGCAAAGACGATCATGCAAAGATAGACCCGGAACGCCTTGACGGCGAACTCCGTATAATAGACGCTCTCGTTCGCCGAGCCGAAAATGCCGGTCAGCTGCCGCGGCAGCAGCTCCACTACCAGCAGGGCTGCCAGACCGACCGCCGCTTCACAGGTGAGCAGCAAGGAAAACAGCCCCTGAACCCGGTCCGGCCGCCGGGCGCCCATATTGTACCCCACCACGGGGATACATCCCGCCGCCATGCCAATGACAATGGAAATCACGATCTGGAACACCTTCATCACGATCCCGACCACCGCCATGGGGATCTGGGCATAGAGCGCCTGCCCAAAAATGGGGTCCAGCGCGCCGAATTTTCGGATCATGTTGTTGACCGCCGCCATGGAGGCAACCAGGGAGATCTGAGAAAGAAAGCTGCAAATCCCCAGGGACAAGGTACGCCCCGCGATTTTCGGATTCCAGGTAAAATCCCGCTTTGACAGCTTGATGGACTTGCAGTGGGGCAGATACCACAGCGAGAGCAGCGCCGTGGCGATCTGACCGATGACCGTTGCCACAGCGGCGCCCATCATGCCCCAGTGGAAGCAGAAAATAAAAAGGGGATCGAGGACGATGTTCAGCGCGGCGCCCAGCAGCGTGGCGGCCATCGCGAATTTCGGGCTCCCGTCGGCGCGGATGACCGGATTCAGCGCCTGGCCGAACATATAAAACGGGATCCCCAAGGTAATATAGAAGAAATATTCTTTGGAGAGGGCAAAGGTGGCCTCATTGACGGTCCCGCCAAAGACCGTGATGATCGGCGTGGAAAAGGCCAGATACACAGCGCAGAGGAGAAGACCGCTGACGACCGTCATCCCCACCGAAAGACCGACGCTGTTTCCGGCGGCCTGTTTGCTTCCCTGTCCCAGACTCAAACTGACGAAGGCGCAGCAGCCGTCCCCGATCATGACGGCGACGGCCAGCGCGATTACCGTCAGAGGGAAGACCACGGTGTTGGCGGCGTTGCCGTAGGATCCGAGATAGCTGGCGTTGGCGATAAAGATCTGGTCAACGATGTTGTAAAGCGCACCCACAAGCAGGGAAATAATGCAGGGTACCGCGTATCGCCCCATGAGCTTGCCCAGCTTTTCCGTAGCCAGCGCGGATTGATTTTGTTCCATCATGATACCTCCTTCAAAACGCGAAAACGGCGCAAGTCCCAAGGTTGGACTTACGCCGTTTCAGCTACACACAGCTGTTATTATAGCAGAGAATCCTCTTTTTCGCAAAGGCAATTCTGCACAAAATGAACGGAAAAATCTCCCGCCCCCATCCGGCAGGATGCTCTGTTCCGGCGCTACCGCCCACCTTCCGCACCCAAAAAAGCGCAACATTTGACTACCCGTTGCATAAAGCGTCCTATTACCTGAAATGATTCTTGAAAAGGCCTTTAAATCGTGGTATCATAGGGAAAAAGGAGGGATTATATGGCAGTTCCCAGATATGATGAATTTATGCCATCCATTATTCGCTGCTTGGGGGATGGAAAAATTCATTCTCTTAAAGAATTAACCGAGTATTGCGCTGTTGAATTTAAGTTAAATGATCATGATCGGGCGGAAACGATTTCCAGCGGCCAAAATAAACTCCTTAATCGCGTCAGCTGGGCCAAGTCCTACCTGAAGATGGCAGGTTTGATCAATTGCCCGAAGAGGGCGCACTTTTGCCTGTCCGACGAGGGCGTAAAGGCGTACCAGCAAGGGCCAGAATGCGTTACGGTGGACTATCTTTATCAATTTGATTCCTTTAAGGAATTTCAAAACAAAGCATCCCATAAAGGAACGGCGAATACAAAAGCGGGCTCTCCGGCCAGCGAACCGGAAAGCCCGCAGGAGCGAATAGAAGCGGCCTTGACGGAACTGAACGGCGACCTGGCTGACGAGCTCATGTCCGAAGTGATGAAAATCTCGCCTTATGATTTTGAGAGACTGGTTGTCAAGCTGCTGATTAAAATGGGGTATGGCTCCATGGCTGATAATGCTGACGCGGTCACAGTCAAATCCGGGGACGAGGGAATCGATGGCGTTGTCAGCGCTGACAAATTTGGATTCGACTCCATCTATATTCAGGCAAAGCAGTGGAAGCCTGACAGCATTGTGGCCCGACAGCATTGTGGGCCGCCCAGTGATCCAAGGGTTCCTCGGTGCGTTGGCTGGGCAGGGCGCGTCGAAAGGTATTTTCATCACCACATCCCAGTTTTCCAAGGAAGCCATCGCCTTTGCGGCAAAGCAGCTCCATAGTAAAATTGTCCTCGTCAACGGCAAGCAGCTGGCCAAGCTGATGATCGATTATGACCTTGGAGTTTCAACAGTGGCCGTTTATAAGGTCAAGCGCATTGATTCGGATTTCTTTAGCGAAGACGTTTGACGGACAAGTTAGCAGCGGGGGAAATCAGCCGAGAAGATTACGACAACTAGCACTATCATTATCTCAAATACGACGATACGCAGACTTGGGTGGGCGTTCCGTCGCAGGAGCTAAGCGACACTTTGGTGGAGCAATTTAAGGACAAGCTCAAGGATTAATAAAAACAAAAAGAGCTAACAGACGATAACAAAAGTCTGTTAGCTCTTTTTTATGAATAATCTGAAAGTGTTGTCAAACTGTTGTCACGAGGACATTTTCAGCTTGAAAAAGTCAGGAATATCAAGGCCTTCTGGCTTTCTTGATACTATTCCCACTCGACAACTACTAATCAATTTTGTTTAGAGATTATTATTTGTCGTGTATGTAGGTCTTTTGATTATTT
>CANQXH010000111.1 GCA_947627745.1 uncultured Oscillospiraceae bacterium
TATGCCAACCGCATCTAGGTTGGCCAGGCGGGCCTGCTCCCGCTCTTCATCCGTAGGCGCTCTCCTGTATTGCGAGAAAAGATCATGACGAACCATGGCATCCAGTTTGGACGACAGCTGATCCGCTATCACATCCCAGAGATCCGCCTCAATGTCCACGTCTGGACTCGGCCGAAGGAAGTAGCTGCAAAGGTTGTCGAACAACTCCAAGGGGATCATGATTGATTTTCCCATATGCTCACCTCATCTTGTTATGTGCGCGTGCACGCTTGTACACTAAGTGCACTATCGTGCATATGGGTGCATCAGCGTGCACGCGCTACATCCGACTGCCAGTCTGGCATCAGGCAGTGGTATCCGGGGGGTTGAGGGAGGCGTTAATCGGTGCCGCCTGGTACGTGGAGAGCTGCTGCGTAAGGGAGGCCACATGCGCCTGCAGCGCCTGAATCAGCGCATCCTTGGCTGCGAGCTGAGCAGTCAGAGATGTGACCTCACCATCTGCCAGTTTGCGCGCCGTCGTCTCCTCCGTGATGGTGGTTCTGGCATCGGCAAGCTGGGCCCTCAGGTCAGTGATCTCCGCCTTGGCGCGGTCGTTCGCCTCGCGCAGGGACTGGACTTCCAGGCGTGCGGCTGACGCATCGGCCCGTGCCTGGTCCCGCAACTCGCGGGATGACGCCAGATCCTGACGGGCATTGTCCAGATCCCGACTGATTATATCCCGCTCAGCCCTGGCAGCTGCTTTGGCCCGCTCGGCCTCAGCTGCCACCTGCTTGGCCTCGGCCGCCTCCTCACGGGCTGCCCGAGCGTCTGCACGAGCCTGCTCCTCCGCGTCGTGAGCCGCTTTGAGGCCGACCTGATGACGATGGTCGGCGTCGTCAAGCTTTTCCTCCGCGAGCTTGCACTGCTCCTCCATCGTCGTCAGCATTTCGGTGTAGATCTCTGCGATCTGCCTGGTGTGCTGGTCCACCAGAGCCACCTTAGCACTCATGCCGGCCTTTTCCCCCGCTGCCCGCATCTGAGCCAGGCTAACCAGAGAGGCGAAGGCATCCGCGGCGGAAGAGTACGAGCGGACGACCTTTTGCCATTTGTCCCAGTCCTCGTCGCGAATACGTAAGCCATGGGGCTTCAAAAGGGGCTTCTCCTCGGTGGTGACCTCAGCGGTGATCTCGGTCTCAGTGGTGATAGTGGTCTCGTCTGCCATCATGGGCACCTCCTATAATCTTGACGTGCACGATTGTTAACTCAGTGCACTGCTGTGCACGAATACATATTACACCTAATTGGCTATTCTGTCAAGGGGTATTTTAAAAAATTTTTGACGTGCACGATAGTGCACTGTGTATACATGCGTGCACGCATCCGAAGACATGAGGAGTATGGGTGCGGTCCCAGAATTCTTGAGACGAACAAAGGCGCCAGGCATACGCCTGGCGCCTCTAAATTACGGGGATTGTGCCACCTGATCCTGGGCCGACTGGGATCCAGCCCCCAGGGCAGGCTGGGAGGCGTGTCTGAGGGCTCCGAAGGACGCTCTGGGGCATGCCCATGGCAGATCCAGGGTCCCTATCTCGCATCCCAGTTTTGCGATCGCTCGTGACTCCTCTGCTGCGGGCCTGCGGAGATCCAGACCAACATGCAGAGGAGATCGCCTGCGCCCCTCTGGACTCCCTCCCCGGGGTTCCACCCCGGACCCTGGCCAGGACGCTGTCCTGAACCTGCCAGAGGTGCGCCTGCGCCCCTCTGGACTCCCTCCCCGGGGTTCCACCCCGGACCCTGGCCAGGACGCTGTCCTGGACCTGCCAGAGGTGCGCCCACGCCCCTCTGGCATGAAAAACACACAGAGGCGCCAGGCGTATGCCTGGCGCCTCTGTTGCTGTCAGGCACCATCCTCATCCATTTGCGCAAGTATGCGCATGGCCCGAGCTAAATCCTCTTTTGCCCGTTGCGCATCTTCCTGACGTCTGGCATCCACATCCTCAGTCTTTCTGATTTCGGTGAAAGCAGCCTCCGATATTGCCTTCTTCACGTACGCAAACATATTTTTAGCTCGATAAGTCTTCGCAATTGCGATATGCTGCTGAATAACTGTGTCAATTGACGTCGGACCTTTAGCCAGCGGACCTGCAATGAGGCGCAGCGCATCGATTTGGTCTTTGGTCAATCCTCCCCACAGATCGGCTTGGCTGGTAGGTAAGGCTGGTGACTCATTCGGGACGGACGATTTCGGGTCAGAAAGTGGTACCTGTTCCGATCGTTGGACAGATGCAGGTAACGGCTCCAACACGAAGCGCACGGCCTTGACTGATCTTCCTCGCCTAATCGCTTCATAGGCGAAGTGACAGGTAGTTTTTTCGTTTAGCTCCTTGTGGCATTTTTTTAGAATTTTATCGTTGAATTCCTTATAGCTTTCGTAGCTTGCTGCGGTACACTTCAACTGCTTCTTCAGATCATCAAGCTGAACTTCCCAGACCAAGTGCATATGCCTGTTCTGCTCCAGGTACAAAAACAGGATATAGCTATACCTGGAGGTAAGGTTCACAACGTTGCTTAACCGATACCTCAGATAGCCGAGATTTTCCGGATTGAAAATGTACTCCATAGCGGAGTAGCTTGCTCCAAGATCGATCACCCACAGTCCATCCTCATCCTGGTAACATTCTGCCTTCTCGAACAAGGCTATTTTGATAACCCCGTTTCTTTTGGTCCTATCCCGGATAGTAACGGTTTGGAACAGGTTGTCTATTCGCTTCTCCAAATCCTGTGGTTTGATTTGAGATACACCCAAAAGCTTCTCAATCTCGCCCTTTTCCATCCGAACGAAGCGCTCCTCCGGCTTGTGGCTGTCTATTCTCCCAAGGTATGTATCGAGAATCTTAAAATCTGCCAGGGTAAGCGAAGTTTTAGATAGAGACAAAAGGGGATTCGATTTCTGGACGAGCATATTTCCTGGATTCCTTCCGATTCCTTCAATGTCCGGAAGTGCCGGAAGTCCTTTTCGCTGCGGCATATCATCATCATCTCCTGTCCCTATCAGGATAGCATAAGGGCGAATTTTAATCAAGGAAAAATTCGCCCTTTCGTGGAAAAGGCTTCGCCCTTTCGTGGAAAAGGCTTCGCCCTTTCGTGGAAAAGGCTTCGCCCTTTCGTGGAAAAGGCTTCGCCCTTTAAGTCTGCAAACCCTTGTGCCGCAAGGGCTCCCAGACCGCTAAATCAAGAGGTAAATCAAGAGTAAATCAAGAGTAAATCAAGAATCAATCAAGGAGACCAGGAGCTAAAGCGCGATATAAGTTTGTTTTCGAAAATAAATATTATAATATTGATAGACAGATATAAAGTAACGTCAGAAAAGGTAAGAATCTGAGCAAAAATCTCATGTAGCTACGGAAGGCATTTGACGCTATTGTCTGAAATTCGGATCGCGTATCCTTGGAAGCAAGTTGGGCAGGCCGAGATTTAGAGGCGCCAGCATACGCTTGGCGCCTCTAAATTACGGGGATTGTGCCACCTGATCCGGGGCCGACTGGGATCCAGTCCCTAAGGAAGGCTGGGAGGCGTGTCTGAGGGACTCCGAAGGACGCTCTAGGGCATGCCCATGGCAGATCCAGGGTCCCTATCTCGCATCCCAAGTTTGCGATCGCTCGTGGCTCCTCTGCTGCGGCCTGCGGGCTGGCTCTGTGGGAGGAGACAGCAACTCAGACCAGCTGATTTGGGGAAAACTCCGCTGCAGCAACCCGATGACGGCATCACCGATGGTCCTGAGGGCATCATGCACCCTGTGGCCAAACTCCGCCCATGGCCGCAGTCTGATCAGCTCCTGCTCCATCTGCGACTGCACTCGCGCTCGATCAGTTATGATCTGATTTGCCTGTTTGACCTGTTGTCTCATATTTGCGACCTGCTCCTGCGCAACTGTCGCTTCGTGGCGCCAGTTTGTGGCGTCAACGTAATGGCTCATGGCAGTTTTCTGCAATCGCCTGAGATCTTCTGGATCTACGGAGACCCGTTTGGAGATTGGGATCGGTCTAGCGTCGATATGTTCGATCTCATCTCTGCTGAGTATATCTTTTTGGCGCTTCAGTTTTTTGACGTCTCCACTTAGGGCAATTTTTCGACGTTCCAGTGCCTCTGCCTGCTCCTTGGCATCCATAGCCTGCTGTCTGGCCTGCTCGGTCGCCGCGGCGTACTTTGTCTGCTGGTGCTCCAGCTGCCCGATCGTCCCCTGCAGATCATCTACTCGCTCCTGTGCCTTTTGAGCCTGCTGCCTGGCCTGCACAGTTAAAGCAGCGTACTCCGTCTGCTGGTGCTCCAGCTGCCCGATCGAACCCTGCAGGTCTGTCACCTGCTCCTGCGCCTGCTGGGCCTGTTGTCTGGCCTGCTCGGTCACTGCAGCATACTCCGCCTGTTTGCGCAGTTCGGTCTCCCTCTTGAGCTCAGTGACGGTTCTGTTTCCATCCCTCGTGGCCTCGTTTAAAACTTCGAAGGAGGCCTCGGGGATCGCCTCTTGGATATGGCGATCCAAGTCGCCATGGAATGTCTGCAGTTCTTTTCGGCTGATTCGCTCCTTGGCGCTCACTTTCTCGCGTTCCGGATGCCGCTTATCGCGGACGACCGGTATGAACGCAAAGTGCATGTGCGGAGTTGTCTCGTCCATATGGACGTAGGCAGATACAACATTTTGCTCTCCGTAGCGGTCAGCCAAGAAACGATATGTCTCCTCGAAGAACCGTCGCTGGATCTGATCCGGATCAACATCCTGCCCGGGCTTAGCCTGCCAGTGCGGCAGAGTTACGATCCAGTCGCACAGTACCTTCACATCGGCACGCTTCTGGACTTTGACCTCGGAGAGTCTCTCGTGAAGATAGGCAAGCTGGCCACCAGGGTGGTCAGGGGCGAGGTTGTAGTTGAGCGCTGTGCGCTCCGGATTGATGGACTCATTGGATCGATGCACTCCATCCCCCTGAGTACGTCCGTAGTGATCCGTCATCCGAGTGACGGCTGCTGCTGTGTATTTCGCAACGTGGGCCATCATTGTCACCTCCCATCAGATGCAGCCCTTTTGCAACCCCTGTAGAGTAGCACACCGGTCCCCATTTGTCAAGAATGGTATAGCAAGCTATACCATTCTGCGAATGGGCTTGCCAGAGGGGCGGACCCCCTCTGGACTCCCCTCAGTCCGCGTCGCGTCCTGTCCCGGGGTTCCACCCCGGACCCTGGCCAGGACGCTGTCCTGGACCTGCCAAAGGTGCGCCTGCGCCCCTCTGGACTCCCTCCCGGGGTTCCACCCCGGACCCTGGCCAGGACGCTGTCCTGGACCTGCCAAAGGTGCGCCTGCGCCCCTCTGGACTCCCTCCCGGGGTTCCACCCCGGACCCTGGCCAGGACGCTGTCCTGGACCTGCCAAAGGTGCGCCTGCGCCCCTCTGGACT
>CANQXH010000112.1 GCA_947627745.1 uncultured Oscillospiraceae bacterium
GCTGGTGGTCATCGTGGGCCCCTCCGGCGCGGGCAAGACCACCCTGCTGAATATTTTGGGGGGAATGGACACCCTGACCACCGGCACCGTGATCCTGGACTCCCAGGATGTTTCCAAGCTGACCCGGAAGGAGCTCACCCGCTACCGGCGGCAGGAGGTGGGCTTTGTGTTTCAGTTTTACAACCTGATCGGTAACCTGACGGCTCTGGAAAACGTGGAGCTGGCGAACCAGATCTGCCAGAATCCCCTGGACGCCGCCGAGGTTTTGAAGGAAGTAGGCCTGGAGGACCGGATGAAGAATTTTCCCAGCCAGCTTTCCGGTGGGGAACAGCAGCGGGTTGCCATTGCCCGGGCCCTGGCGAAAAATCCCAAGGTGCTGCTCTGCGACGAGCCCACCGGCGCGCTGGACTACCAGACCGGCAAGGCCATTTTAAAGCTCTTGCAGGACACGGGCCGCCGCACCGGCATGACCGTGCTGATCATCACCCATAACAGCGCTCTGACCGCCATGGCGGACCGGGTGATCCGAGTAAAAAACGGTACGGTGGAGTCCATCACTACCAACGCCAACCCCCAGAATGTTTCGGAGATCGAGTGGTAATGAGAAAAAACATCATGGCGAAAAATCTGACCCAGTCAATTCTCAAGTCCCTGGGGCGGTATATAGCCATTGTCACCATCATTGCGTTGGGGGCAGCGATGTTTGTCGGCCTGCGGACGACCAAATCCGACATGATCGCCACCGGTCAGCGGTATTTTGACCAGCAGAATTTCTTTGATCTGCGTCTTCTGAATACCTACGGCTGGACCCAGGAGCATGTGGATCAGATCTCCGCCATGGCAGAGGTAGAGCAGGCGGAGGGCGTGATCTCGCTGGACGCCATCGTCCGACTGGGGGAGGGGGACGGGCTGGTCTACAAGCTCTACTCGATGCCCCAGGACATTGATCAGGTCTATCTGGTGGCTGGCAGGCTCCCGGAGGGGCCGGAGGAATGCGTCCTGGATGCCGCCCATGTGCCGGAGGACGTCATTGGCGCCGTTCTGACCGTTTCCTCCGAGAATGAGGACACTGTTTTGGAGAGCCTCCGGGGCGACCGCTTCACCGTGGTGGGGCTGGTGAATAGCCCGCTGTACCTGGATCTTTCCCGGGGCACCACCTCCTTGGGCAACGGCTCCGTCTCCGGCTTCGTCTATCTGCCGGAGGACGCCTTTGACGTGGATTATTTTTCAGAAATTGTCATCACCCTGCCACAGAAGTACGATGTCTACACCGATGAATTTAACGACGCCATGGAGGCGGCGGCGGATTTGATCGAGCCCCGTCTGGAGCCCATGGCCCAGGACCGCTACCGGCAGGTGCGGGAGGACGCGGAGGCGGACTACGCCGATGGCCTGAAGGAGTACCAGGACGGCTACGCCGAATTTCTGGACGCCCAGGCCGATGCCCGGCGGGAGCTGGCCCAGGCCCGGCGGAAGCTGGAGGACGGCCAGAGGGAGATCGACGAGGGCCGCCAGACTCTGGCGGACTCGGAGCAGGAACTGATCGACGGTCAGGCGGAGGTGGATCAGGGCCTGATCGACCTGGGGGAATCCCGGCAGGCCCTGGCGGATGCGAAGTCCGACGCCTATGCGGAGCTGGCACAGACCAGTCTGGAGCTGCTGGACAATTACGAGACCGTGATGAGCAATTTGCAGGCGGCTCAAAGCGGCCTTGCACAGATTGAGAGCGGACTTCAGCAGCTTAACGACGGCATCTCCCAGATCGACGGCGCTTTGGAGCTGCTGGATACCGCCGGCTCTGCCCTGGAGGACACCGACCTGGCGGGTCTGATCGCCGCCGGGGAGGCGGCGCTGGCCCAGGCCCGGGAGAATGGTGTAGACGAGGAGACTCTGTCCCAGATGGAGGCCTATCTGGACGAGCTGCGCCGCATTTCGGAGACCGGGTCCCTGGATAACACTCGTATCGAGGAAATGCGGCAGGAGTATACCGAGACCCGGGCGCAGCTGGTTGCCCAGCGGGAGGAAGTGCTGGCACAGCAGAGTGAGGTGGAGGCCGGCCTTGCCCAGCTGGAGGCCGCCCGGACGGCTATTGAATCCGGCCGGCTGGAGCTGGACGCCGCCAAGCGGCAGGCGGACAGTCAATTTGCGGATTTAGAGGCACAGATCGTGGCCGGAGAGGTGAAGCTGGAAAATGCCCAGCGGGACATTGACAACGGCTACCGGGAGCTGGAGGACGGCAAGCGAGAGCTGGAGCAAGCCGAGGCGGACCTGGCCCAGGGCTGGCAGGACTACCGGGATGGGGAACTGGACGCCAACCGGGAGCTGAGCGATGCCCGGATGGAGCTTCTGGACGCCGCCAATTCCCTCCGGGAGGCCCGAAAGACTATTGACGAACTGACCGACCCCACGGTCTATGCCCTGGGCCGGAACACCAATGTGGGCTATCTGGCTCTGGACAGCAACTCTGATATTGTGGCAGGCGTTTCCCGGGTCTTTCCGGCCTTCTTCCTGCTGGTGGCGGCACTGGTATGCATTACCACCATGACCCGCATGGTGGAGGAGGAGCGGACACAGATCGGCACCATGAAAGCCCTGGGGTACAGTAACGCCGCTATCATCGGAAAATACCTGGCCTACGCCGGCAGCGCGGCGGTCCTGGGCTGCGGCCTGGGGGTGCTGGCGGGCAGCGTGGCATTCCCCAACATTCTCTGGCAGGCCTATCAGCTGATCCTCAATATGCCGGAGCAGATCGATCTGCATTTGGATGTGCCGCTGTGCCTGGCCATTGTGATCGCCTATACCGCCGTGTCTCTGGCGGTGACCTGGTACTGCTGCCGGATGGCCCTGCGGGAGGTGCCGGCGGAGCTGATGCGCCCCCGGGCCCCTACCACCGGCAAGAAGATTTTCCTGGAATTCCTGCCCTTCTGGGATAAGATCCGTTTTCTCAACAAGGTCATGTTCCGCAATATTTTCCGCTACCGTCAGCGGCTGCTGATGATGCTGGCGGGGATCGGCGGCTGTACGGCGCTGCTGGTGACGGGCTTCGGCATCCGGGACTCCATTGTGGATATCGTGGCCTTCCAGTATGAGCAGGTCACGGTCTATGATCTGGAGGTGCGCTTCGACGGGGGCCTCTCCCCGGATGAACAGCGCCGCTTCCAGTCGGAAATGGCCCGGTATGTGGATGAGATCGGCTTCTTCCATCAAAGCAGCGTGGAGCTGGACTTTGATGACCGCACCAAGGATATCAACCTGCTGGTCTCCGGCGGGCAGCTGGCGGACTTTATGAACTTCCACGCCGGGGACGATCCGCTGCCCATGCCGGGAACCGGGGAAGCCCTGCTCTCCGTCGGCGCGGCGGAGGACATGGGAGTAAAGGTGGGGGACACCGTCACCGTCCGCAACGCCGACATGGAATCCCTGGAGCTCCGGATTTCGGGGATTTTCGACAACCATGTGTACAACTACATTATTACCAATCCCGAGACCGTGGAGGCCCAGTGGGGCTCTGCGCCGGAGGTGCAGATGGCGTGTATCACCGTCCGGGAGGACCAGGACGCCCACTACGCCGGTACCCGGGTCACCAACTTCGACGGGGTGATGCAGGTGACGGTGAGCCAGGACCTGGCGGACCAGGTGACGGATATGCTCAGCGCCTTGGATCTGGTGGTGGTGACGGTGGTGATCTGCGCCGCCCTGCTGGCCATCACGGTGCTTTACAACCTGACCAATATCAACATTGCCGAGCGGATTCGGGAGATTGCCACCATCAAGGTCCTGGGCTTTACGGAGATCGAGTCCGCGGCCTATGTGTTCAAGGAAAACCTCCTCCTGTCCGCCATGGGGGCGGTGCTGGGGCTGTTTGGCGGCAAGCTGCTGCTTGATTTTGTCATGAGCCAGATCAAGGTGGAGATGGTGTGGTTCCTGTCCCGGGTGTCGCCCATGAGCTATGTCTGGTCCGTGGTGCTGACCATGCTCTCCGCCTGCGTGGTGGATTTCATCTTCTATTTCAAGCTGGAGCGGATCAACATGGCCGAGGCCCTGAAATCCGTGGAGTAGGAGGCTCGGAAAATGAAACAAAAGAGGATCCTGTTTCTTTCCATTTTCGCGTCGGCTCTTCTGTGTATTTTGCTCTATATTATTTTGCATGAGGCGGGCCACTGTATCGTGGCGGTCTCCTGCGGGGCGACTGTCACGGATTTCAGTATTTTCTCCGCCCATATGAGCTACCGTGGCGGGAATTTCACAGACCTTTCGGACCTGTTCTTAAACGCCAACGGCGTGTTGTTTCCTCTGCTCCTGTCCTACATTTTTATTCTTCTCTACAACCCGGCGGTGAAGAATCGGCTTTACCGTGTCATGTCCTTTTTCTTCGCCCTGATGCCGGCGTTTTCTCTGCTTCCCTGGGTTATTTTCCCCATTGCGTACAGGCTGGGCGCTACCCTGGATGCCGGAGACGACGTGGCGAAATTCCTGTACAATTTCAGTTTTTGCGGCCGGCACAGCCCCCTGTGGGTCTCGGCTGCGGCATTGCTGCTGACCACCCTCGGCGTTTTGCTCACCGTTCGGAAAGAGATCCTGCGCAATTACATAGAAGTCGTCAAGGAAGTCCGGGCGGCAAAGTAAAACTGGAGCCTAAAAAGGACGGCATGGCTGACGGCGGCGTCCAATAAAACAAGTTCAGATTGTTTTCGGAGTGCGGCATGATTTCGGTCATGCCGCAGTTCCGTTTATGAGGTCGTTCAAAAGTGAGGCAGGGAGTATCCCGATGTAGTTGTAGCTGATGTCCACGTCTTGCACCCGATGTCCGCTGGACTTGTCCGGCGCATGGACATAGACCGCCTTGACCAGATCGTTCAGGATTGCAGGCGTCAGCTCCGTCAGGCAGAGATACTTCTTCACTGTGCGGATGAAACGGTCTACATTGTCTGCCTGATCCTCCTGCTCGGAAATCTCCCTGATCAGGACAGCAATTCTTTCCCGCAGCTCCGTTTGCTCCTTTTCGTAGTCGTCGGCAAGCATCTGAAACCTCGCCTCGCTCAGCCGCCCCGCTACCATATCCTCATAGATCCGCTTGAAAAGCCTGTCAAGCTCGGCGATACGGTTTTCGGACTTCTGGAGTGCCCGCCGTTTGCCGGACAGTTCTTTTCTTGCCTCGGCATCACGCTTTGCGCCCAAAGCCTTCCGAAAAGCATTTTCATAGTTGGAGATGCAGAAAGCCACAAGCTGCAAATGCTTCAGTACGCCTTCTTCGAGGACGACAGCGCGGATGAAATGTGAGCCACAGACCTCATTTCCTTTGAGCCTCGATGT
>CANQXH010000113.1 GCA_947627745.1 uncultured Oscillospiraceae bacterium
CTTCGTCAGCAAATCCGCTCCCTAGAGACGAAAATTCTTTCGCTTTTTTCCAGTCTCACATCATTGACAAATGAACACGCCTCTCCGGAAAGGGAGATTTTCCTGTACGGTTTACAATGATATATATTTTTAAAGAATCGCGCAAAAAGCCCTCTGAGAAGGGGATGCTTTCTCAGAGGGCGGTTTGCCAAGTAGGAACTATTTTGTGGTATCTCATCCGTTCGTCTGTACGCGAAACTCGCCGTTTGACCGCGTCACATTGTAATAGAACGGATTTTTCTCCGCCCAGGCCGGGTTGGCCTTCGCTTTCTCGCTGTACCGCTCAAAAGCGTCGATATAACCCGCGTGAAGCTCCTCCTCCGCGCGAAGCCGGACCCGCACCGCCTCGTCAAAGGTCTTGTAGTACCCAAGCGTGTAGTGCTTCTTCTGGAAGGTGATCATCACCCGGTATTTTCCGTTTTTCGCGAGAAACAGCCCACGAAAACCAGCTTTATTCTTATCCGCTGTCGAGCAGGCTCTTTTGAGCATTTCCACGCAGGTGTTGTCCTGGTAGTGCATATGATCGTGCATCTTTTCGCTCTGCTCCCGGTTCCAGCAGCCGCAGCTCTGGGTCAGGCCCCGCAAAAGGTTCTCCGTGCGGACGTCCAGCTCCCTGCCGCAGTCACAGCGGCAATGCCAGCAGCTGCTTTTCGCGCCGTCTCCTTTGCCGAGGTGATAAAGGGCTGTCAGGCGGCCAAATCGCTGTCCTGTCAGGTCATGGCGGTTGGGGGCCGCATATGCTTTTTTACAGCCACAGCTCCGGGTTTGACCGCTTTTCAGCCGCTGGGCCCGCACAGTCACTTCTTTCCCGCAGCTGCACCGGCACAGCCAGCAGATCTTACCGTTTTTATCGTTCTCAACACGGCGCAGGGCGGTCAGCTCTCCAAATTGCCGACCGGTCAGATCTTCGGCCTGCCCCTTTGAAGCGCGCTGCTTGGGAACGCAACCACAGCTTGCCACATTGCCGCTGACCAGCTGCCGCCGGGTGGCCAGAATTTCTCCGCCGCAGTCACATCCGCAGAGCCAGCGGATCACGCCCCCGCTATTCCGAAGGCCGGAGTCTTCCGTTACCGTCAGCCGACCAAACCGCTGCCCGACCAGGTCTAAGCTTTTCATGCGCACCTGCTCCTTACGGAAGGCGGCGGACAGGGGATTCCCTTCCGCCGCCTCGCTTGATTATGAATGTCTCCGCTTTTTGGGAACCGCCTTGACCAGGGCCATCCACCCCGCGCACAGCAGGGAGAGGACCGCCAGCGCCATCCAGAGTCCCAGGACGCTGCTGTCGCCGGTCTTCGGCGTATCGTCCGGAGTCGTGGGAGGCGGCGGGGTGGTGGGCTTGTCGTTGACGAACCGGGCCGTGGTGACGCCATAGGGGATCGTCCCGACGGCGCCGGCGGAGCTGGTGGTGTAGCCGTCCCGGTTAGCGTCCAGCTCCGTGACGGTGTAGGGCGTACCCACGGGAAGGTTCTTCACAGTCAGCTTCTCGCCATGCTTCAAGGTGAATTCCAAATAGCCGTCAACGATCTGGAAGCGGTCCGCCGTCGGATTCCCGGAAGCGTCGTACTTCGTAATGACCGCTTGGCTGAAATCGGCGTCCGCCGGGTCGAAGGTCACGATGAAACGGAAGTCCTTGGTCCTGTCCCCCGCCCCGGTGACGATCTTTTCCACGATCAGGTCGCCGTATCGGGGCCCCGAAGTGGGCTTGTTGTTGACAAACCGGGCCTCTGCCGTACCGCCGCCGGGAATGACGCCGCTCTCGCCGGCAGAGCTGGTGATGTAGCCGTCCTGGTTGGCCTCCAGCTCCGTGACGGTGTAGGTAATGCCATCCGGGAGACCGGTGGCCGTGGCGCTTTCGCCGCTTCGCAGGGTGACCTGGGCCACGCCGTCCGTAAAGTTCATGGCTCCATAGGGGCCGCTGATCGTCTTGTCGCTCAGCTCCACCCGGAAGTGCCATTCCTTGGCGGGATCGCCGTCACCGGTGACGGTCTTGGAGACGGTCAGGCTGCCGGTCTTGGGCGTCGGGGCCGGTATGTCATTGATGACTGTCACTAAATCCTCTTGGTCCTCCCGGATGGTTCCCACGCCGTCCGGGTCACCCTCGGGATCCGTTATGGCGGTGTTGTAGCCCTCGCCGGAATAGTCGTCCTCCTTGACGGTATAGACGGTACTCACAGGCAAGCCGGTGACCGTCAGCTTTTCGCCGTGCTTCAAGGTGAACACCAGGGAGCCGTCGGCGCCGATGGCGAATTTGTCGGTCGTGGCCGCTCCGGAGGCGTCGAATTTTGTAATCGTCAGGCCGTCGGTAACGGTAGGCTTTGGATCAAAGGTCACGGTGAAGCGGAAGTCCTTGGTCCTGTCGCCCTCGCCGGTGACCTGCTTCTCCACGGTCAGGCTGCCGGTTTTGACCTTGTTGGTGAAGGTGGGAAGCTCAAATTCGGGGACGGTGGGATCGTAGGTGACGCTATCCAGCTTCAGCGCGTCGGTGGCGGCGTCCCGGACGATCACCACAGTTACGGTGTACTCCCGGGCATCGTATTCCATGCCGGGGGCCGTGCCCGCGACCTCGCTGATCTTAAAGGTGTAGGTTCCGGCCTCGGTGAAGGCCAGGGAACCGAAGTCAATCAGGCCGTCGGCGTTGTTGGGCACCGTTACCGCCGTTCCCACCCCGACGCTGGCGGGGCTGATCCCGTCATCTGGATTCCCTGTATCGCCGCCGGATTCCTCGTCTTCGGTGGGGCCGTTCTCCTGGCCGTTCCCGGCGGGCGGCGCGCTCTCGGCAGGAGGCGTGCCCGTGGGCTCGGTGGGATCACTTGTGGTGGGCTCCGTGGGGCCCTCGGTGGGGGCGGGCTCGTCGGAGGGTTCCGTGGAATCCTCGGTGGGCTGGGTATCGCCGGTGGGCTCGCTCTCGTCCGTGGGCTGAGACTCGCCGCTGGGATCGGTAACGTCCTCCGGGGAATGACGGAGCATCGGGCCCCGCAGGCCGCCAATGAACCGGTAGGTGTTGATGGGCGCGCCCTCGCTCTGGGGCCGCGACTCATCCAAAGGCCCGGATTCCTCCTGAGATTGGGTCTCAGAGGGCTGTGGCTCCGTGGGCTGAGTCTCGGAGGGTTCCCCTACCGTAGGTTCGCTGCCCTCGGTGGTTTCGGGCGGCTCGGTGGCCTCGGTGGGCGCCGTCGTTTCGGCAGGCTCGGTAGGCGCGGTCGTTTCGGGGGGTTCGGTGCCCTCGGTGGACTCGGGCGCGTCGGAGGGCGCGGGATCCTCGGTGGGCGCGGGCGGCTCCGTGGGCTGGGTCCCAGTGGGCTCGGTGGGCTGGGTGTTGTTCTCCTCGGGCACTCCGGCAGAATTGCTGGCGGGCATGGGGGTCCCAGCAGGCTCAAAGCCCGTACACCGCAGCTCGAACTCAAACGCCCGGTCTGTCAGCTCGCCGCCCTCCAGGATCTTTCGGGCCTGGAAGGGCACCCGGATCTCGTTCTTGTCGTACTGGTTATTGAACGTGACCGTGATGGGATCGGTCGTCATGGACTCGCCGTTGACCGTGATCTCGGCCTTGAGGCGGCCCGTGTAGTAGCCGTTCTCGTCGTACACATCGGAAACGTCCACCTGGACCGTATAGATTTTGCCGTCGCTGGAGATCCCGGGGAGGGTACTTAAGAGCTCTTTGACCGTGTAGGTATAGACGCCGGGCTTCTCGAATTTCAGGTCCTTGAAGATGTCCGCCGTTTCAGCCTCGGAGGTAATCTTCACCTGCTTCGCCTCGGTAAACGGGTCGCCCTCAGGGTTCCCAGCCACCGGAGCCACCAGGAAGATAAACTCCTTGCCCGTCCAGTCGAAGTCGGTGCCGGACACAGTCTTTTTCAGGCTCAGCGATACCTCCGCGGGCTCCGGCTTCTTCTTGGTATTGGTGAAGGTCACCTGCACGGGATCCTCGCTGCCGGTCCCAACGGTGCCGGTAACGGTTCTGTCCGTATTGCTTTCCACGGTATCGCTGTCCGTAACTTCATAGCCCTCGCTGGGCGTGGTCTCCGTTACGGTGTAGTTAAAGGTGGAACCTGTGGGCAGGTCGAGGACCGACATGGTCTCGCCGCCATGGAGGACGAAGACCCATGTGGTGTTCCCATCGTCGGTGGCACGGATGTCGTTGATGATATCCTCCGGCGGGTCCAGGTCTGTCGGGACCGTCTTGGGCAGCAGGCGGCCGGATTTGACCGTCTCGCCATCCGCATTGGTGACGATGTAGCTGTAAGTCCCGTCCTCTGGCGCGCCGACTGTACTTGTGGGATCGATCTTCAGCGTGAAGGTGAAGGCAGAGGCCTCGTCCTGCTCCGTCAAAACCGAACCCTCATACGGTTCCAGATCCTTGGTGATGGAGATGTTCCCCGGCTCGAAGGTGTTGACGAAATTGGCCTGCTCCTCGAACCAGCCCGTGTTGCCGAAGACCGAGTACACGCCGGTGTAGTCAGTCCTGGCGTTCTGGGTGGTCACATACGGCTCCGTAGGCTCGTTCTTTACGCCAAAGTGGGCGGTGGCATTCACCACATAGCGGCTGGAATCGAAACCATCACCGGTATAGTGCTTATCTACCAGCTCGCCGTCTCTAACGAAGTAGTGACGTATGGAGCCATCAGGCATGGTCTCGTCAGCATTGCCTTCTGTGCAGGCGGGATTTTTGCCTGGTTCGTGGTGGTTGCCGGTGCCCGTCATGGTGGAGTAGGACTCCACGAGCTTGGCGTTGGTGTGGAAGTAGGTCTCGCCGCCTTCTGATGCGGTGAACCCATCGCCCAGTTCCGTAAACTCGTTCGCCCCCGGGGCATAGGTGGTCAGGGAGCCCCGCTGCTGCACTTGGCCGATCTCCTTCAAGGTATAGCCCTTTGCCAGCTGGTCATCGGTCAGCTTCTCCGTGAAGCGGTAGGTAACCCGGTTTTGCAGGCCCGTCAGCAGCAGACCCTCGCCGTGCTTCAGGGTGAACTCCGCCGTATGCGCCGCGATATCGTCCAAACTCAACGTGTGATTGGTCTCATTGAACAGATCCGGGCGGTCGACGCTGGGAACGGTCCCGTCGTACAGGTCGCCCGTCGTCATTGGCCCCTTCGGATTGGTACTCCCGTCTTTCTCATTGGCGTTGTAGCCGAAGTTCAGCTCCACAGTCATGTACGCGCTGCGGGTCTTATAGGGAGAGGTGAAATTCGTCTCGCTGGTCTCGCCGCTGGGCTTGCGGATAACAAAGGTGTG
>CANQXH010000114.1 GCA_947627745.1 uncultured Oscillospiraceae bacterium
GATGACGGGCAACTGAGCTTTTACCCGCTGGATTGCCAAGTCCAGAATTATTACAGTGCCTTTACGGGCGCACAGTCAAAATACGCCGTGCCGACTTTAACAAAGAACAAAATAGCAAGAATCATATCTACCACCGGAAAGACCACATTGTTGACCACTGTCTGCACCTGGCTTTTTGCCGTGTTCCATGTGTTTTCGATTGCACCCGCCACATCACCAGCGGCAAAAGCGGGAATAGCAGATACAGACACAAATACCGCGACTGTCAATGCGCAGAGTAGCAGTCTCATCCACTTCTTTTTCATGGCTTTTTTCCTCCAATCATTTTCTCGATTTCTTGTTCCCGCATGATACGGGTTCGGATATTGAGGTTTTTACAGAAGCGGATTTCCGCTTTCATTCCTTCGGTCACCTCATCACCGAAGATCCACATCTCATCGCAAAACCACAGCAGGGAGAGTCCTGCTGTCCTGCCGATCTCCCGTTCCTTCGGGTCATGATCGTCCAGGCAGAGCGCATAGAAATGCGGGACGACCGGAGCCGTCCCGCACCTCAATGCATATTCGGTGTATCTCTTTGCCCGCTGCAGATTTCCTTCTACATCCCCGCCCAGGGGTGCGCAGATATACACCTTCTTTTTCATTCGTCGCCATCATCCTTCTTCTTTTTGAAGGTGATAATGGCAAGGGCAACCAGCCCGCCGAGGGCGATACCGCCGAGCCCGATCCAGAAGCCCATGTTGGATTCATCTCCGGTCTGCGGCACATCGGGGGTGGGAGGCGTGAGTTTTACTGTCTGACTTTCGTCCTTGATATCCGCGTGGACGGCAATCTCCACACCTTCGCGGTAGAGAGATTCAAACGCCACCACTTCGGTTGCGGTGGTCAGTCCCGTGGCATCGAAGGTAAATTTGACGATTACTTCGCCATCCGCCGTTTCGGGGGTAAATGTGACTTCCGAGCGGATTTCCTTGCCGTTTACCGTGAAAGGTTCGCCGGTCGCTTTGTTCATCAGAACGCCGCTGACCGTATATTCCTTGCCGGGAGTGAGGTTTTTGTAGGAAACGGTATCCTCAATGTTGATCTCGCCCTTGGCCTCGACCTCTTTCTTTCCTTCTGCCGTTGCATGTGTTCTGAGCTCCGGCACATGGACGGTCACGGTCTGTCCCTCGTCCTCAATATCCGCATGAATGGAAAGCTCCAAACCATCTTTATACAGGCTTTCAAACACAACGATGTCCATGTCAGTCTTGATATATTTGGAATCAAAGGTGAAGAATACTGTCGCCTCGCCGGAGGGAGTTTCAGGCACAAAGGTGATTTCCGAATGCACTTCCTCGCCGTTCACGAGCAGAGGCTTTTCGGTGGCTTTATCCATCAGAACACCTTTCAGCACATATTCCTTGCCGGGAATGAGATGCTCATAGGCGACTACATCTTCCAGCGTAAATACTTCGGTCGCGTTGACTTCCTTTTCTCCGTCTACCGTGGCAGTCGTGCCGATTTCGGGAATGCGGTCGTTGACGGCGGTAATTTCAATTACCTGACCGTCCTCATTTACCTGCACATGGTGGATATCGCTGTTCGGCAGGAAGCCCTCCGCGGGTTTCAGCTCCACGATCTGCCAGTTTCCGAAGGGAACGTTTTCAAAGGTGAACACACCGTCCTCGCCGGATTCGGCGGTCAGAATGGCGGTTTTCTCTGTAAACTCGGTTTCATCGCTGCGGAACAGTCCGAAGACGGCTCCGGCAATGGTTTCCTCGGTTTCCCGGTCGATTTTCAGCCCTTGAACCGTACCATAGAGCAGATCATTATCAATGGGGTTTCCATCGTTTGCGGTAATATTGACCGTTGCCACTTCCTGACCCGCATACTCAAAAATTACAGGGTACTGTGCGTCGGAAAGGATATAGTGGCTGTCCGTTGCCAACTCCTTAACATACAGCTTCGCTCCAACGGGAAGATCCGTGTGGAACACAGCGGAGCCGTTTTCGTCGCAGTTTACGATCTCGATGAGGCCGTCCTTCGGAATGACCGAACCGTCTGCGGCAATCAAATCCTCTGCGGCAAACAGACCGAACTGCACCGATAGAATTTCGCCGTTATTTCCAATACCGAAGGTTTCGTCCTGCTCCATGACTTTGGAGAGATCGATCTGCACACGCTGGCGTTCGTTATAGAAAGAGGCGGCAGTCTCGGTAATCTCCACCTCCTGCCCGGCATAGGTCAGCTCCACGGATACGGGATCAAGATTCAGCGTCATGCCGTATGGCGCTGTGATTTCATGGATTTCATATTTTCCGAGATAGAGGGGCTTTGTCTGTGCGCTGCCCGTTTCATCGGTCGTGATGGTATCCACCACCTCGCCGGCAGCATAGCGGAGCGTGCCGTCCGGGGTGTAGATGTCCTCGACGGCGGTGATCTCATAGACTGCGCCGGGAAGTCCCTGCACCTCATAGACAGGCTGGTACACGCTGTCCGCCTCTGTGACGGTGGAGAACACTTCACCGGTCTTGGAAACCTTGATCACGCCTTTCTGCGCCATGTTTTCCTTGACAACCTTGATCACCACAACGGCATTTTCCTCGGTGGCGTTGTCTGCAGTCACATCAAAATAGACGGGATCGCTTTCGAGAACATATCCGTATGGGGCGGCCACTTCCACAAGGGAGTAACCGGTTCCGTACTCCAACGGTTCTGCAGTGATCACGAAGCCCTCGGCGGTAGTATAGAAGGTGTCGATGGTCGTAATTTCCGGGTAAGTGAAGGTCTGTGTTACGAGAGAGCCGTCCGGACGGTAGATTTGGAAGCCTGCACCCGCATAAGGAATCGAGTTACCGGTTTCCGCATCCACCTTGACGATTTTCAAGTAGCTCTCGAAATTGCTGTTGTTGGCAAGGTAGCGATAGGTCTGTCCGTCCTTTGCGATATACACATCGAAATCTGGCAGCAGTTCACGGCCTGCCCAGCCGGAAGTCTGGTGAACAGTGTAAACGCCATACGGGAGCAGCTTCGTTTCGGCAAAGCCGTTTTCGTCACAAACGAGGCGGTCGCGCTCTGTTTCCTTTGCCGCCGCATAGCTGCCGGAGGCTTTCAGGTACACTTCGAATTCCGCGCCGGTTTCCGGGGTTTCGATTTGCGTCTCGCCGTCGTCCGTATGCTTGATGATGGCGATTTTGCCCTTGATGACATCCTCTGGCGAACCGATAGCGGGAGCGGCGTTGTATTCTACCGTATAGTTTTTGGCTTCCGCGCCTACATGGTAAGTGGTTTCATCCAGCAGATACCCTTCGGAGGGCATAATTTCACGGATGCTCCAGTTGTCGCCGCAGACATAGTAAGAGGTGGTGAAGCTGCCGGAAGCATCGGTGGTATAGGTGTCGATCAGTGTCTCGCCGTTGTAAATGCCGTAGACAGCACCGGCAAGGGTAGCGTCGCCCTGCGGCTCTGTGGTTTCCGCGTCCCGCTTGTTGACGGTGACTTGGAACTTCTTGAGGACATTGTCCACGGTTTTCTGCGTAACCTTGTTCCATTCAATGGCGGCAGTTTGATCGTCCGGCATCACATAACGGATCGCCGTGTTCACTTCCTCCAGTACATAGCCGGAGCCAATCAGGATATCGTTAAAATAGGCTTTGCCGGTGCTGTCCGTCACGGCATATTCATCCACGGCAATGCCGGACAAAGAGGTGCCGAAAAGATGAAATTTGATTCCCTCATTTAAGCCATCCTCGGCAGTCTTAGTGACGACAAGATCGCCGCGGCGCATGGTATTTCTGAAGGTCACCTCAGAAATCCGCCCGCTGAAAACGGTCACAGACTGTGCTTCCTGCGGCTCATATTTTTCATCCGGAAGCTCGGTTACGGTGTAAACACCTGGTTTTAGGTTATCAATTTGGATCTGCCCGCCATTTTTAGTGGTGACGGTCTGGTTTATGCCGTTTCCCTCAATGCGAAACCGGATGCCGTCCACCTTTCCGTCCTCACTGGTCTTGATGATTTTGGCGCTGCCGTAGCTGACCTTGAGGTTCACAAATCCTTTGACAGGGTCGGAGATCGTCTGTGCATAGGTGATCAGATCCTGCAGAGATCCATCCGGTCCGTAAACGCCGTCGGACCATGTGATAACACCTTTGCGCTCGGAATTCTTTTTGCTTGCCGTGATTGAAATCGTTCCGCTGGGCGCAGTAGGAGAAGTCACAATCAGTTTGTTCCCATCCACTTTGAATTTGAGACCGGAAAAGTCAGAAGAGAACGTGTAATTTTCGAGAACATTGTTGCTGTCCGTCAGAGTTGCCGTATACTGAGAGCCATCCCAAGTGAGCTCGACGGTCTGCGCTTTCCCGCTGCTTCTGGAACAGAAAGACGGCACCGTTGTGTGCTTTTGCACGTTTGAAACGATGCTGTTGTAATAGCTCAGAATCTTGGAGCGCAGCGGATGGGTGGCGCTGATCGTATCGAGAACCGCGTCATAGCTTCCGGTAGACACGTGGTTAAAGTCCGCATCGCGTTCTCCGATCACCGTCTCCCAAATCAGGATCTGCGTGGCGGTTGCATGTGCCAATTTGTCACCGCCTTCGTTTTGAGAAAGCCAATCCGAAGAAATTGTGCCGCAGTACCCGTACTGAAGGATCCTTCCGATAAAGGTCTTGATGTCATACGGGGCAATGGTTTTGTTATAGTCGGAAGGATAGTTATCCCAAAAATGCTCGTCCCAACTCGTCAGCCTATCCCCGATATTCACAGGAACCCCGGGTTCAATACAATAACAGATATTCCAATCCGAGCTCCCGATGGTGCGAACTAAGGTCTGCGTCGACTCGCCGGAATACCATCCGTTCATATAGTGCAGATTCTTGTGGCCCCATTCGGCAGTATAATTGTCGTCCCCGTCACGGGGAAACGCGATCATAAAGACCTCGGATTCCGTCCCTGCCGCCAGGGCCGTGGTGGTGCCAATGCCCACCAAAGCGGAGAGACACATCAGCATTGCCAGGAACACTGACATCCCTCTTTTGAAAATACTTGTTTTCATAGGTTAAATTCCTCCTTTTGGGCACAAAAAAAGAGGGCGTCGTTTTTTATACGACGCCCTCCGGCTTGCCCTGATTCAGT
>CANQXH010000115.1 GCA_947627745.1 uncultured Oscillospiraceae bacterium
GGAGCCCGTGGGCCTGGCAGATCTCGTCGCTGACCTGCCGCAAGATTTTCAGCGTGTTGGGATCTTGCCGGAGCTTTCGCCCGGTCTCGAAGCGCACCGAGTTGATGATGAAGTGGGAATGCACATGCCTGGCGTCGCAGTGGGTAGTGACCAGGACCTCCGCCCCGGGCCAAGCCCGGGCGGCAAACTCCAGCGCGATCTGATGGGCCCGCGCGGGCGTGACGGATTCCGCGGGAGAGAAGGACTGGACATACTGATAGAAGTTGACGCCGTCCGTCTTCCCATGGGCGGCCTTCGTCGCTTCAAATTCCAGAATGGAATTGCGTCCCTCGCAGTTGACGCCGCTGATGAGATACTGCCGCGACTGCGCATCCCAGGTCTTGTCCTTGCGCATACAGTAGCCCATGACCGCCCGCATGGCGCTCAGGTGCTGGCGGGTCTCCCGGATATAAGTCACGGTCGCCATGGCGTTCCTCGGTTGAGCCGGTAGAGTTCTTCGTAGATGGCTTTCTGCATCTCGATGACCTCTTGAAAATTGTAGGAATGAAATACGCCGGCGTTGATTTTTGCGGCGATCTGATTGAGGTTGTTGCCGACACGTTTCAGCTCGGAGATAAGAGGCCGGGTATCCTCGGCCACATGGATCTTCGTCAGCAGAGAGGCCGCGACGATATAATCCGTCAGGCTCATGCGCGCCTCGATAGCGTTTCGGATGATGGCTTCCTTTTCAGAAGCGGTCAGCCGGACGGTCAAGGTTTGGTTTCGTTTTCGGTTTTCGGACATCTAATTCCTCCGTTTCGTAAGTCATAAGTGGGTCCGGGCTTCCGCCCGGTTCACCCCTGCGGGGATGGGGGACGCGGCGGGCGGACAGCCAGACGCTCTGCTTGCCCCAGACAAGGTCTGGGAAAACGTATCTTCCGCCGTCTACCAAATCTTGGTAGTTGACTGCGACGGCACGGGTGGCGATTTTTGCCCGCTTCTCGCCCTGTGTGGGGTTTTCAGCGGCGGGGCGGACTTACCCCGCACCAGAGAACAAGCGGCACACAGGGGCGACAGCGCCCTCACGGCGGCGAATGCTTTGCGCTGGGGCATCCTGTTTTAGAAAGTGTGTTTTCAGCGACAAAAGCAAATTCCGCTGGCGCCGCGGCAATTTTTCGTATTTGCCATCAGACGCGTTCCAGCTCCACATCAGAGGCAGAAAAGATCCATTTCAGCCGCGCGCCGCGCTTGTATCACACCTTTTCCGCAGAAAAGAAATGAGAATTTCGCCGTGGTCACAGCAGCTTTTTCATTTTTACCACACTTGCCACACATCATTTTTACAAGGCTCCATGCTGTTTGCCGTATCCCGGAACGACAAAGGCAGCTCCGACGCTGTAAACATTCCGAAGAAGGAGAGCGTCAGAGCTGCCAGTGTGCTTTTCCGGGAACCGGTCTTTCCCAAAAGAAACAGGACGAACTTGGGTTCGCAGCCTGCTTCTTTCAGAAAATGATTGAGGGGACTTAAGAAAGCAAATGCCAACAGCGGGAACATCACTTCCTCCGGGGCAGGCATCATCCGAAGCAGGCAAGCGGCGGTCTGGATATCCAAGGGATCGCATTTACGTTCCATACCGTAGCCTTGCAGCTTGCCGTGGAGATCTACAGTGTGGTTGTCATCTCCGGGCATCAGAATAATACCATTCCTCTCCGATCTTCTTCCATCCAGTTACCGCAAACACGGTTTTCTTTTCCGCGTGCGCCGCGGTGGTCTGGATGGCATGACGGACGCAATCCTTGACGGTTTTGCCCACTTCCAGAATGCAATCCATGCCCCACCGCTCGGCCATCCAGTTGAAGCTGGCAAGGTCCGCGGCGGGGATTTCAATTTCGGGGAGCAGTCGTCCGCTTTCGTGAACACCACGAAGTCTTACATAGGTGGTGGTCACAGCGCCGTCATCGAGGGTCACTTCACACACGATTTCCGGCGCGAGGTTGCACAGCTTTCTCGTGAAAGCGCCCTGCCTGTTGACGCCCGATTCATACAGGCAGTGCTCCTTCACAAAATATCGCGGTGCGTACTGTGGGGGTTGAGTCAATATTTCTGCCTCCGTTCGTAAAAGATATACTACCGCCTGCCACTCTTTGCGCCTCCTGGCCCGATAGCCCAGAGGCGATTCCCACAAAAAGTGCGAGTAGTATCCATTTTACAATTTTGAAAACCTCACACCCTGAATCTGACCAGAGAGGAGTTCCGGCCCGGGGATCTGCCCCTGGGATGGGGGCATAGTCCCGCGGATGATCCACGGGAGTGGGTCACCAAGGAAACAGAGCGGGAGTATTATAATGTCTGCTGTGATGAAGATTTTCGCCTGCAATACTTTCTCAAGCGGGGAAAGCGGCGGATCTTTGAAGAAAAGACACGGGATTACCATCTGGCGCAGATTCTGAAAAAGAATCCCCTGTTCATCCGGGAAAAGGAATTTACGAAGCAGTTGGACGCCGTTGCCGAGGGCATCATCCGCCGCTATGCCTTGGGCGAGCTGACAGTCGCGGGAGACACCCGGTATCTGTCCGGTGACTTGCTGGAGCTGCTCTGGCTGCAGGTGGATCAGAGGGCGAAGCGGAACAGCAGGCAGGAAACATTCTTTGCCAGCGCTATGACCAATACATTTCCCACCACGGCATTCTACGCGCCCGGCGCGCGGTACGCAAAGATCGATAACTATACCATTCTTCGCAATCCCCACATCGCGAGAAACGAGGAGATTCAGCTTGCGGCCTACCGCGAGAAAGACAATATGCGGCACTACTATTTGGGGCATCTGCGCGATGTAATCATGGTGGAGCCGCATATGCTGGCGGCGGAACGGTTGGGCGGCGCCGACTACGATGGGGATATGGTTCGCACCATCGCTTCGCCCCTGCTGAACCAATGCGTCCGCAGAAATTACTATGAATACAGCGACAAGCTGACGAATACAGACAATCTACCGCTTTTGATGATCCCCACCATCGAGCCGCTGACCCGAGACGCCAACGATTGGGAAGCAAGGTATGAGACGGTCAAAAACACATTCTCCGCCCGGACGGGACAGATCTCCAATGCCGCGCTGAATCGCTGCGTCCAGGCTTATAATGAAAACTCTACGGCGGAAGACCGTGACCGCTACCGCAAGGAAGTGGAGATGCTGGCGATCCTGACGGGACTGGAAATTGATTCTTCCAAGAGCGGCGTCAAGCCGGATCTGTCCATGTTTCTGCGGGACCACAATGTCCAGCGGAGCCGGTTTCTGCGGTACAAGTACATCGCTGCCGCGGATGAAAAGGAAACTCGCCCCGGGCAGACGACAAAAAAGAAACGGCTGGACGCCTACTTTTCCAGCGTCGACTGGGACAAGGTAAATTCCAATATCGAGCGGCTTCCCTACCTTGCCCGGAGGCTGCAAGAGCTGACGCCGAAAATTCAGGCCGCGCCTGCCGATCCATCCCGGCTGTACACCTTTGCCGTGCCGGGGTGGAAAGAGAAACTGGATTCCGCTGTCAGCGCAAAAGTCAAAGCCCTGGCGGATGATTATCGTCACTGCCTGACCCGGGTTCGTGCCAGCCGGCAGCCCGATCAGTCAGGCAAACGGATCACGGATATCGAGCGGATCCTGTTCGCCAGAGGGCAAGAAGATCTCTGGGACATGGACAGCCTGTATGCCGCTTTTTCCTCTCTGACCTACGAGGAAGCAGACGCTCTATATCAGGCATTGGAGGCGGAAAAATGGCAGTTCATGATGCCGGATGAGCGGGAAGCGTTTCTGGAAAAGAACCTGCCCGGTTCCGATTTCGTGGAACACTATGATTTACTCTGTGATTTCCGCGACGGCGGCTACCGCGTTCTGGGGCATCTCGTCGGGGACCGCATTGCGTCTTACAAGGAAAAAGCGCGGAAGGAACTGCACGCCCCGCAGGATTCTCCAGCCATGACCGCCATGCTGAATGCCTACAGGAACCGGGCATCCAGCGCGGACTTTGAAACTGTGGTGGCCCGGGAGTGCCGGAAGCAGCTGGAAAAGATGATGGAACCGAGGCAGGCAGTCCAGTATGCCGTTGCTTTGGAACAGCACGATTTCCTATGGGATGTGCTATTTGATGTGCTGCTTCCCTATGTCAAAAAGCGGGAGGCGATCCGCGATGCTGAATGAAACGCGGGAATTTTTCGACTACACGACCCCTGTGACATATACAGTCAAAGCGAAAGCGGATACCACCTATCTGCGCCATTTCACCCTGGATTTCTTCACCAGCTTCGATGGGCTAAACCGGGTACTGACCATCCTCGCCAGGGGATACCTGTTCCAAGATGAAAAGCCGGATGTTGACCGGGCGAAGCGAGCGCTTCTCGCTTGGAGCAGTATCCCGGAAAGCAAAAAAGCCACCCCAAAGGCGGTACAACTAAGGGATTTATGATCTCTGGAAAATTCGGCATAGTCGTGAAATGCGGCTATGCCGTTTTTTCTTGCCCTTTCATGGCTGGTGGGTCGAACTTTCCGATGCAGTTCCACACGATGCGGATGCGCTGGACTTTGTAGCCGGCTACACGCTCGGTCTGGAAAACGTAGACCTTCTCCACGAACTCGCGGATGATCTCGGCGGTCAGTTCCTGGATGTCTGTGTACCTCCGCACGATGGCGAGAAAGCTGTCCACATTGGCGCTACGTTTTTTCTCCGACGCGATCAGCGCTTTCAATTCAGCCACGCGGCTCTCCAGCGTGTGCTGTTCTTCCTCATAGCTGGCGCTCATCCGGCTGAACCGTTCATCGGTGATCTTGCCCTCAATGTTGTCCTCGTAGAGCCGCTGGATGATCTCGTCCAGCTTGCGGATACGGGCCTGTGCCTGCTCCAGTTCACGCTTGCTGTCCCGCAGGCTGCGGCTCAGTTCCTCCTGAGACTTCTTCGTGACCATTCGCACGAATTCGTCCTCATGCTCCCGCACATAAGCCGTGATGCCGCGGATGCCCTTCAGAAGCTGCTCCTCTATGACCGAGTTGCGGATCTGGTGAGAGGTACAGACGTGCTTGCCCTTCTTGCGGTAGGTAG
>CANQXH010000116.1 GCA_947627745.1 uncultured Oscillospiraceae bacterium
GATCTGACCAAGGTAGACCTGGACAAGCTGTTCGACGGCTACGACTGGCTCCATCTGTCCGGCATCACCCCGGCCATCGGTCCATCGTGCCGGGACTTTATTCTCCGCTGCCTGAAGGCCGCCAAGGAAAAGGGCCTGACGGTCAGCTTTGACGGCAACTTCCGCAGCCGGATGTGGACCTGGGAGGAGGCCCGGGACTACTGTACGGAGTGCCTGCCCTATGTGGACGTGCTGCTGGGAATCGAGCCCTACCATCTTTGGAGGGACGAGGCCGATCACAGCAAGGGCGACTGGAAGGACGGGATCCCCATGCAGCCCAGCTATGAGCAGCAGGATGAGATCTTCGGCCACTTCCTGGAGCGTTATCCCAATCTCAAGTGCATCGCGCGGCATGTGCGCTATGCCCACTCCGGCTCGGAGAACAGTCTGAAGGCCTTCATGTGGTATCAGGGCCACACCTTTGAAAGCAAGCTCTTTACCTTCAATATTCTAGATCGGGTGGGCGGCGGCGACGCCTTCGCCAGCGGTCTGATCTACGCCATGATGCACCACTACCGGCCCATGGACATGGTGAATTTTGCCGTGGCCAGTTCGGTGATCAAGCACACCATCCACGGCGACGCCAACATCACCGACGACGCCCAGAGCATCCGGGACCTGATGAACATGAGCTTCGACATCCGGCGTTAACGGCGCCCCGCCGGGAACCCCAAAAGACAGCACAGCCTGGAAGGATCTGGATCCTTCCAGGCTGTTGTCTTTCGTCCGGCACGGAAAACACCCCCTGGCTCAAAAGCAGGGGGTGTTTTTGGAATACTTGTTTTTTAGAGGGCGGAGTAGCCGAAGCTGTTCACCAGCGCGTCCAGCCGGCGGCCCTTTTTGCAGAAGGGGCAGTCCCGATAGTCGTAGCTCTCATAGTCCGGCAGGTCGCTGAGGTTGTACACTGAGCGTACAGGATGGCCGCCGGCCTCCTCCACCGCGCTGTACAGCGCGGCGATGCCCACGGCCTCGCCGCCGTAGTAGCCCACCGCCTCCACGCTGCGGTTGGCGGTGAAGCCGGTGGTGACGCTGGCCATGAGAATCAGCACCCGCTTGTTGCGGATCATGGGCAGGATGTTGTCCCGGAAGATGATCTGACTGTTGGCGTTGTACTCCGGCTCCAGAACGTTGATGGTCTGGCTGTTATTCATGCTCCGCAGGCCGCCGCTGACCAGCTCCTCGGCAAGGCAGGTGCCGATGACCGCCGTGCCGTCCAGGCACAAAATCGTATCCACCATGGTGTTGCCCTTGAAGTGGGTCACCAGCTGCTTCGCCACGGCCTTCGCTTCGTTCAGACGGGTCTTCTGATAGGTGATGTCGATGTAATAGTTGATATGGCTGTGGTTGGTGGCAAAGTGGCCCCGGGCCACCCGCAGGGGCACGTTCCCCCGGCTCACGGGCAAACTGGTGATTTCAAGCATGGTTTTCTCCTCCTGTTCTCAAGTAAAAAAGCGCCCCGGCTCCGGCGTAAGCGTTTTCGCCGGATTCCAAAAACGCTTTTTTTCATTATAACCGATTTTGACATTCCATTGCAAGGGCAGACACTGCCAAAAAATGGAAATCACTTTTGTATATTCTGCCGAGCCTTCAGCGCCGCCTCCTGACGGATAAACTGGGCGGCAATGACAGAGCTGATCTGGCCCCGGCGGATCATGGCGTGGACTCGGTCGAAGGACGCCCACATTACATCGTCCGTCTCCCCGGGGAGCAGGACGATATCCCGCAGGGCCACCCGCCGTTCCAGGCAGTAAAAGTCAAAGAAGGTGTCCCTTCCTCGGGCGCTGTCGATCAGCTCAAAGTCCTCCTCCGGCGCCCGGATCCCCGTTTCCTCAAAGAGCTCCCGGGCAACGGCTGCCCGGCTGGTCTCCCCCGCCTTGGCGGCGCCGCCGGAATTTTCCCAGGTGCCGGGGTAGCTCTTTTCCCTGGCCCGGCGGGTCAGAAGCAGATTGCCCCGGCCATCGTAAACCCAGACACACGCCACCAAGCCGTACTCTCCCGGTTTCCAGGGGGTGCCTCGCTGATGGAGGCGGCCGGTGAGGCGTCGCTCGGCGTCGTAAATGTCGTTGAGCTCCATGGTCAATCCAGGGTCTCGCCCCGATCCCGGTATTCGCTCTCCAGGGGGCTCTTTTTATCCGCCTCCTGCTGATACCGGCCTACCACGGTGGCGGCCAGCTCCACCGGCAGCAGCGTCCCCGCGCCGGCCACGCAGCCGCCGGGGCAGCCCATGCCTTCCAGCAGGTAGCCCTTGTACTTGCCGGCCTTGGCCAGGGTCATCATCTTCCGGCACTCCCGGAGTCCCTCGGCCCGGGCGGTCTTGATCTCCAGGTCGGGATTGGTCTCATGGACCAGATCCATCACCGCCTGGGCCACACCTCCGGATACAGCAAAGCCACGACCGGCGGCAGTGCCCTCCTGCATGGAATTCCCGTCCGGCAGGGAGGCCATGTCCACATTCTTCGCCTCGAACATGCCCTGAAGCTCCTCGAAGGTCAGCACAAAGTCCACATCGGAGCGGATATCCTCCCGGATGGCCTCCAGCTTCTTGGCGGCGCAGGGACCAACAAAGACGACCTTACAATTCGGAAATTCCTTCTTCATCAGCCGGGCGGTGTAGACCATGGGGGTCAGGGTCATGGAGATGTTCTTGGACTGGGCGGGGAACAGCTTGTGGACCATGGCGTGCCAGGCCGGGCAGCAGGAGGTGGCCATAAAGTCCTGCTGGGCAGGGACCTTTTCCAAAAAGTCCTTGGCCTCCTCGATGGTACACATATCCGCGCCCACGGCCACCTCCACCACCCGGTCAAAGCCCAGGAGCTTCATGGCGGCGGTGAATTTTTCGGGGGTGGACGCCTTGCCAAACTGGCCCACAAAGGCGGGGGCCACGATGGCGATGACCTGGTCCCCCTGCATGATGGAGCGGATGACCTGGAAGATCTGGCCCTTGTCCACGATGGCGCCGAAGGGACAGCTCACCAGGCACTGGCCGCAGGCCACGCACTTGTCCTGGTTGATGGTGGCCCGGCCGTACTGGTCGGAGACGATGGCGTCCATGCCGCAGGCGGCCTGGCAGGGCCGCTCCAAATGGATAATGGCGTGGTAGGGGCAGGCTTTCGAGCATTTGCCGCACTTGATACACTTGTCCTGATCGATCTCGCTCTTGCCGTTGACGAAGGACACGGCCCCCTTGGGGCATACCTGCTGGCAGGACGCGGCCAGGCAGTTCTGGCAGCTCTCCGTCACCCGGTACTGATTGGTGGGGCAGGCGTGGCAGGCGTAGGGAATGATATTGACCAGCGGCGGCTCATAATACTGCTCCGCGATGGCGGCGTGGTCCATGCCCTCGGTCATCAGACTCCGGGTCTGAATGGGCCGAATGGAAAGGCCCATGGCCAGCCGCACCCGCTCGCCGGCGATGGCCCGCTCCAAAAAAACGGACTCCCGGTGCAGCGGCCGGTCTCCGGGAACGATGATGTAGGGCAGATCCTCCGCCTTTTCATACCCCCCGCCGGCATAGGCCATTCTGGCCACCTCGGTAAAGACGTTTTTCCGAATATTGGTGATCAAAGAAGGGATTCCACGCATAGCAGCAGCCTCCTGTTAAGTATGGTACGATCCGTCATAGGACTGAGTCCATTATACAAAAGAAAGGGAAAAGAGTCAAGACATTTGCGCCTGCCGCCAGCTTTTTCGATTTTGGGATTGCATTTTTCACCTCCATCGTGTATAATACAAAGCGCCCAGGTGTAGCCCAGTTGGTAGGGCGCGACATTTGGGAGCGTGACACCGTGGGCTCATGATATTCCGGCGTCCTTCCGAAAAGTCCTGACACACGGTGGCTTTTCGGCAATCCGGGAAACCTTAAAAACGCCGAAAACCGGCGGACGACCACATGAAATCCCACAGTTGCAGTTTTTGGTATAAAATTTTATAAAATCCGGGTGTAGCCCAGGGGTAGGGCGCTTGCCTTGGGAGCAAGAAGCCGCGCGTTCGAATCGCGCCACTCGGACCATATGAAGAAGCTCCGCTTTTCGAACTGTTTTATCGAAAAGCGGGTCTTCTCTCTTTCAAAAACCTTGCTGTATTTGTCTTTTCTCACTAGCCCCGACTTCGCTGTTTTGAGGGAAAAAGCAGACAATCCTCTGATTAAAATTATCCCGTACATGTTTTTGAATGGGAACTTCTCATAATAGGGTTACGGCTTTTTTCACGTACAGTTCTTCAAACTGGGTTAGAGACCTATACGCCAAGGTTTTGTGGGGTTTCACTTCGTTGTAAAAGCGGATATACTCGTCTGCACTTTTTCGTAAATCTGCCTCCGAAGAGTAGTCCCTGCGGTAAGCCTCCTCCCTCTTGAAGCTTGCGAAGAAGATCTCCGCCACGGCGTTGTTATACGCCCGCCCGTGTTGGAAAAGGACTGGGGCACCCTGCTTTAGAGCAGAAGCATCTGGAACGTGTCAGAGATGTACTGCCCGCCACGGTCACTGTGAAAGGTCAAATGAGCCGGTGCTCCCCGGGTAACAAATGCCGCCTTAAATGTGGCCGTCACCAGAAGGGTGCTGCTCTTTCTAGAAACGCGATAGCCCACCACCCGGCGGGAAAGCAGGTCGATGATCACACAGAGGTACACCGTATAATCCTTGATTTTAAAGTAAGTAATGTCGCTGACCCAGACCTCGTTCATTCGCTTTACCGTGAAATTCTGCTTCATCAAATTCTGTTTGAAGCTTTCCTGCCGTTTCTTGTAATTTCTCTTTGCGTTTTCCCGGACACCCACCAGCCCCAACTCCTGCATGATGGCACGGATTCGCTTTTTCCCCACCTTGACGCCGTTTTCCGCCAGGGTAACCCGTATTTTCTCCGCGCCGTGCACCTGCTTGCTGTCATCAAAAACCTGCTGGACAAACTGCCAGAGTTCCTGTGGATGTATACTAAAAAAGTGGACAAGTATGATAGAATAGTAGACAAGTAAAAGACAGGAAGGAGCAATACTTATGT
>CANQXH010000117.1 GCA_947627745.1 uncultured Oscillospiraceae bacterium
GTTGTGGTGACTTTATTCTAACAAACTCAATCGCCTTTTTCTAGCTATTCGGTCTCACATCTATTGTAACGCTACAGAATTCCATTTCCATCTTTCCCGGTTTTTTCCTGTCTAGTTTGGGCGCTTTCGGAAATACTACCCTTGCGGCAATTTTGAGAGGAGGATCATCTATGAAAACCTTTACTGCCATTGCCCTGGCCCTTGTCCTTACCCTGAGCCTGACCGGCTGCACAGACGGCAAGACCGCGGGCAAGAATCCCAGTTCCAGCAATCCATCGTCCAGTAGCGCTCCCACCGTGGCGCCTTCGGGCTCCGTGCCCAGCTCCGGTACTTCCACGCCCAGTTCCGCCCCCGGCGGCAGCGGCTCCACCAACGCCCCCTCCGGCACCCAGGGTACCCGCCCCAGCGGCGGGCAGACCGATCCCAGCGGCTCCATGGGCGGCACTGACGGCACCGGAAGCTCCGGGGCCGGAGGAGACGGCGGCCAGGACGCTTCCGGCGGCGCCGGTTCCGGGGAGAGCGGCGGCGCCAATCAGAGCGGCAGCCGAGTCCGGCGGATCCAGGCCCGGTGAAAAACGCGCCCCGGCCGGGCGAATGCCCGGCAGGAGCGCCGCAAAGCACACAGCCATACCCGAAATCTATTCGGGTACGGCTGTGTTTTATGCGTTGATCGGCTTTCCACCGGAAGGAAAAAAAGCGCCCGCGGCGGTAGGGAAGAGGCCCTATGGACTCACTTTTCCAGGGGAAACAGCAGTGTCAGGGAGAACAGATTGTCCTTCACGTTCACCCGCAGGTCCCCGCCGTACTTTTTGGTCAGCATCCGGATGCTCTTCATGCCGTAGCCATGCTCCAGCTTGTCCGCCTTGCTGGTGACGGGCAGACCGTCCTGAAATTCCAGGCTGCCGGAAAAATAGTTCTCCTCGGAGATCAGCAGCATCTCTCCCACGGGCTTGACCACCAGGGTGATCACCCGGTACTCCGGGTCCTCCACCTTCCGCACCGCCTCCACAGCGTTGGAAATGATGTTGCCCAGGAGGGAATAGAGATCCGCCGGCGTGATGAACAGGAGCCTGCTCCCCTCCGCCATGCAGGTGAATCGAATGCCGTTCTTGGCGCAAAACAGGCTCTTTTCCGTGAGGATGGTGTCCAGCGGCTCACAGCCGGTGGACACCCGGCTGTCATAAATAGAAATGGCGTTCTCGATTTCCTCCAGCTCCTCCCGGGAGACCTCCCCCTCCGAATTGCGAAGGGCTTGGAGCCGGAACCGTAGATCGTGGCACTTAATGTTGATCAGGCCGATATTCTCTTTGGAAAGCTCATACTGCTTCCGGTCCTGCTCCCAGAGCTGCCGCAGCACCGCCAGATCCTGCCGCAGGCCCTCGGTCTGGAGCATACCGGATTGAAGGCACAAAATGAAAATGCAGCAGACACAGGAGAACAGGCAGATGATCATCGTCAGCGCGTCGCTCTGCGAGGCGTAAACATTGGTCCAGGAGCACAGCACCACCGTCACCGTCATGGTAATGCCGGACAGGGCGTACACCTTGAGATTGCGCAGGGCCGCCGCGTCCTGCCGGAGCATGGGGCGGGTGAAGATCAGGTAGACCGCCGATGCCACCACGGCAAAGATCCCGTTCCAGCAGAGCAGATAGGCAAGCGGTGGGCCGATCCGGTCCCCCAGACGCCAGACAGCGCCGGTCAGCTCGAAGATGCTGTAAATCCGGTAGGCCAGATTCTGGGTCGCGTAGGCGGCGATGCCGTAAAACAGGAGGGTGGCAAAGCTTGCCTGGAAGCAGAGCTTCAGGATGCCCACCGTCAGGAAAAACAGGGCCAGATATACCGTTGTGATCACCACCCCGTCCGGCCCGGGCTGCCAGGTGATGGCCCGGGCGGCCAGCCACAGCGCCGCGGCGCAGACTAGGGCGCCGCCCAGGAGCCGTGGGAGCAGAAAGCGCCGGACCTTCAGACGGCAGCAGAACATTCCCTCGGCCAACGCCAGCTGAAAAAGATAGGGCGGGAGAATATACAAGAACCAGGTCAGCGGGTTTGAATAGTCCATATCGGTCCTCTACTTCGTTTCCGCGCCGTCCGCGTAAATTTCCATCAACCGGCGCATGAATTCCTTCCGGCGGGGATGGCTGATCCGGAGCTGATGGCCGCCAATAAAAAGGTCGTAGCCCTTTACCGATTCAATATAGCGGGCATTGACGATATAGCAGCTGTTGCAGCGCAGGAAGCCCCAGCCCTCCAGCTTTTCCTCCACGCTGGAAAGGCTTCCCCGGGCCTCCATCGCCCCATCCACAAGCTGGAATCGCAGCCGATGGCCGGTGACCTCCACAAATACGATCTTATCGCAGGGAATGCGGTAGAAGCCCCCGTCAAAGGGGACCTGGAGCATCCGGACCTGATTGGCCCTAGCCACGTTGACCGCCCGCTGGATCTTCATTTTGAACTCGGCGTAGGAAACGGGCTTGACCAGAAAATCCAGGGCGTTGACCGCGTACCCCTCCTGGGCAAACTGGACCATTTTCGTGACAAAGACCAGCACCACGGCGCTGTCCTGCTTCCGCAGCTGCCGGGCGGCCTCCATCCCGTCGATGGTGGGCAGCTCGATGTCCAGGAAAATAATCTCGGGATGTTCCCGGGTATGGTTTTTCAGATAGACCTCGGCGTCCCGGTAATGGACGGTCTCAAAGGCCGTCTGCGTCTCCTCGCCCAGGCGGTCCAGGTGCTTTTTCAGCTGTGCCGCCGCCTGCGGATCGTCCTCAATGATAACCACCTTCATCGCGCAATCCCCCTTTTTAATTGTAACATTTCTCCCAAAACGCTTCAAGTAAAAAATAGAAATCCGGCATAATCTTGCATTTTTCCAGCTTAAAATTACAGCGCGCCCGACGAAGGATGCCGAAAAAAGTTACCGGGACTTTTTACGAGTCCCGGTGTTTTTGTTGGGCCCCGCTCCCAGGTGGGATCGTCGCCGCGGCGGAAGTCCGCGTTTTTTAGATCACCAGCTCCCCATCCCGGATCATCTGCTTGATCAGGTGGCTAAACGCCCGGGAGAGGGGGGAGATATACCCGCCCTTCACGGTGGTGATGCAGGTGGACCAGGTGATGGAGTACCGGGCCGGGATGGAATAGAAGGCCAGCTTTTCATTGGCGATGCAGGCGGAAAACTGGGTGGGGGAGAAGGTGATCCCCAGCTCGTTGGCTGCCAGCGTGAAGGCGGTCTCCAGATTGTCCACATAGAACAGGGTATTGGGGCTGGTCAGCTCCGCCTGGTTCAGGATCACGTCCACCGCGGAGCGGACCCGATGGCCGGGATTGAGCATGATCAGAGGCTCGTCCCCCAGGAAGCGCGGATCCACGACCGGATACCGGTAGCCGTGCTCCTCCCGGGCCAGCTCCCGGAGGCGGCTGTTCTTGGAGGCCACGATGAGAAAGGGACTGGTTACCAGGATGTCATAGTCGCACTGGGGCCGGAAGTCTCCCTGGGAGCAGTTCAGGATGGCCAGATCGCAGTCCCCGCAGATCAGACGCTCAATGAGCACATGGGACGCCGCCTCGCTGAGGCGGATGTTCACCTGTTGAAACTGCTGCCGGAATTTGGGCAGGACATGGGCCAGGGCGTACCGGCCAAATTGGGAAGCGATGCCCAGCCGAAGCTCCCCCGCCGTGCCGCCGCAGAATTCCTCGATCTCCTGGACCATGGCGCTGTAGTTTTTCAGAATTTCCAGAGCGCTTTCGTAATACAGCCGCCCGGGATAGGTGAGGGTCAGGCCGGCGCTCCCCCTTTGAAAGAGCTGGGCTCCCAGCTTCTTTTCGATCCGCTGCAAAGCCTGACTCAGGGAGGGCTGGGAGACGAACAGGGCGGCCGCCGCCTTGGTCATGTTGCCGGTCTCGGCAATGGTTTTCACGTAGAGCAATTCCGTTTCCGTCATAGGACACACCCCTATAATTTTTTATTATAACTTTTATATGATTAATAGTATTTGACGAAGTATGCGAAACTATTATATAATTTTCACAGAAAAAGTCAATAAAAACTTGGGCCAAGTTGTTGATTATTTAGAAAGGAGGGAGACAGGACGGTTTCGGATGGAGCTTCGGCTTCCGGGTAAACTATTTTTGTTAGGAGGAAAAGGCTATGGCAAATCTGTATGTACGCAATTGGACCGAGTTTCCCGTGGTGGAGGTGGCGCCCAATAATTTTCGCCGCTCCATCGCCGGCGAGCTCACGGGGGTAAATCTGATCTCGGTCAAGCACCCCATGAAGATCCCCAATCACGTTCACGAAAACGAGGAGCAGGTCATGCTGATCCAGTCCGGAAGGATTCTGGTTCGCATGGAGGGCCAGGAGGACACGGTGGCCCAGGCCGGGGACATCGTCATGATCCCCCGTGGGGTGCGCCACGATTTGGAGTCCTGCGGGTGCGAATGTCAGTTCCTGGAGATCTTTTCCCCCCGGCGGGTCCAGAATCTCATCGGCTACATCGGCAGGATCTTTTAGCGCCGAATCGGGAGGAAAGTGATGGAACAAAACATTGTAAGAGTGGCGGAAAACGTCTACACCGTTACGGAAAACCTGGGTTCCAACGATTCCGCCATCGTCACGCCCAAGGGCGTGGTCCTGTTCGACACGCCCCATAAGCCCACCGACGCCATGCGCTGGCGGGCCTTTGTGGAGGCCCTGGGACCCACCAAGTATGTCATCGTATCGGATCACCATATCGACCACACCCTCAGCGCGTCCTTTTTCGGCGGGGAGATGATTGCCACCCAGGGGACCCGGGATACGCTGCTGGAGCGGCATCCCACCCTGCCCTTTATGAACGAGCTGCTGGCCACCTTGGACCCGGCAGGCCTGCCCCTGATCAACGGGGACTACCGCTACCGGATCCCGGACATCACGGTGACGGACCGGCTGAACCTGTATATGGGGGACGTGGAGATCCAGCTCATCCATAAGAAGGGGCACACGCCCAACAATCTGATGGCCTACCTGCCCAAGCAGAAGATCCTCTTTTCCGGG
>CANQXH010000118.1 GCA_947627745.1 uncultured Oscillospiraceae bacterium
CTCGTGCAGCGGGGGATCCAGGAAGCGGATGGTCACAGGCTTGCCGCCCAGCGCCTCGAACAGGCCCTCAAAGTCGGCCTGCTGCATGGGCTCGATCTTGGCCAGCGCGGCCTCCCGCTCCTCCACGGTCTCGGAGCAGATCATCTCCCGGAACGCGCCGATCCGGGCGGGGTCGAAGAACATGTGCTCGGTACGGCACAGGCCAATGCCCTGGGCGCCGAAGGCCGCGGCCTGCTTGGCGTCGTTGGGGGTATCGGCATTGGTGCGGACGCCCATGGTCTTATACTTGTCGGCCAGCTCCATGATCCGGCCAAAGTAGCCGGAGCTGGGGTCGGCGGGAATGGTGGGGATCAAAACGTCATAGATGTTGCCGGTGGAGCCGTCCAGGCTCAGCACGTCGCCCTCCTTGTACAGCTTGCCGTGGAGGGTGAAGCACTTGTTCTCCTCGTCCATCTTGATCTCGCCGCAGCCGGAGACACAGCAGGTGCCCATGCCCCGGGCCACCACGGCGGCGTGAGAGGTCTGGCCGCCCCGGACGGTGAGGATGCCCTGGGCGTACTTCATGCCCTCGATATCCTCGGGGGAGGTCTCCAGACGGACCAGGACCACCTTCTCGCCCTTCTTGCCGTGCTTCACGGCGTCCTCGGCGGTGAAGACGATGGTGCCGGCGGCGGCGCCGGGAGAGGCGGCGATGCCCTTGGACACGGCCTGGGCCTTCTTCAGAGCGTCGGGGTCAAACTGGGGATGCAGCAACATATCCAGGGACTTGGCGTCGATCTGCATCAGCGCCTCCTCCTCGGAGATCATGCCCTCGTCGATCAGGTCGCAGGCAATCTTGATGGCGGCGGCGGCGGTGCGCTTGCCGTTCCGGGTCTGGAGCATATACAGCTTCCGGTCCTCGATGGTGAACTCCATGTCCTGCATATCCCGGTAGTGGGTCTCCAGAGTGTTGCACACGGTGAGGAACTGGTCGTAGACCTCGGGCAGGACTTCCTTCATCTGCTGGATGGGCATGGGAGTCCGCACGCCGGCCACCACGTCCTCGCCCTGGGCGTTCATCAGGAACTCGCCCATCAGGCCCTTCTCGCCGGTGGCGGGGTTCCGGGTGAAGGCCACGCCGGTGCCGGAGGTGTCGCCCATGTTGCCGAAGGCCATCATCTGCACGTTGACGGCAGTGCCCCAGGAGTAGGGGATGTCGTGGTCCATCCGGTAGACGTTGGCACGGGGGTTATCCCAGGAGCGGAACACGGCCTCGATGGCCTTGAACAGCTGCTCCTTGGGGTCGGTGGGGAAGTCGGCGCCCAGCTGCTTCTTGTACTCCGCCTTGAACTGGTCGGCCAGAGCGTGGAGATCCTCGGCGGTGAGCTCGGTATCGTAGGTGACGCCCTTGGCTTCCTTCATGGCGTCGATGAGCTTCTCAAAGTACTTCTTGCCCACCTCCATGACCACGTCGGAGAACATCTGGATGAAGCGGCGGTAGCAGTCCCAGGCCCAGCGGGGATTGCCGGACTTCCGGGCGATGACATCCACCACCTGCTCGTTGAGGCCCAGGTTCAAAATGGTGTCCATCATGCCGGGCATGGAGGCCCGAGCGCCGGAACGGACGGAGACCAGCAGCGGATTCTCCAGATCGCCGAACTTCTTGCCGGTGATGGCTTCCATCTTCACCACATACTCCATGATCTGCTCCCGGATCTCGTCGTTGATGTGGCGGCCGTCCTCGTAATACTTGGTGCAGGCCTCGGTGGAAATGGTGAAGCCCTGGGGTACCGGCAGACCAAGGTTGGTCATCTCCGCTAGATTGGCGCCCTTGCCGCCCAGCAGCTCACGCATTTTGCCGTTTCCTTCGGTAAACAGATAAACGTACTTATGAGACATTCGATTGTTTCCCCTTTCGTTTTGAATGGGCTTATCGCCCAGTATTTCCGCTTGTTGGTTTCGCCAAAATAATATACCATGACGCGCGGCGGAATGGTATATTGCGTCATCTTTTTCGGTTCCGCCCCCCGGGCGGGAGAAAAAGGACTTAAAATTAAAGTATAATAGCCACGTCGTGGCCATTATACCATGTTCCGGGAGAAATTGCAAATCCTTTTCCAAAAATTCCGAAATATTTTCCAAAAAAACGCCGGCCGGGGAAGGATCATTACCCCTCCCCTGCCGACGGAAACGTCCTATTCATCGATATTCCCGAATCACGGCCTTCACAAGCCCGATCAGCTCCGCCTCGGAGCCGTCGATGGGGGCATAGGCGTCGTTTTCCGGCATCAGCCAGATCTGCCCGTCCCGGCGGCGGAGGCGCTTCACCGTGGCCTCGTCCCCGATGCGGGCCACCACGATCTGCCCGTCCTCGGCGGTCTGCTGGGGCCGTACCACCACCATGTCCCCGCTGAGGATCCCGGCGCCCACCATGCTGTCCCCCCGCACCCGGAGGGCAAAGCAGTCCGGCCCGGCGTCATAGGTCATGTACCCCTCCAGATTCTCCACCGCCAGAATGGGCTGGCCCGCCGTCACCACGCCCACCACCGGGATCTGCCCGGGGCGCTGGGCGGTCACGATGGACCGCTTCCGGCCCTTGGCCGCCGGAGGCTGGAGATAGCCCTGCTGCTGGAGCTTCTGCAAATGATAGCTCACCGTAGCGGTGGAACGGAGGCCCACCCCAGTTCCGATCTCCCGGACAGAGGGGGCGTAGCCGTTTTCCTGAATAAAATCGTTGACATAGCGAAGGATCTGCTCGGCACGGTCGGTTCCCTTGGACATGGGGCGCACCTCCCTTTCTTTTTTCCATTATAGCACAAATGAGCGAAAAAGAAAAGCACTTTTTCCGGCTCCGCCGACATTTTTGGAGAAAATATTTTTCCCTTCCCGACTATACTGGTAGTGAAGCCCATTGGGGAGGTGATTTGATGGACGCTTACGATCCGGCGCTGGCCGCCCGGGTATGGCAGCGGGTCCGGGGCCAGCAGGAGCACCAGCCGCCACAGCAGGAGCTGCTGCCCCTGCTGGCGGATTCCTGGGCCGCCGCCGCGGCCTACCTTTCCCTGGCAAGGCAGGTGGGACCTCAGGCGGCAGCGACCCTGCGGCGCTTAGCCCGGGAGGAGCAGACTACCGCCGACGCCCTGCGGGGACTGCATCTGCTGATCAACGGCAGCCGCCCTGCCCTGCGGACCCCGCCCCCGCTCCGGGAGGCCCCGGAGGCTGGTCTGCGCAGACGCTACACCGAAAGCCTAAAGGCCGCCGCCGCTTATGAACGGCTCTCCGGAGACCCGGAGTACGGCCCGGTTTTCGCGCGGCTGGCCCAGCAGGAGCAGGAACACTGCCGGCAGGTGCTGTCTGTGTTGGGAAATTGGGAAAAGTGACGCGCTAGTCCCGGCCGGAGGGGGGATCCTCCTCCGGCCCCGGGGCGTCCCCCTCCGGGGCCGCCTCGGTCGAGGCATCCGCAACCTCTTCCGTCGGCTCTTCAGCGGCCTGTTCCGCCAGTTCTTCCGCTACTTCTTCCGTTGGCTCTTTTGCAGTCTCTTCCTCCGCCGCTTCAGCGGCGGCTTTTTCCGCGTTTGCCCGCGCCACCCGCCGGACGAACATCCTCTCCGGGTCATGGGCGCGGAAGGCCTGGTAGAGCAGCACCGCCGTGGCGGCCAGGCAGCTCACCGCCGCCAGCACCTGACTCACCCGGAAGGGGCCCCAGTAGAGGCTGTCCATCCGCAGGCCCTCGATAAAGGCCCGGCCCAAGCCGTACCAGGCGACATAGCCCAGGGCGATCTGCCCGTCGTACTTCCGGCGCTTGGACAGGAAGTGGAGCAGCACAAAGCCGGCGATGTTCCATAGAGACTCATAGAGGAAGGTGGGGTGATAGTATTCATACGCCCCAGTCACCTGATTAAACAGGCCCATCCGCCAGGGCAACTCCGTGGCGGCTCCGAAGGCCTCCCGGTTGAAGAAGTTGCCCCAGCGGCCCATGGCCTGGCCGATGAGCAGGCCCAAGGACATCAGATCCAGGGTCGCCGTATAGGAGATCTTCCGCCACCGGCAGAATACCGCCGTACCTAAAACCGCGCCCAGCACGCCGCCGTAGATGGCGATGCCGCCCTGCCAGATATACAGAACGCTGATGGGATCGCCGGCAAATTCATCCCAGGCGAAGACACAGTAGTAGATCCGGGCGCAGATCAGGGCAAAGGGGGTGACGTAGAGGACCCCGTCCGTCAGCGTATCCGCCTCGATGCCGAATTCCGGACACCGGCGGCAGCAGTAGAGTACCGCCAGCACCAGGCCCGTAGCGATGATGATGCCGTAAAAATGCAGGGTCAGCGGCCCCAGGGAAATAGTCCTGGGGGGATCCAGCTCCAGCCCGAAAAGGGGAAAAAAGATCGTGGTATAGTTCCAGGGGTTCATGGCACTGCCTCCTTTGGCGGCCGGACAGGGCCGCGGCAAGCATTTTGACCGAATTGGCACTATTATACTCCATATCCCGAAAAAATGCTAGATGCCCGGAAAAAAATTCACAGTTTCTTGGTTGTCATTTCTCCGGTTTTGCGCTACAATGGTGCTGACCGGCGGAAAAGCCGGAAACTGTGTTTTTTCGGAGGACCTAGCATGGCTTGGTTGGAATTTGCCGTGGGCGCGAAACCGGATACGGTGGAGGATGTGGCGGCGCTCCTGACCGCCGCCGGCTTCGAGGAGCTGATCATTGAGGATCAGGCGGAGCTGGAGGGCTTTCTGGAGGAGAACCGGGCCTGCTGGGACTATATCGACCCCAGTCTTGCCCGGCAGCTGGAGGGGCTCTGTCAGGTCCGGCTGTACCTGGAGGACACCGACACCGCCGCCCGGTCCCGTCTGGAGCGGCTGACCCGGGAGCGGGGGCTTCCTCTGACGGTGAAGGCCCTGGAGGACGCGGACTGGGAAACCAATTGGCAGGACAGCTACCCGCCGCTGGAGGTGGGCAGC
>CANQXH010000119.1 GCA_947627745.1 uncultured Oscillospiraceae bacterium
CCCCAGCAGCTCCCGGGTCACGTCCCAGGGACCCAGCCGCTTTTCCAGAATGTCCCGGTCATAGAGAAAGCCCGTGAAGGCCCAGACGCTTTTTTCCGGGTACTTTGCCCGGTACTGCCGCAGCAGGTCCACCAGTGGGCCCTGGTTTTGGGGCTCGAAAGGCTCCCCGCCCAGCAGCGTCAGGCCCCGGATGTAGGCCGGGGCGGACAGGGAGAGGATGTAGTCGATGGTCTCCTGGGTAAAGGGCTGACCGTAGTCAAAATCCCAGGCGACCGCGTTAAAGCAGCCCTTGCAGCGGTGGGTGCAGCCGGAGACGAACAGGCTGATCCGCACCCCGGGGCCGTTGGCGATGTCACAGTTTTTGATCTCCGCGTAGTTCATACGGTTTTTCTCTCCTTTTTCGCGCCCAGCTTTTCAAACTTGGCAAAGGTCATGGGCCAGACGATCCCCGCCGCCAGCACCACCGCGAAATAGCGAATGGCGGTGGCAATTTGGCTGCCCGGCAGGATCAGGGCAAGCAGCGGCTTGAGCCCCTCTTTTACCAGCAGGACCAGGATCAGGCCCCCGGCAATTTTCAGAAGCTGGGCCCACCAAACCGCCTTCACCGGGAAGTGAAGTCGTTTTTCGTCTGCCCAGTACACCAGATTCAGCCCCAGCACCGCCCCGAAGAGCGTATAGGCGTTTTTGACGCCGGAGGCCAGGTTCCCCGGGTCCACGTCCGCCGGGAAGGGAAATAGCTCCACATAGGCAAGATACGCGGCGGCACAGGCCGTCATGCCCAGGATCAGCCAGGGGATGGCCTTCCCTTCCCCGCCCAGCGTCACCGGACGGAGCAGGAAGATCAGGGCCAGGGCCATCAGCGCCGCCACGCCCACGTCATAGGGCGTGTGGACCCCCACATACATCCGGGAAAACGGGACCAATACCGCCACGGCGATACAGAGCCACCGGAGCCACTTCTTTTCGGTGGTGTAGGCGATGGCGCCGAAGACCCCCACGGAGCTTTGGGTATGGCCGCTGGGGAAGCTGTACCCCGAGGCGCCTGCCCGAGCCTGCTCCAGGATCGTAAAACGCTCATCCAGCACCCAGGGCCGGGGCACCCGGAACATCAGCTTCAGAAACTGGTTGGCAAGGGTCCCCAGAAACCCCACGGAGAGGATATAGTAGCCCTTCCGCTTGTCCACGCACCAGAACACCGCCAGGGCGATGACCAGAAAGGCCGTCTCGTCCCCCAGCTCGGTAATGGCAAGCATCAGCTCATTGAGACCGGGCAAGCGTATTTTTTCCAGCAGGTACAGCAGCGCCATTCTTCGTCCCTCCCGTATCCAGGCAGACTTGTCCACAGACACCTTTAGTTTATCAGAAAAATCGGGAAATGTCCAGCCCTTTGTATCCGTCCGGGGCCGGAACCGGAGAATTTACACAAATGTCATTTCTGCCCCCCCTTTCCTTTCTTGCCTTTTTCCTCCGTTGGGGGTATAATAAGGGGTAAAGATTAAAGCAAAGGAGGCAGCGTTATGCCCTACTACTATTATCCCTATTTTGACTGGACGTACCTGGTGATCGTGCTGCCCTGCATTGCCCTGTCCCTGTTTGCCAGCTGGCGGGTCAACAGCACCTTCAAAAAATACTCCCAGCAGCTATCCGCCCGGCACATCACCGGGGCGGAGGCCGCCATGCGGGTCCTCCGGGCCAACGGCGTCCAGGGCGTGCGGATCGAGCGGATCGCCGGGAACCTGACGGACCACTTTGACCCCAAAACCAACGTGATCCGCCTTTCGGAGGGGGTCTACGACAACACCTCCACCGCCGCCATTGGGGTGGCCAGCCATGAGGCCGGCCATGCGGTGCAGTACGCCGTGGGCTACGCCCCCATCAAGCTCCGGGCCGCCATCATTCCCATCACCAATATCGGCTCCCGGTTGGCCATGCCCCTGATCCTCATCGGGCTGCTGCTGGGGTTCCTGGGAAATGTGTCCTACCTGTTCGTGGACGTGGGCATCGCCTGCTTTGCCCTATCGCTGGTGTTCCAGCTGGTAACCCTGCCGGTGGAGTTCAACGCCAGCCGCCGGGCCCTGGTCACCATTGATCAGGCGGGCCTGCTCACCGAGGAGGAGCAACAGGGCGCGAAAAAGACCCTCCGGGCCGCCGCCATGACCTATGTGGCCGCCACCGCCGTCTCCCTTGCCCAGCTGCTGCGGCTGGTCCTCCTCTTCGGCGGGAGAAGAAGAAATGATTAAATAGCCGGAAAAACCTCGAAAAAGCCCTTGACAATTCAAGGGCTTTTTGCTATACTTAGGAAGTTGCCAGAGACAGCAGGTGGCGTAGCCGTAAATCCTGCCGAGGCGCGTAAAAAAGAATGTTTTTTGCGTGTCTTTCTGTCTTTTGGCGGGAAGACATTTTTTATGGAGGTGAAAATGCAATGCCCAACGCAAAGGTTCTGGAGAGCAAGAAGGCCGTTGTCGAGACCCTGACCGGGAAGATGAAGGAATCGACCTCCGTGGTGTTCGTGGACTACAAGGGGATTACCGTGGCCCAGGATACCGCTCTGCGGCAGCAGTTCCGGGAGGCCGGGGTGGAATACGCCATCGTGAAGAATACCCTGACCCGGTTCGCCGCCCGCAACGCCGGTTATGACTTTGACGAGGTCCTCAACGGTACCACCGCTATGGCCTGCACCACCGGCGACCCCATTGCCCCCGCCCGCATCGTGTGCGAGTTTGCCCGGAAGAACAAGAATATCCTGACCATCAAAGGCGGCGTGGTGGAGGGCTCCGTCCTCACCGCGGATCAGCTCAACGGGTTCGGCGAGCTGCCCAGCAAAAACGCTCTGGTGGCCCAGGTGCTCGGCACCTTCCTGGCGCCCATTTCCAGCCTGGCCTTTGTCCTGGACCAGATCCGGGAGCAAAAGGAAGGCCCCAAGACCGAGGAACCCGCCCCCGAGGCGTAACGGTCAACCCCAACCCACTTTTCAAAATAATCTAATTTTAGGAGGAACAATACCATGGCTAGTGAAAAGATCACTGCTCTCGTAGAAGAAGTCAAGGGCCTGACCGTTCTGGAGCTGTCCGAGCTGGTCCATACCCTGGAGGAAGTTTTCGGCGTTTCCGCCGCTGCCGCCGCCGTTGCCGGTCCCGCTGTGGCCGCCGCTCCCGTGGAAGAGGAGAAGACGGAGTTTGACGTCATCCTGAAGTCCCCCGGCGCCTCCAAGCTGGGCGTTATCAAGGTCGTCCGTGCCGTTACCGGCCTGGGCCTGAAGGACGCCAAGGAGCTGGTGGACAACTGCCCCAAGACCCTGAAGGAAGGCATTTCCAAGGAAGACGCCGAGAAGCTGGTCAACGATCTGAAGGAAGCCGGCGCCGAGGCCGAGATGAAGTAATTTTCCCATTCTTTGGTGGCCCCGCCTTTCGCGGGGCCACCGTGCGTTCTAAGGAGGTAGCCCCTTGGATTTCCTGTCAGATTTTGTCAACCTGGAGGGCCTGAACATCGAGCTGTTTCTGGAGGCGTCCCTGATCGCCGTGCTGGGCAGCTTCCTGCTTGGCCTGGTAGGCCGGGTGATCTTCGGCAAACGCTCCGGATTGAACCACGCCGTGTCCGCCGCCGTGGGTATTTTGTTCATCTACGCCGCCAGTGTGGCGCTGTACTCCGCCGGGGCGGAATTTCGGGCCATTCTCTCCCCCCTGCCCTTTGTGGAATTTCAGGGGGACAACCTGGTGATCTTCTCCTTCGCGGGGGCGGACTTTCCCTCCATCTGCTCGAACATTCTGAGCATGATCATTCTGGCCTTCCTCATCAACCTGGTGGACACCTGGCTCCCCGACGGCAAGGGCCTGTTCAGCTGGCTCTTCTTCCGGTGCCTCACCGTGGCGGTGGGGATGCTGCTCCACCTGGCGGCCATCGCGATACTCTACTACTTCGTCCCGGAAGGGATCTGGACCTACGCCCCCGCGGTGCTGCTGGGGATTCTGGTGGTGACCCTGGCAGTGGGCGCGCTGAAGCTGCTGGTGGGCGTCGCCATTGCCAGCGTCAACCCCATCATCGGGGCATTGTACACTTTCTTCTTCGCCACCCTGGTGGGCAAGGAGCTGTCCAAGGCCATTTTGACCACGGCCCTCCTCTGCGCCCTGGTGTACGCCCTCAATTCCATCGGCGTCACCGTGATCTCCATCGCCAGCGCCGCACTGATCGCCTACCTTCCCCTGCTCATCATTCTGGCCATCGTGTGGTATCTGGTCCATCAGGTGTTGTAGGCTGGAACGCCCCAGGCAGTATTTTGAATGGTTTTGATGGATCGCTTTTTGGGCAGATAAGACAAAATCCAGCCGGTACGCACGCGCGTACCGGCTGGAAAATTATACTTACGGCGCAGGGCCCTGTTTCCGGCTAGATCCCCAGTTGGGCGATGGCGTAGCTGATCCAGTCCGCCCACATCCGGTAGTATTTGCCGGTGGGATGGCAGCCGTCGCCGGAGATGGCGGTATACAGATACCCATCCGGGTCGGAGAACAGGGTGTTGGGATCAATGTAGTATACGCCGTTTCCCGTCATGGATTTGATCACTTCGTTAAACTTGCTGAGATTCTCCGGATAGAAATAGCTGCGGTCCCCAGTGCGATATGCCGCCAGGTTTCCTCGGTAACAGCGTCTAGGTACGCGTGGGTTAGGCGGAGGGCATTGCGGCGGCAGAGATACACAGAGTTTGCTTCGGCAAACCGCCACGCCCTTGCTGGAAATCTTCCACAGCGCCTGCCTACATTGAGAATCACCGGCACAGCTGCGGTTTAAGAGCGCAGCATGGCGCTTTCTACTGCCCATCACCGGGCGGCGATTTATAAAATATGCCAAGTTGTTGTGAAGGAGGTAATTATACAAGAATGTGTACCTTTT
>CANQXH010000120.1 GCA_947627745.1 uncultured Oscillospiraceae bacterium
GTGTTTCATTCCCTTTGGTGCCTTGAAGCGCAGCGGAAAGGAATGGTCATACTTATGGAGTACCGAAACGAAAAACACCGTGTCGTATTTTCTGAGGCAATTAAGCGCCTGAACCAAAAGGACAAGGCTCTCATGGCGGCGCTGTATCTGCTGACCGCGGAACACAAATGGTGAACTTAACTTGATCGATGGTTCCCGGTTCCATGCGGCGCCCCGTTAAGTTGCCGAACTCCCTTTGGAATTTTCAGTGATCGGGCGGCGGGCCTTTCCAGAGCCAGCTTCCAGTGGGAGACATTTTTTGTAGCATTTTTCAAACTTTACAAAGGAGAAACAAAACTTTAACATTAATATGGCACAATTAACCAAAAAAATGAAAATGGAGTTTTTCCGCATTGGGCATGGTGGACAGGCAACGCCTTTCTCCCGGGTGTCAGCGCCGCGGCCCGAAGAAAAACGCGAGGCCGGGACAAAGGCTGCGGGCGGAGCCCATTTTATCGTCAGGACACGCGATTTCGCGTACTGAAATACAATACCGTTCTTTGTGTGGATGGGAAAAGGAGGAACAATGAGATCGATCAAAAAAACCTGGTGGACGCTTTTGCTGATTCTGGCGTTGACCGTGGCTCTTTCCGGGTGCAGCATGGTGCTGCCGGCCCTGGAAAACGTCACCAGGCAGGAGGCTCCCACCACCCCCGGCGGTGAACCCGGCGGGGACAGTCCCTCAGGGGCCGCCCAGACCTATACCCTGGACGTGGCCGTCCTGGATGAATACTGGTACGACAATGTGGTGGATTCCAGCCTCTGGCGGACCACCGGCACCGTGGGCGCCTACGCCAAGGACACTCTGGTCCTCAACGGCGACGGCACCTACGCTCTGACCAAGGAGATGGGCGCGGACCAGGCCTCCGTCGACCGCTGGAGCTCCGACGGCGGCGTGGGGGACCGGAACTTCAACACCTACACCTACTATGGCACCTACACGGTGGAAGCTGACGGCGTGACCGTTACGCTGTCTCCCGCTACCAGTCTGGCGGTGGAGGTGGATGTGTTCGACATGACCGTGGGCTATGACCTGGGTAGCTACCCCATCGACTACACCGAAACAGATGACCTGTCCTTCCAGGCGGGCACCTGCAACGGGGAGCTGGTGACGGACTTCATCGTCGGTCCCTACATTGCCGCCAGCGGCAGCGGCAACTGCGCCCAGACCGTGGTCCTGGGCGAGTACGAGTACGGCACCTTCACCTTCACCGGCGCGGTGGATGGCGGCGGCGCCGACACGCCCAGCGGCCCCCAAGGCCCCCAGGGCCCCGGCGTGACCCAGACGGGCTACACCTTCACCTCTGGCGCCAACCCGGAGATCACCTTCGACGTGTACCCCGACGGCACCTATACCTTTGCCTGGGCGGCCAATCAGGTCAGCGAGAGCGGGACCTACGCCTATGACCGGGTGGCCCAGACCCTGACCTTTACCGACCCCGCCGGAAAGGAGACGGCGGCGGAGATCGTGGACGGGCAGATCTCCTTTACTTACTATTTCTCCCAGACCGACCAGCTCAATCAGAGCTACACCGGCACTGTGGCTGAGATGGAGGCCGCGATCCTCACGCCTCTGGCGGAGCTGATCCCCGTCTCCGACGCCAGCGTCACTCTGGTCCTCTATGCGGACGGCACCTACACCTACACCGACGGCGACCTGCGGGAGACCGGCGCGTATGTGTGGAGCGAGGACACTCTGACCCTGACTACCCCCGCCGGGGAGACCATAAGCGCCTCCACAGAGGGGAATCTGCTGCGGCTGACCTATCGCTCCGGAGGCTCCAGCCAGAGCTATGTGGCCTCCCTTGCCCAGCTTCAGGCGGTATTCAATGGGACCGTTCCCACAGGCGCCATCTACGCCTTTACCCCTGGCGCCAACGAGGCCATCACCTTCGAGCTCTATGCTGACGGCACCTATACCTTCGCCTGGGCGGAGAACGGCGTCAGCGAGCAGGGCGCCTGGTCCTATATGGACGGCGTCTTCTCCGTCACCGACCCCAACGGGACCGTGACCACAGCGGACTGTAACGGCGACGAGATCAGCTTCACCTATTACTTCTCCCAGACGGATCAGCTCAACCAGGCTTACAGCGGCAGCGCCTCCGCCCTGGTCAAGGCCATGGTGGAATCCGGCGCGGCCGAGGAGGTCTATTCCTTTACCCCGGCGGCTAACGATGCCATCACCTTTACCCTCTACGACAACGGCGGGTACTGCTTCGCCTGGGCAGCCAACGGCGTGGCCGAGTACGGCACCTGGAAGTATGACGGTGCCTTCTCCGTTACCGATCCCACCGGGAAGCTGACCCAGGCCGCTATTTCCGGCGACAAGATCAGCTTTACCTATTACTTCTCTCAGACGGACCAGCTCAATCAGGCCTACACCGGCAGCGTTGCCGCCCTGATCAAGGGCATGGTGGAATCCGGCGCCGCCAAGGAGGTCTATGCCTTTACCCCGGCGGCCAATGAGGCCATCACCTTCACCCTCTATGACAACGGCGGGTACTGCTTCGCCTGGGCGGCCAACGGTGTGGCCGAATACGGTACCTGGACCTTTACCGAGGGCGTGCTGGCTGTCACCGACCCCGCTGGGAAAATCACCGAGGCCACCGTTTCTGGCGACGAGATTAGCTTTACCTATTACTTCTCCCAGACGGATCAGCTCAATCAGGCCTACACCGGCAGCGCCTCCACCCTGGTCAAGGCCATGGTGGAGTCCGGTACGGCCAAGGTGGTCTGTGCCTTTACCCCCGGAGCTAACGAGGCCATCACCTTCACCCTGTACGATAGCGGCGCCTACTGCTTCGCCTGGGCGGAAAATGGCGTGGCCGAGTACGGCGCTTGGAGCTATGCCAATGGAGCCTTCTCCGTCACCGATCCCACCGGAAAGGTCACCGAGGCCGCTATTTCCGGTGATGAGATCAGTTTCACCTACTATTACTCCATGACGGACCAGCTCAACCAGGCCTACACCGGCAGCGTTTCCGCCCTGGTCAAGGGCATGGTGGAGAACGGGGCCACCAAGGCCATCTACACCTTTACCCCCGGGGCCAACGAGGCCATCACCTTCACCCTGTACGACAGCGGCGTGTACCGCTTCGCCTGGGATGCCAATGGCGTGGCCGAGTACGGCGCGTGGAGCTTTGACGGCGGGACCTTCACCGTGACCGATCCTACTGGAAAGGTCACCGAGGCCGCCATTTCCGGCGATGAGATCAGCTTCACCTATTATTACTCCATGACCGATCAGCTCAACCAGGCTTACACCGGCAGCCTGGCCGCTCTGACCGATGCCATGGAGCCCTAAGGGAAGGGAGGGTATGTATGAAGATGAAGAAAAGCACCATGCGGAAGCTGGGCCGGGTCCTGACCATGGCGTTCTGCCTGCTTCTGGCCCTGAGCATTGCGGCGGGCAGTATGCTGGAGGCCAACGCGGACCAGGTCAACAACTTTTTCCACACCAAGACCATCGGCTCCACCGGCGGCGGCAAGTATGACGCCTTCACCCCCGACGAAGCCTACCTCAATTCTAACGGCACCGCCAACACCCAGGCCCTGGTGGATGCCCACCGGGCCATGGGCATCGCTCTGGCGGAGGAGGGCAGCGTCCTGCTGAAAAACCAGGGCGGCGTCCTACCCCTGAACACCGGGGAGAAACTGACGCTGATGGGCTACCGCAGCACCAAGGACAACGCCATCTACGGCATGGACATCGGCTCTCCTGAGGAGGCCGGCCAGAATGTCAGCTTCCAGGACGCCCTGACGGAGGTAGGCTTCTCCGTCAACGGCGTGGTCTGCGACGTCTACAACACTGTGGCGGCTACCGAGGCGTACACCTCCGGCTCCGTCAACAAGCTGGTGGGCACCGGCTATGCGGTCACCACCCTGGGTACCGACTACCGCTACACCGTGGCGGAGCCCTCCATTGACGAGCTGAAGGCCGCCGCCAGCGGCTTTGACAGCAGCGTGGCCGAGTACAACGGCGCGGCCGTCATCGTCCTGGGCCGTCCCTCCTCCGAGCAGGCGGACTACTTTACCGGCGACGAGGGCCGGGACCCCGAGGACTTCACCCAGTCCAAGTCCGGAAACGTGCTGAGCCTCTCCGACGGCGAGCGGGCCCTTCTGGAATACGCCAAGGCGAATTTTGACAAGGTCGTGGTCATCCTCACCACCTCCAACGCCATGGAGATCGACGAGCTGGCCGAGGACGAGGGCATCGACGCCATCCTCTGGGCGGGCTATCCCGGCAACTACGGCTTTATTGGCGTGGCGAACCTTCTGGCGGGGAAGGCCAACCCCTCCGGCCACCTGGCGGACACCTACGCCTCCGACTCCACCGCCTCCCCGGCCATGCAAAACTGGGGACTGAATCTTTACGGCAATTACGCCACCTACGACCTGGCCTCCACCAACTACTTTGGCGGGGCCTATGTGGTCCAGGCCGAGGGCATTTACACCGGCTACAAGTACTATGAGACCCGCTACGAGGACGCCATCCTGAATCCCGGCAGCGGCGCCGCCGGTTCCCAGGGCGTGGGCGCCTATGCCGCCGGCAGCGGCCGGGTCTATGGGGACGAAGATACCTC
>CANQXH010000121.1 GCA_947627745.1 uncultured Oscillospiraceae bacterium
TTGGACAGGTAGTCAAACTCCAGGTTCAGGTGGTTTTGGGCGTCGGTCCAGCAGAGCATATCGCCGTTGTCGATCTCACTGGAGGCAAAGCCGGAGCCAAACTCGCTGCCCTTCCGGGCCAGAGCGTACTGCACCATGTGGCCGCCCTGGGTGCCGAAGACATCCTTGCCATAGTTGTCCTTGCCGACAGAATCCTTATAGGGCACATAGAACTCCACCAGCAGGAAGAAATAATCGTTGGATCTGAAGGAGACGGAGTCCCCGGTATAGCCGCCGTCCTCTGTGGAGGTCACATGCCGCAGCATATCCTCCTGGAGGAACACGATGCCGTTCTCCACATACTCATATTTAATTCCGCTGCTGTCGGTGATGTACTGGACGCCGCCCCTGTCCTCCAAACGGTTCTTCGCGTTCGAAAAATCTTGCTGGGTATTATAGGTGCCCATGTACTGGCCGCCGACCCAGGAGCCGGCCTGCTGCTGCGTGCCGTTATAGTTCTCCCAGGTGGAGCTGCCGTTGCCCTCTTTATGAGCGCCAAACCCTGTTCCGTCCACAGGGGTCAGGCTGCCCCCCGACGCCCGGTAGGCATGGGCATAAAGGGGCAGAGGCTTCTGGAAGACATAGTACCGGTTATCGGAGCCGGGAGAGAAGGTCACGGTGGGGTCGCCCCGGGTACGGGAAATGGAATCGGTGGCGTACTCGTCGTACCGGGTCTCGGAATAGTAGTTGGAGATGAACCAGACATAGTTATGGTTCTCGTTATTCTCCTCCACCCCGTGAGAACTGATGTACTCGGGGGAGATGGCGTTGAAGTCCACGCCGGTCTGATTGCCCGCATCGTCCCGAAGAATCAGGTCCTCCTCCAGGCCCACGGCGTAGAACAGCCGGAAGGGGGTGGACTGGTAGCAGAAGTTTTTGTACATCGCCTCGTCGACGGTCGTAACTACCTTTTTCCCGTCCTCTTCGACGGTGATTTGAGAGCCCTGCTGGTGGTCGGAACCCAGGTTCGTCTCATAGGACAGCACGCCGTCCCGGCCCAGGGTGATGGTGGCCAGCTCCGTAGGGATGGCCGCCGCCGGGATGTTCACATACAGCGACCGGTCGTAGCCGGAGTTGGGCGCGATGGCGCCGTCGGTGTCCACAAAGTCGCCGGTGTCCTCCACCCAGACCCGGATATCGGAGAGGCGGTACACGCCGGGGGTCTTCGCGTAGATCGCGTTGTCCACGGGGTAACCGCTGGCGCTGGCTTCCTCCCACCGTTCCTCTATATCGTCCGGCACGTCGCCGTAGATGGGGTTCCGGCGGAGCATATTGCGGTCGGCAGAATCCCCGGCGAAGCGGTACAGGGTATAGACCGTGTTCTGCATCTGATCCGGTATCTCGGCCGGGGTATCAATGTCGCCGAGGATGGGGATGAACTGCGCCGCCGTATTGAAGCTTAGGCGGTAGATCCAGCCGTCCGCCCAGGCCTTCTCGGGGTGGCCGGTATAATCCACACCGTTGGTATTCTGGTTCGGCACCTCTCCGGCGCCGCCGAATGTCGCGGATGCCGCCTCCCCTTTGTACCAGCCCTCGGTCATGGCCGACGTACCCTGCTCAGTCGGTTTGTTTGTGGCAATCCATGTGTCGTTCCAGTGGTAGTCATAGATGCCGGTGCGGACCAGGCCGTGCATCTCGCCGAAGAGCAGCAGGGCCATGTCGTAGGTGGTAGGCGTTTCTGTCACTTCATGTCCCTGGACATGGTGCGGCGTGGCGGTGATGGAGCCGTTCTTGATCTCCATGTACTCGCCGATGGGGTCCTGGTAGGTGACGGAATCGCCCACGCCGGCGTCGTTGTCGCCGGAGACAGGGACGAAGACCTTGCCAAGGATCAGGGCGAGAATCTTCTCGAAGGTCTCGCCCACGTCCTCGGAGGTCACATCGTAGAAGCCGTCGTTGTAGGCAATGTTGTCTTTTACTTTCTGATCGTCGACAGCGATCTTTTGTTTTAATTCTTTTCCATCCTTTGTTTCAATTGTGCTTTCATAGCTGGCTTCGCTCTGGTTGGCGCCGATAGGGGCGATCTTGATGTCGGCTCTGCTGTCCTGAATAATAACGCTGGATGACACAGTCGCTGTGGACTCCTTACCATTGCACCACTTATCCCACGCCTGTTTGAGGCCCGTATATCCTCCCTTTGTAACGCCGCCGTCATCTCCGGTTATAAAGAGTTTTTCATTCGTAACATGAGGCTTAAGCTGTTCAGCAAAACCTGCATAGGCGGTTTCTATAAATTGGTTAAGCTCGTCCTCTGAACAGACTGTTTGATACCATTCCTCCACTTTATCAATGCTGTGTCCCGACGGATCCAGCGAGGGGAACAGGCGCATCCTGCCCCACAGGGGCACATGGTCTGTGTCCACGTTCATGGTGTAGGTGGAGAGCTGGATCCGGCTGTCCTCCGTCGCGCCGTCGGCGACCCAGCCGTTGTTGTAGTGCTCCTTCACCACATAGTTCATGTAGCCAGCGGTGAGCAACACTTCCATCACCGTGCCGGAGGTGCCCATGATGGTGTTGTCGCTGCTGTACAGCACGCCCGGGCGGTCCCACACAGGCTGGCTAGTCAGAGTGCCGTCCTTATAGTAGTCCGCGCCGAGGTTATAGATGCCGTGGACGCCGTCCCATTTATCTCCAAGGGTGTCCTTCCCGGGCAGAAAGACCTTGTACCACTCGTCGCCCTTCTGCTGAACCTCCACTTCGCCATCTGATTTTATACACCCGCCCAGGCGGTGGGAACGGTCCGCACTGGCGATGGAGTTCTTAAGTTGCTCTTCCTCCAGCCCTCCTGGAAAATTATTAAAGTTCCAACTGTTATCCTCTATATACCAGGTCATGTCCTTACCTGGCTCAGCATTGGGGTCAACTGGCTGCCCGTAGCGGCTGTTCCACTGAGCTGCGCCATTCTCCCCGGCGGTGATGCCCATCTCGTTGAAGGAGAAGTTGGCGCCGCCGTCGGACATGACGATGGCCGCCGGGATGCGAGCCACGGTGGAGATCACGCCGTTGGAGAGGGGCTCCGTATAGGTGGTAGCGGTGGAGTCGGCCAGCTGCTTGTAGGCCAGGTAGATGCCGCCCTGGGTGTTGGTGAAGTAGCCCACATAGTCGTCGGCCTTGAGGCCGCGGGTATTCTCAATCGCCCTGCGCATGGCAGTTGCGTCAGTCCCATGCGAGTAACCTGAGACATTATCTTTCGCGTTGTTATAAACGATTTGGCTCACGGTGCTAAAATTTTTCACGCTCTCTGCAAGTCCGTCGGCGTCCTGCGCGGCGACGCCGGGGAAGGCCTTGACAGGATCTCCGCTGCTGTTCAGGACGTTGTTGCTGACGGTCTTATTAATATTGTGCCATTTGTCGACCGCCGGAACGCAGTCTTTCCTACCATCGCCATCCCCGTTGTCATTCAGAATTCCGGTATAGTTGTTTGTCTCCGCGTTGACCACCACGGTGTAGCAGGTATCGCGGTTATTCATCCAGTACCAGCCGGCGGGCATATCCCCGCGCCCAACCCAATAAACGAGGTCGCTGGGGTGGTACAGGGTCTCCATGCCGCCCACGGAGAGGTAGGGGACATCCTCGTCATTATCCGCATGCCGATAGTGCCCCAGAGGCATGAGTACTACGGCGTTCTCGCCGTAGCCGCAGACCGCCACCCGGTTCTGGGGATTCTGAGCCATCAGGGTGTCGATGGTCTGGTTGATGGCGTCCAGGGTCTTCTGGATACGGGAGTTCGCGATACGGTCGGACATGAGTACGCCGTTCGTGGGATAGGTCGGATCTGACGCTTTCACATAGGTATTGACACCGGAATCGATGTTAAAGCGGGTGTCCTGCCCCATGGAGCCGGACATATCAAAGACGATGACCAGATCCACCGGGCTGGGCGGGTACTCGTTGACCACCTGGGAGCTTGCCAATGCCGAAAAAACATGGGCAAAGTCCGCATTAAAATCAACGGAGCCAACATAGCCGTCGGTTCCCATGTCCAGGGTGATGGTGTGGTCGCCATCAAAGTGTTTGTCAGTCGAACGGGCACTGTCCCCATAGGCGAAGACCGACTTGTCCGTCCAGACCCGGCCGGCATAGCGGGAGCCGGTGGAGGCGGTGAGCAGACGGTTTAAGTAATCGTCCATGGTGTCCGGGTCGGCCACCCGGCTGCCCGGCACGATGTGCTTCGTCTCCTCTGCAGCGGCATAGGCCTGCCGTACCTGGACACCGCTCAACATCGAGGCGGTCATGCACAGGCAGAGCAGGGCAGCTGTCAGCCTGCGCGATATTCCGTGCGTTTTCATTTTCCTCATCCGTTTTTCCTCCTGGAAAAGAAATCGCTGGAGCATTCTGCCGTTCCGTTTTTCTCTCGGGCGTTCGCCAGCCTCTAAAATGCGCGGTACCTTCATCTTCCGTTCCCTTCCGGCAAGCTCCGTATTATGTTCCCTTTCGGCGCGGATAGATCCTCCAACAGCGGGGAGAATATTCACAGCGCCTACGGCGGCTCAGTCGCAGAGTTCGTCACTCTGCGC
>CANQXH010000122.1 GCA_947627745.1 uncultured Oscillospiraceae bacterium
GATAATTGTGTATTATCTTCATATATACCAGCAGCCACCGATTTCATCCGGTGGCTGTTGTCCTATCTTCGTTTATTTGCAGCGAGAAACTCATTATCCCGGTAGCGTAGAATGAATTGCACAAAAAGGAATAGGCACAAAAAGAAACATAGTTTGCAGTCTCTGGTAGAATGAGGTTACCATACCAATCATTCTTGAAAGGAGAAAGCAAACCATGTCCGAGAAGATCATACAGCTGAACAAGGAAGTAATCAAGGGCCAAATCAAAGAATTGGTACGCGGGAGTATGGAAGAAATGCTCAACGAACTGTTAGAAGCTGACCCAAACAACCCGGTATGAGCTCAGTGAGGCCCGCCAGGGCTAATGCAGTGGCCATTATGACAAGAATCTTACCACGACCTCCGGCAATGTCACGCTGCACATGCCGCGACTCAAGGGCGTTTCCTTCGAGACGGCTATTATAGAGCGGTACCGCCGACGGGAGAGCAGTGTGGAGGAGGCGCTCATAGAGATGTATCTGGCAGGCGTCTCTGTGCACTGGGTAGAGGATATAGCGGAAACCCTCTGGGGAATAAAAATCTTACCATCCACGATCAACGAGTTGAACAAGAAAGCATATGTGCATATTGAGGACTGGCGGAATCGCCCGCTGCAGGGCGGGAAAAATCCGTATGTCTATGTAGATGGTATCTACCTGCGCAGGAACTTGGGCGGAGAATATGAAAACGTATCCATTCTGGTCGCCATTGCAGTCTATGAGGACGGTTACCGTGAAGTCCTAGGCGCTGCTGAGGGCATGAAAGAGGACAAATCCATCTGGGGGGAGCTTCTTCCAGTAGCTCCGCGGCCGCGGGCTGACGGTGTGAAACTCATTATTGGGGACAAGTGCCTGGGATGCTGGAGGCCATGGGCGAAGTGTAGCCGGACGCCAAGTACCAGCGCTGCACCGTCCATTTTTTCCGAAACGTTTTCTCTGTTGTTCCCAGAAACAAGATGAAGACAGTGGCCAGGATGCTCAAGGCGATCCACGCCCAGGAGAGCAAGGCTGCCTGCCGGAAGAAAGCGAAAGAGGTAGCGGAAGCGCCCCGGGCCATGCGGTTGCCTGAGGCGGCCAAGAAAATAAAGGACGGCGTGGAGGAAACGTTGCCTTACACTGACTTCCTCTCAGAGCATTGGACGCGCATCCGAACCAACAACGTTCTGGAGCGGCTTAACCGCGAGATCCGCCGGAGGACAAGAGTGGTTGGCTGCTTCCCGGATGGAGGCCCCGCGCTCATGCTTGTCTGTGCCCGCCTGCGCCATGTTACCGGCACCCAACGGGGCACATGAACATGAAACATCTGGAGGCCAAGGAGGAAACCTCCGCTATTGCCTACTGAGCATATCTGCCAGAAACTGCATACGACGTTGCACATAATCCTTGACATTACTCTTGAATGAGCAGATCCCGCTATACGGTGTTCAGTTATTGGCGGCATATAAGTCCGACACTAGCGTGTTTACTAACGTCATGCTACTTAAAGTATGTTCGCTCCACGGCATAGCAGAGGCACTGACTATCCTCGATGCATCGAAGGAGGCTTACTCAAAGGAAAACCGTGCGTTTGTCAGTTCAGGATAATACTTAATGGTATGGATGCCCAGAAGCTTAAGCTGTTCAGCGAGGTCCTGCTTGACATCAGATTTAATAATAAGTTTTAGAAGAAATGGCATTCTGGTACTGTCCGCATTCAGCCAGTCGTTTTGTATCCTATCCAGCGCTATGTAATCATAGCATCCAAGCAAATCAGCAGATGTTCCCTTCGGAATGTCTGGGACTACAGGAGGCGTATAAGGATCGAATACAACGAACTGTCCCCACTGCGCCCGTATTCTCGGATTCAGACGTGAAGTGTATACAGCAATAGGCAAATCAAAACACAAGGGTGCGTAGCTAATGGCGGAGCAACCTTTCATTCCCGCGACGGTGTAGTGATCGACGCCGTCCGTGTACTCTCGTTTCTTACCACAAAACAGCGGCTCATAGATATCCCTATTCAATTCTACTGAGACATTGGGCACTCTGTCACGTGCATGAAAAACCGTATCACGCACATATCCCTCCCGCCGTCTTATACATTGGCTCTGCTGGCAGTCATAGTCGCCTTGCTTGTTGCAGAGGCATTTCTCGCACTTTTTATTATTGTTATCCGGTAAACAGGCCTTTATTATTTGTTCCCTAGCTAAATTGTAGGCCGCCGGATCAAACAGATAAATCGCTGCGTCGACCGTGTCGCGAGATTGTTTGTTGCGGTCATTCTTGATATAGTCTTCAAGCGCAAAATAGAGCGAGCCAAAGACATCCTCTGACCAATCCAGCATGTTCGTCGGGGTTTGGTAGTGCTGCATTAGTGCCAGATAATCGCTGGACTGATACCTGTACTGGTTGGAGATCTCCAAAGCTCCATCAGATCTCAACTTGAATTGCTGGAATCGATGCTCTAGGAGACTAGCGGGGGTTTTTCTTATTCTATTCCCATCCCACTTTTCATCCAATGAAAAGCGTACGAACATAGAGGGAAGAATGTGATAGTTGCTGTTAGAAACACCTCGATACCAAACTGAGGAAGCGCCGCAAGGCTCGTGAAATAGGTTTTCATGTCCCGCGCTCAACTGTGCTGTCATCTTTCGCAGCTGTTCAAATAATTGATCGCTGGAATATAGGCAGTAGGTAGTATATGGATTTCTGGTGCCAGAGATGCTTCCTAATGCGTAGTTGCATGTTTCTTCACCTAGCACACTGTCGCTGGCATAACTGCGCCACTTTTGCCGGAGCTCGATTAGAGATTCCTGTCCCTGATAATGCTGAATCAGACGAATGGTCAGCGAAAAAATCTTTTGTGGGACAGTCTGATCTGACCAAAAGTTCGCCAGCGAATTCCAATATCTGTGGTAGATTTCCTGAACAGAAGTATCTGCTAGGGAGAAAGTATATAGTGTTGTGATCTGTGTCTGCAGTTCGCTTCTGTAGACACCATACTCCTCGCAAAATAATAGATATATACGGGCAAAATAATCAAACCAGTGCTGTGCTAGCACCACATCCTTTTCATCCGTGCCTGTTTCGCTGTTTTCATTTCGGGAAAGCACAAGATACGCCATGAACAGCTGTTTGAATTTATCTCTCTCATCCTCCAGCGTTTTATCGTCACCTAAAAGATATTCTATAATCGGGCCGATGCGCAGTGCCATGTCAGGATCATAAACAGACCCAGGCGTGTTGAGCAGATTATTCTGGAGCATCGCAAATTGCAGCAAATACTCACAAAGTCCCATAGACGACCCATGGATCATTGCCATATCAGGGTAGATCTCACGCAGTTCTAAGAGCATGGAGTTGACCAAGTTGAACTCGTCACTGCTGTAATCTTCGGTAATTGTGGACATGAAATCGTTGTCATCTAGAGTCTTTAGGTACTGAATCAGTTCCAAGAAGTGCGGCTCATCTGTAGCAGTTGGCATGGCACCCTGTATTGCCTCTTGGAGCTTTTCGCGTATCCATTTTGCAAAATCATTGTCTTCCTGATATGTTCCAAATCGTGCACCCAAAGCATTGCGCAGTTCATACGCTGTACAATCCGCCGCAGGGCAGGAAACAAGTTGGTATAAAACCTTTCTGTCCTTGATAATGGCAGAATAAAGAGGCTGCTCCAACCGTTTACATAAGTCACCAATCGTTTTTTCGAAACTATTGGTTTTCTGGCTGCCAAGCGAATTCAAAAATATGAAGAACCGCTGCATGCACAGTCTGTGGAGGATTATCACCAAGTAAGAGTTGTTGCGCTCTGCCCTGTTGAGCGGTGCAACATAGTGGTATATTTCATGGAACAAAAACGGTGTGTAGTACAGTGGGTTTGACCAAGCAGCGTAAGGCATCTGGATTGAGACCAAACGGCTACTCATCTTGTCGTCATCCACGGTTCGCAGCATGGCACTTTCAACCTTATTTGTATTGGCAAAATTGATGACGGGGACAAGGATGTGTTGCCAGCTTTTTTTCTGCGCGAGGTACGCCTGTCCAATCAAACCCTTGACGACGCCATAATATGCGTGCATGATCAGATCGAACTGGGCAGTATAGCCCATTTTGGAATTTGGTGCGGCAAAGAAGAGTTTGCTGGATTCCGAGATGTGATTGACCTGCTGTTGGAGGATTCCGAACAGCTCTTTAAGATCGCTGAGGTAAGTCTCGGGCTTTATAGAGGGAAAGCCCCTCTCTAATTCTTCCTTCAGTGAGACAAGATAAGAGGATATGATATTTAAAACCGTGACGAACTGCTCGTGGTAGTCCTTTGCCCAAAGATAATCAATAGCTGTGCATTGGATTTCCTCATAATCCCTGTAGAGCAGCTCCAATAATTTATGGAAACCGGAGTGAGGTACAAGCTGCTGCATCTTGTCGTGGATTTGAGGGACCATCCCGAAAATTGTGTAAATCCTCCTCAGGGTGTAGAATAGAAGCACTAATGAGGAGGATTTCAATATGGG
>CANQXH010000123.1 GCA_947627745.1 uncultured Oscillospiraceae bacterium
TGCTGGCCCTGGCGGGGGACCTGGGCTGCTCCGGCGGCCCCACCTATGTGGGCTTCCTCTCCGGCTCCCTGGGCCTGCGAGCGGGCATTGCCTGGGGCTGCGTGTTTCCGGCGCTGCTGCTCCTCGGGCTGTGGGGGAAAAGGAAGCTCTCTACCCCTGGCCCAAAATAGAGACAACCCGCAGGGGGATCCCCCGTTTTTCGCACTGCTCGATGACAAACCGGGTCCCCGGGGAGCGCCCGTCCCAGAAGGCCAGGACCAAATCCGCATTTTCAATGATCGTAATGTTCCGCCGCAGGGGCGCCGCCTTTCCGAAGCGCCTGTAATCCGGCAGATATTCCGTCAGCTTCAGGTTGTTTTCTACGGCGCAGTCCCTGGCGCAGCGGTCCACCCCTTTGGCGCCGCCGCTGATGATCTCGGTGGTTTCTTGGGGAAGGTAGTCCATTAGATCGGGCACGGACAGCGACCGGGACCCGATGACCGCGACTTTCATAGCGTTCCCTCCAATTTAGATATACAATATATCTATTTGGAACATAATATCACATTATTTCCATAAAATAAACACACCAAAACCATTTTTGAGGTGTTTTTTATGGCAGTGAAAAGCGTTTCTATCCGCATTGAGCAGGAGATGCTCGACAAGCTGAGCTATGTAGCCGAGTACGAGGGCCGGAGCCTGAACAGCCACATCCTGGTCCTGATCCGCCGGGACATCCAGAATTTTGAGAAGACCTGGGGCCCCATCACCGGCCAGATCGGCAAGGACGTGAACGTGAAGCCCTCCAAGCACAGCCCGGTATGAAAATTCCCCTTGTAAACAGAGGGAAAATGTGTTACCATAAGGCGGAAAACAATCCTTTTTCCCCAACAGGAGGCACTATGAGTCACTTTGGGCCAATTTAGCCGTTCCTTCCAAGCAAATGACGATTTGATTATTGGAGGGAAAATTATGTCAACTTTACAGGAAGAGATCCGCCGCCGCCGAACCTTTGCCATTATCTCACACCCCGACGCCGGCAAGACCACCCTGACGGAGAAGTTTCTGCTCTACGGCGGGGCCATTGCCCAGGCCGGGGTGGTCAAGGGCAAGAAAAACGCCCGAGCCGCCACCTCGGACTGGATGGAGATCGAGAAGCAGCGGGGCATCTCCGTCACCTCGTCGGTGATGCAGTTCCAGTACGGCGGCTTTTGCATCAATATTCTGGACACCCCGGGCCATCAGGACTTCTCGGAGGACACCTACCGCACCCTCATGGCGGCGGACTCCGCCGTGATGGTCATCGATGGCAGCAAGGGCGTGGAGGCCCAGACCCGGAAGCTGTTCAAGGTCTGCGCCATGCGGCGTATCCCCATTTTTACCTTTATCAACAAAATGGACCGGGACAGCAAGGACCCCTTCGATCTTCTGGACGAGCTGGAGCGGGAGCTGGGCATCGAGACCTACGCCATGAACTGGCCCATCGGCTCCGGGAAGGACTTCCAGGGGGTCTACGACCGGGAGAACAGTCAGCTTCTGTTTTTCTCCGGGGTTTCCGGGAAGAACCGGGCGGAAAAGCAGGCCATCGACCTGTACGACCCCCAGGTAGACGGTATTTTGGGGCCGGAAAAGCACGCCCAGCTTATCGACGACGTGGAGCTGCTCTCCGCCGGCCGGGAGCTGGACCTGGAGGAGGTCCGCGGGGGGCGGCTGAGCCCGGTGTTTTTCGGCTCCGCCCTGACCAATTTCGGCGTGGAGCCGTTTTTGGAGGAATTTCTGCGGATGACGCCCCCGCCCCTGTCCCGGACGGCGGACTGCGGAGTGGTGGACGCCTTCGACCCGGATTTTTCCGCCTTTGTCTTCAAGATCCAGGCCAATATGAACAAGGCCCACAGGGACCGGCTGGCCTTTCTGCGGATCTGCTCCGGGAAATTTCTCCGGGAGGCGGAGTATTACCACGTCCAGGGCGGCAAAAAAATGCGCCTGAGCCAGCCTCAGCAGCTCATGGCCGCCGAGCGGGAGATCGTGGACGAGGCCTACGCCGGGGACGTGATCGGCGTCTTTGACCCGGGCATTTTCTCCATCGGAGACACGGTCACCGTGCCGGGGAAGAAGTTCCGCTATTCCGGCATCCCCACCTTCGCCCCGGAGCACTTTGCCCGGGTGTCCGCCAAGGACTCCATGAAGCGCAAGCAGTTTGTCAAGGGCACCGAGCAGATCGCCCAGGAGGGCGCCATCCAAATCTTCAAGACTCCCAACTCCGGCATGGAGGAGGTGGTCGTGGGGGTGGTGGGCACGCTGCAGTTCGACGTGTTCGAGTACCGGATGAAAAACGAGTACGGCGTAGACCTGCGGATGGAGAGCCTGCCCTACGAGGAGATCCGCCGGATCGAGAGCTACCCCGGAGACCTGGAGGAGCTGAACCTGGGCTCCGACGCGGAGCTGCTGGAGGACTACCGGGGGAATAACCTGCTGGTCTTTTCCAGCTTTTGGGCCATCGACTTTACGGTGCGCCGCAATCCGGGGCTCACCCTCCGGGAGATCGTGGTGGAAGAAGGATAAAATTTTTGCCCCGCCAACCGGCGGGGCAATCCTTATCCGAAAACGCGTTTTTCCAGGCCCCGGGCCTTGAGGCCAAAGTAGAGGGCCGACCCCAGGGACAGCAGCACCCCCAGCTCCCCCAGGGCCACGCTCAGGGCGTTGATCCAGAAGCCGCCGCCGATATAGACCGTCAGCTCCCAGCCCACCAGCGCCCCATTCCAGGCGGCGGGCATCACCATCCCCAGCAGGGGGAAGCCCTTCCAGCGAACCTCCCGGCACTTCCACATGGCCCAGGCGGCGCCCAGGGTGGCCAGGCTCCCCACCAGAAAATCCATGGGCAGGGCCCCGATATAGGTCAGATTGAACACCAGACAGCCGATTGCCAGCCCCGGGATGGCCGCCGGCGTGAAAAACGCCAGGACGCACAGCGCCTCGGAGGCCCGGAATTGGATGGCCCAGGTGGCGGAGTCCGGGATCAGCAGATTCTGCAGGTGGGTGAGGATGGTGTAAAGGGCGGCGATCAGTGCCGCCTGGGTCAAAAAGCGAATTTTTCTGTCCATCATTTGTCTCCTTACGAAAAAATGGGCGCAATCCGCGCCCAAGCCAGTAAAAAATGGGCGCATCGCGCCCATCAAAAAATCCCTAGTTTTGTTTACCGACAGGATGGTCACGAACTGTCCTATTCTGTTGCGCTCCATTATACCCCCTTCCCGGCAAAAAGTCAATCCGTTTTTTCGCCGCGGCGCATCGAAGGCGAAAACGGCCATGTAAGAGCCCATCGCTCCTACATGGCCACTTTTGTGGGATCGCCGTTTTTCCCGTTTTTACTTCTTGTTGACCTTTTCCAGGGCCTTGGCCAGGATGGGGGTGGCCACGGTGGTGGCGATGATCTCCGGGAGCATATAAGTGCCGTTGTAAATGGCAGAGAAGGCCCAGGAGCCCACCTGGAACACCAGATGGTCCGGCTCGTCGGCGTACCAGACCTTGTCCAGCTCATACCAGATGTACACGCCGGAGAGCAGGTGGCACCCAAACCGGAGCACCGTCACCAGCAGAGCCCCCAGAGCGGCGGCCAGGATCAGGTTGGCGGTGTCGTTTTTCGTGAACTTGACGCCCCGGAAGATCCCGCCCAGACCCAGCAGGGTGAAGGGCAGCAGGTAGTCGAGAATGATCGCCGCCGCGATGCCCCCCGCTGTGGGGACGTACATCACGTCGGACATGCCCTGGATCAGCTGGATCAGGGCATGGGCCAGCCCCGCCACCAGGCCGGGCTTCACGCCCCAGCGCAGGGAGTAGAGGATGATGGGGGCCATGGACAGCACCGTGACGGAACCGCCGTAGGGGGAGTCCCAGATCTTCAGGAAGCTCAGAACGGTGGCCAGGGCCACCATCAGGCCCCCTTCCACCAGCTCCCGGGTGGAAATCCACGGGGCCCGCTTGCCTGTGGGTTCCGGACTGAATTCTTCGTTTGCCATTTCGCAAACCTCCTAAAAAAGAAGTATCGCATTGCAAGTCCGTCCAGGCGCAATGCGACACTTGAAAAGTCCACACAGCATCTTTCCCTCCGACGGTACTGACCGTATCAGGTTCACGGGTAAGGGCGGCCTCAGCCCACTCTCAGCCGGATGCCTCCGGCCCCCCGAAGATGGTTTGTAATGCGATCTGCCTCTATTTTAGCACTTTTTTCCCGGCTGTCAAGCCATTTCCAGGGACAATTCCTTCCCGCCCAGGATGTGGAAGTGCAGATGGGGCACGGACTGGCCCGCGTCCGGCCCGCAGTTGGACACGACACGGAAGCCTCCGGTCAGCCCCTCCCGGGCGGCGATTGCCGGAATGACGGCGAAAATGTGGCCCACCAGGGCGGCGTGGGCCTCGGTCAGCTCGGCGACGGAGCCGATATGGGCCTTGGGGATCACCAGAATGTGGGTGGGCGCCTGGGGGTTGATGTCCCGGAAGGCCAGGATCGTATCATCCTCATAGAC
>CANQXH010000124.1 GCA_947627745.1 uncultured Oscillospiraceae bacterium
TGAAGAGAAACAATATGATCATAATGCAATGACGATTCATCTTCACAATCTATAATCCCAGATAAGTCTTTTCCGCAACAGACACATTTCCCCCTATCCTACATTTCAGGGCAAACCTCTTTTCTACCAACCAACCAACTTGTCTTGATGGCGGATTTGTGCGGCGGCGAGCTTTCGGGACGTTGCTTATTCTTCACTGTCTCCCCACTTATCGCTGCCGCCCAGTATCTCAAGCATGATCCTTGCGCCAAGTCGGAACCCGCAGACGAACACCGCGCACTCATTGACGTCGTTCAGCTCCGACTGATTGTCCCGCAGCTTTTCCAGCACCTCTTTCGCCTTTTCTGAGAGCAGCGGCGCCAGCTCCTCTTCGTTCCGCTGGATCAACCTACCCAGGCGCCATAGGCGGCTGCCCTTCTCTACGCTCCGCTCGCAGGGCGCCACGTTGCCGTACCAAAGTTCTTCAAGAATCTTCATTTCATACCTCCGCATAACAAGAGGGCGGCTCCGCGTCGGTCATCCCCGGCACAAAGTCGCCCTCGATTTTCATTTGTTCCGCCGCCTTCAGCGTGTGCTTAACGATCAACAGCTCGATATACGTCCGCTCGTCGTATTCGTTCGGTACGCCGTGGATCATGATCTCCTTCATAACGGCGCCCACGATCCCACCGGCGCCGTACTTCCCGCCGCCGCCCTCGCCGCGGTACAGTTCCTCAACGCTTATCCGTGCCATTTCCGCGCCTCCTTTGCAGCACAAACACATACCACAAAGAAAGCCGGAAGTCAAGAGAAAACTCATAAAAAGTTTGTCTGTAAAAACCGGGGCGATTATCACCACGAGTTTCTCCTACTTTTCCAAATGGCGAAGGCCGGGTTGTATGGCCCGGCTTCTGCCGTTTCATACATTAAGCACAATTCACGGCAAAAAACCAACAGCTTACGGCAAAATTGTACAATATTTTCCACATTTATGTTATACTTTGACCATAAAACCACAAATATAGTGGTAAATCGGAAAAGGAGGAAAAACTCATGAGTGAAAAGGCAAAATCCGCTCCCAAACGCCCCAGCAAGCCCCTGTTTGGCGTCATGTGCGTCGTGGTGGCCATTCTTTTGGCAATCAACATCGCATTGGTGGCCCTGGTGCCGCCCAACTTCGACCTGATCAACAGCTTCCTGGCCGCCGGCCCCTCTGGCGAGGAGGTGGACGCCGCCAGGGCAGACTCCGCAGCCATGACCCAGCAGGTGGAATCCGAGGGCATCGTACTTCTGGAGAATAAGGGCAACGCCCTGCCCCTCCAGAATGGCGTCGCCGTCAATCTGTTCGGGTACGGCTCCCGTGACACCGTGTTCGGCGGCTCCGGTTCCGGTTCCGGCGACAGCACGAACAACGTCACACTGGCCAAGGGCCTGGAGAACGCCGGATTCCAGGTGAATCAGGATCTGGTGAGCTTCTATGATTCTCACTTCATCGAGCGCACCGGTGTGGGTTATACTGGTAATAACTTCGACATCAATGAGACCCCGCTCAGCGAGTACCCCGACACTCTCATCCAGGGTGCCAAAGATTTCTCCGATGTGGCCATCTTCGTCATCTCCCGGCTGGGCGGCGAGGGCGCCGACCTGCCTCTGGACATGGGCGGCTCCGTCAGCACGCTGGGCAGCGATGAATCGCTGGGCATCAAAGGCGGCGATGAAGGCAAGCACTATCTTGAACTCCAGGACGTGGAGATCGAAGTCCTCAACATGGTGAAGGAGAACTTCGGCACCGTCATCGTGCTTGTCAACTCCACCAACGTGATGGAGCTGGGCTGGCTGGAGGATGACGGCATCGACGCCGCTCTGTGGATTGGTTGCCTGGGCTCCACCGGCGCCAACGCCGTGGGCGAGGTCCTCTCCGGCAAGGTCAACCCCTCCGGCCGCACCACCGGCACTTTCGCCTATGAGGTAGAGAGCGCCCCCACCTATTACTCTATCGGCGGTTACAACTACACCAACGCAGAGTATACCAACACCAACCCCATCGCCGGCGGCGGGGAGCCCGACGCCTACCACTATGTGGACTACATCGAGGGCATCTATGTGGGCTATCGCTACTATGAAACCGCCGCAGCCGACGGCTTCATCGACTACGACAAGACAGTCCAGTATCCCTTCGGCTACGGCCTGAGCTACACCAGCTTTGAGCAGGAGATTGCCGATTTCCAGAACGACGGCAGCACCGTCACCGTATCCGTAAAGGTCACCAACACCGGGTCTGTGGCTGGCAAGGATGTGGCCCAAGTCTACTTCTCTGCTCCTTACACCCCCGGCGGCATCGAAAAGAGCCATGTGGTGCTGGCCGACTTCGCCAAGACCGGCCTTATCGAGCCGGGCCAGAGCGAAACTGTCACCCTCACCTTTGCGGTGTCCGATATGGCCTCTTATGACTACACCGGCGTGAAAGCTCAGGGCGGCGCCTATGTCCTGGAGAAGGGTGAGTACCAAATCAATCTCCAGAACAACAGCCACGATGTGATCGACAGCCGCACTGTCACCATCGACAGCGATGTGATCTACAATGAGGCCAACGACGGCGCCCGCCCCGGCGATCTGATCCCAGCGGTCAACCTGTTCGACGACGTGTCCTTTGGCGAGTGCAAGAACTATGTTTCCCGCGCCGACTGGGCCGGCACCTTCCCCACCGAGCGGATGCCTGCCAGCCGCGAGGCGTCTGAAGCGACCCTGGCTGTCTTCAATGACACTTCCGTCTCCAACAACGAATCCGACCCGGCTATCGTCACCGCCGACCACGGCTTAAAGCTGGAGGACATGAAGGGTTTGGCTTACGACGATTCCAAGTGGGACCAGCTTCTGGAGCAGGTTTCCGTGGATGAGATGGTCAATCTGGTCTGCAATGGCGGCTGGACCACCCAAGCGGTAGCCTCTGTCGGAAAACTGAGCTATGTGGAGTCCGACGGTCCCAACGGCATCAACAACATCATGGCGGGCATCACCGGCAACCAATACTGCGCCCAGTCCGTTTTGGCCTGCACCTGGAACCCGGCTCTCGCCACCCAGATGGGCGAGACCTTCGCCAAAGAAGCCATTGCCATGGACATCGCCGCCCTGTACGCGCCCGCCATGAACATCCATCGCTCTCCCTTCTCCGGCCGAAACTATGAGTACTACTCTGAGGACGGCTACCACTCCGGCAAAATGGCCGCAGCTGAGATCCAGGGCATCCAGTCTCAGGGCATCACCACCTATGCCAAGCACTTCGCCGTCAACGATCAGGAGACCAACCGCGACCATGGCGGCCTGGCCACCTGGGTCAACGAACAGGCCATGCGCGAGATTTATATGAAGGGCTTTGAGGTGGCCGTAAAGCAGGGCGGGACCCGGGGCATCATGTCCTCCTTCAACCGCCTGGGCGCGGTCAACGCCGCCGAGAGTTATCCTCTGCTGACCACCGTCCTGCGTGACGAATGGGGTTTCCAGGGTACCGTCATCACCGACTGCATCCTCCAGCTCTCCTATCACAATGTTGACAGAGTCGTTCGCGCCGGCAACGATCTGATCCTCTCCCTGATGGGCATCCAGTCTGTCAGCGACGCTACCACCGGCACCACCACCGGCCAGCAGGCTCTGCGCCAGGCCACCCACAACATCCTCTACACCGCCGCCAACAGCGTCGGCCAGGAGGTCAGCAGCACACCGATCGCCTACTGGCTGTATATTCTTGTGGCCGTCGTGGACGTGGTTCTGGTTGGGCTGTGCGTGTTCTACTTTGTGCGCCGTCATCAGAAGATGAAGGCGTGGAAGGTCCAGAGCGGAAACGCCTGAGTGGGCTGTGTTACTCCGATGAAACCGAAGTTCTGATCTAATTGGGACTGCGTGTTTCTCCTACTTTTCCAAACGGCAGGGGCCGGGTCACATGGCCCGGCCTCTGCCCAGCTTGTTATCGCCTGTGTCGCATACGAATATACCGTGCCTCTCTGGATCGAAGGTCCAGAGAGGCGTTTTTTTGCCTATTTCTCTTTTATTGCGGCGGGGATTTTGAGCCGTCCTGAGGGGTCTCCCCCGCTTTCAGCCGCTTCTTTTCCTCGGCGATCTCCGTCTTCATCCGCGCGATCAGAGCGGTCAGCATTGTTTGCTCTTTTCGATTAACGGGAATTTATCGAATAAACCCATGTAGTGTCCTTTTAACTGGCTCAATATCCATTACGCTATCCTTCATTGTTTGCTGGT
>CANQXH010000125.1 GCA_947627745.1 uncultured Oscillospiraceae bacterium
AAATACACCGTGTGGGCGCCGCAGTCGGCGCACTCCACCTGGACGCACCAGCCGCCGTCATGCACCAGCGCTCCCACGCCCCGGCAGGCGGGGCAGTCTTCCAAAACGCGTTCCTGTTCCAAAACGATTTCCTCCTAATAAAATTCATGTTCCTGTTCGTCATACAGTGCCAGCCGCAGGCACCGGGCGAAATCCGGCTGGATCTCCGGCAGATACCGGTCCACCGCCTGGGCAAGCTGCATGGGGTTCATGGAGGGCTCCTGGCAGCGGGTCAGCGCCCGCAGCTCCAGCTCCCCCGCCCCAGTCTGCCGGACGGCGATCCGGCGGATCAGGGGGATGATGTCCTGCTCCACCGGGCCGGATTTGCTCTTTTTCTCCACCGGCAGGGTCTGTCGGTGGAAAAGGGCCGCGATTTGCTCCGCCGCCTCCGGCGGCACCCCCCGGTCGTACTCCAGGGTGACGGCGCTTTCCAAAAGCCGCAGCTCCCGGAGCTTCCGGCCCCCCTCATAGACCTTCAAAATCTCCACCCCGGGAACCAGCGCACGGTTCAGCCGGTCCCGGATCTCCTCCGGAGGCGGGGCCTCCCCTTCCAGCTGAAAGTCCAGCAGCTCGCAAAGGCTTTCCATTCCCAAACTCATGGGCAGGGCGATGGACACGCTGGGCCTGGGCGTAAAGCCCTGGGTGTGGGTCAGGGGCAGCCCCGCCCGCTGGAAGGCCCGCTGAAGCAGCCGCATCAGATCCAAATGAGAAAGGTATTTCCCCTTCCCCGTCTTGGAAAACTGGGCCCTAAGCATCGCAGACCGCCTCCTTCAAAAGGGCGTCGGCTCCGCAGCCGGCGCATCCTGCCCGGCAGTCCCGGGTGGTTCGTCCCTCATAGGCCCGGCGGCGCTCCCGGAGAAGGAAGTCCTTCTTAAGCCCCACGTCGATGGTGTCCCAGGGCATGATCTCCTCCTCTCCAAAGCCCCGGCAGGCATAGTAGTCCGGATCCACGCCGCACTCCCGGAAGGCCCGCAGCCAGGTCTCGTAGGAAAAGTACTCGTCCCAGCCGTCCAGTCTTGCACCCAGCTCCACCGCCCGCCGGAGGACCGGGCCGATCCGCCGGTCTCCCCGGGCAAACACCGCTTCCAGGCGGCTCAGCGCCGGATCGTGGTAGTTGAACTCCACCCCCCGCACGCTGTAAAGCCGTTCCTTCAGGAGCCTTGCCCGCCGAAGATATTCCTCCATAGGCAGCTGCTTTTCCCACTGAAACGGGGTGTGGGGCTTGGGCACAAAGTACGCCGCAGCCGCGTGGATCCGCAGACCCCGCTTTTTGTTGACGGCGTTTGCCCGCCATGTGGCGGCCACCTTCTCGATCAGCTCCGCGATGGCCAGCACATCCTCCTCCGTCTCTGTGGGCAGGCCCAGCATAAAGTACAGCTTCACGCTGCTCCACCCGCCGGCAAAGGCCACGGCGCAGGAGGACAGGATCTCCTCCTCCGTCAGGTTTTTGTTGATCACATCCCGCAGCCGCTGACTGCCCGCCTCCGGGGCGAAGGTCAGGCTGCTTTTTCGCTGGGTCTGGAGCCGGGCGGTAAGCTGACGGGAAAAGTTGTCCGCCCGCAGGGAGGGCACCGACAGATTCACCCGCCGCTCCCGGCAGTAGGGCAGCAGCTTGTCCGTCAGCGCTTCCAGCTCCCGGTAGTCGGAGGTGGACAGGCTGGACAGCGTCAGCTCGTTGATTCCCGAGTCCTCCAGGGTCTCCACCGCCTGGCGGTACAGCACCTGGGCGCTCTTTTTCCGCACCGGCCGGCAGGAGAATCCCGCCTGGCAGAACCGGCAGCCCCGAACGCAGCCCCGAAACACCTCTAAATTGGCCCGGTCGTGGACGATCTCCGTGGAAGGGACGATCATCCTTGTGGGGAAATACGCGCTGTCCAGGTCCTCCACAATCCGCTTGCGCGCCGTCGCGGGCACGCCCGCATCGGGAACGATGGCGCAGATCGTCCCATCCGCCCCATACTCATGCCGGTAAAAGGATGGCACATACACCCCGGGGATCTTGGCCACCTCCCGCAGAAACCGGGGCTTGTCCCATCCCTCCGCCTTGGCCTTGTCGTAGAGGGAGACGATCTCCACGGTGCTCTCCTCTCCCTCGCCCAGGGAAAAGAAGTCGAAAAACGCCGCTAAGGGCTCCGGATTAAAGGCGCACACGCCCCCGGCAAATACAATGTTTTTCAGCCCCGTCCGCTCCCTGGCTTCCAGGGGCACCCCCGCCAGCCGCAGCATATTGAGAATGTTGGAGTAGCTCATCTCATAGCCGATGGAGAAGGCGATCAGATCAAACTCCTTCACCGGCCTGCCGCTCTCCAAGGCCCAGAGAGGCAGGCCGTTTTGGCGCATGGCCTCCTCCATATCCGCCCAGGGCGTGAACACCCGCTGACACCAAACCCCCTCCATGGCGTTCATCACCCCATAGAGGATCCGCATCCCCAAATTGGACATGCCGATCTCGTAGGTATCCGGGAAGCAGAAGGCCACGTTCACCCGCACTCGGGAGGCGTCCTTCCGGATTTCGTTGTATTCCCCGCCGGTGTACCGGGCGGGCTTTTGAACCGTGGGCAGAATACGCCCCAGTAGATCGGTCATGGCGGCACCTCTTTCTTGCCCCTATTTTACCCCGGCGGCGGCCACATTGCAAGCATTATTTTCCCGCCATACCCGAATCACCAGCGCGCCCGCCGCTAAAACGGGAAAAAGCCCCAGTCCCAGCCGGAAGGTGCCCAGCAGGCCCAGGGCGGTGAGTCCGGTAAGGCAGCCGGTCTCCACCAACCGGCAAAACCGCTGGGCGGTGGCCGGTGGCAGATAGTGCCAGGAGGCGCACCGCAGCGCGCGGCCCCCATCCAAGGGATATACCGGCAGCAGATTGTAAAAGGATTGAAGCCCGGCGCACAGGGCCAGCCTGGGGAAAAACCGCGCCAGCGGCAGCAGGACCAGCGCCCCCAAAGGGCCCGCCAGGGCGCAGAGCGGCTCTTCCCATCCGGTCAGCGGGGAGGTGACCATTTTCGCCCCGTGGCACCCCAACTGGAGGGACAGCACCTCTCCGCCGCAGAGCCGCACCGCCGCGATATGGCAAAGCTCATGGAACGCCCCCGCCACCAGGATCGCCGCCACCCACTTTAGGGGCAGCACCAGCACCATCCCGGCCAGCAGGAACAATGCCCCCGGCATCAGTTCCACATCCTTAAAAGCCCGCACCCGCCATCACCTCCTGGCAAAAGGCCGTCACCGCCTGGGAAAAGCCCGCTCCGGAACGCAGGGCTTCCAGCATTTCCCCGAAGGCTTCCACGGTCTGCTCCGAACCCCCGGAAAACAGCGCCTCTCCCGCCCAGTCCGCGACATTGGGCCAGACCAGCCGCACCGCCACCGCCAGCAGCACCATCAACGCCGCGATCCAAAGTCCCCTCCCCCTCGGCCGCTCCCGGATCACTTCCCCGCCGTCGTAGCGGATCACATAGCGCATCCCGCTCCCTCCCTTTCAGAAAAGCCTATGCGCCCCGGCGCCGCAATATGAAAATAACCGACGCCAAAACTGAATCGTTTCCCTGCCGGTATTGGTTGAAAGCGGAGGAACCGTTTTCCCATTTGGTAAAACAGCTGACAGTGCGGCGGCAAGGATGGCTCCTTGCCGCCGCTTCTGGTAATCTTGCTCAGTCAAAATTACTTTCCATACTCGAAAAATGTGTTATTATTTCGATTCCTTTCGTGCTGATAACAGCTTTGAAACTATTTCCATGACGCAATTGTTCTTAATTGCTCTCTTACTTTGGATTGATTGTCAATTCCCAGTTGTAAACAAACATTATATTCAAGCAACAGGGATAGAATGCCTATCGCATCAATAAGTTTGTCGCCTTTCAGTGCTTTTTTCTCCTTAGATTTCCCATAGTGCGTATAATAATGCCTCGTATCTGCAACAGTCTGCGCAAACTCAGCGTCGGTTACATAGTAATCTTGGAACAGCCCATCATATTTTCCAATGAGAAGATCATTTAATCTTGACACTAAGATAATGTATTTGCAGTTTTCATCTTTTTGTGTATCACACAGCAATAGTTTTTCTATATCAGGATAATTTTGTAAGCTTCCAAAACGTTCAGTCACTGATGCAA
>CANQXH010000126.1 GCA_947627745.1 uncultured Oscillospiraceae bacterium
GCGCGGAGCGCGGCGAAGTCCGCCTCCACCGCCGCCCGGCACAGCCGGGCGGCCATGTCTAAAATTGCCTCCGTCCCGGCCCATGGCCGCTCCGGCGTCCACAGCCGCCCAGCGGCAGCGCAGACCGTTCCCAGGGAGAAAATCGCCCCCTTGTGGGTGTTGACGCCCCCAGTGGCGGAGAGCATGGCCCGCTCCGCCGCCATTCCGGCCCTGCGAAGCCTGGAAAAGGTCCATTCGGGAGGCCGCTCCCGGGTACTTCTTCCCAGCTCCGCCGCCTGGCGGAAATAGGGGGCCAAAGCCGCGGCGCTGTCCAGAAAGGTAAACAGATCCATATCCCGGTGGCTGCCGCTGTTGGCCCGGTCCACCAGACCGGGCTTGGGGGTAGCGCAGACCTCATACAGAAGGGCCCGGACAGCCTGGGCGGCCATCGTCTCCCGGTCCTTCCGCCAAAAATACGCCGTCAAAACGGCCCGGGTCTTCGCTTGCAGCTCCGCCACCGGATGGACCCGGCGGGAGGCGCAGCCCCGCCCCGGGGCGCCGCAGATCAGGCAGGGTCGGGGGGGAATGCCCAGGTCCTCCCGGCTCAGGCTTTCCCCGTTGGTCACCACATCCAGGTCAAAAAGGCGGCCTAAATCGTCCTCATCCTCCAAATCAACGCAAATTTCCTTCAGCTCTTTGGTTTCTCCCTCCACCGCCAGGAGCGCCTCGCAGCCGGTGACGGCGTCCGTAAGCTCCCGGCGGAGGACTTTCTTCTTTTGTTCCGCCAGGGCGTCCTCCAGCCGGGAAAGGCCCTCCCGGAAGGCCCGGCGGATCAGGGGGCCGTTTTTTACCGGCCCCGGGATGTTCATGCAGAAGCTGATCACCGGCGCCCCGGTTTGGGCGATCATCGCCCGCTGGGCGGCCGCCCGGCGCTCCCGGGCCTCCAGGACCTGATCAAGCGTCACTTCCATGGCCAAACTCCTTTAGTAATGTACCGTCTCGCCGCCGGCGCGGATGGCCTCAATAATGGGCGCCGCCTGGGGAGAGTGGAAATAGTCCCAGGTGCTCGCCGGCACCAGATCCCGGATCTCGTCCAAATGGCCGTCGTGAATGGCCTTCCGGACATCACTGGCGCTGATGGGAACCGCGCCCAGGGCCTTCCGGGGCAGGATCACGCAGTCGATGCCGGCTTTGGGCAGCTCCTGGGCCATGACCTGATTATATAGCCCCGTGACCAGACTCCGGGGCTCCTCCCCCACATAGCGGGCGGTGACGCCCAGGGCCCGGGCGATGGGGGGAAAGAGCGCCAGGTCCAGCCGGGCGTGGCCCAGAATCACCGCCTCCTGGTCCTTGAGAAAGTAGCTGGGGAAGGTGGCGGCGCTGATGATATAGGGCCCGGAATCGTGGTAGATCACGTTTTCCAGATCCGCCGTTCCCTTAATGACCATCTCTTTCCGTGCGGAGAAGGGCACCAGGCTGGCATCCTCGCTGAGGATGAACAGATGAAGCCAGTCGTTTTCCGCCGCCGCTCGCTCCACCAGATACCGGTGCCCCAGGGTGAAGGGGTTGGCGTTCATGACGATGGCGGCGCTTTTTCCGGGCCGGCGGTCCTTTTCCAGCCGGCGGCAGAAGCCCGCGAAGCCCCCCGCCCGGTTTTCCAGGAAAGAGACCTGCCCCTCCACCCGGGCGATCTCATAGAAACCCAGGTCCCGGAAATATTTGGCCGTCTGGCACTTGGTATAGACAAAGAGGTGGAAATTTCCCCGCTCCGCCTGGCGCTCCACCAGATGGGTGACCAGCAGATTCATCAGTCCCTCCCCCTGGTAGGCGGAGTCCACCGCCAGGCAGCGAAGGGTATTGCCGAAGGCGCTGCCGGTGGCGGCCAGGCGGTCGTCCTCGTCAAAAACGCCGCAGGTGTAGTCCAGATTGCCGTCCCGGCGGATGCCCTCCTTCTCCAAAAGGGCGTCCACCTGGGCCATTCCCCGCCGGTCCCAAGGCGAGATGGCGCCGACCGTATAGCTCAATCCAAATTCCCCCTTTTCTTTTATCATACCACAAAGCCGGGCCTTTGGCAACCAAAAGCACGGCTTTTCCCTTTCGCCGGAAAAACCAAAGGGCCTCGGCGTTTTGCCGGGGCCCTTCGGGAAATGGAGGTCGGTATCAAAGAGGCATAATGCCCACAATGATTGCAAAAATCATGCACAAAATGGAGAAGCCCCAGACATACATGAAGCTGGCCTTGATGTGGTCCTTGATGTCCACATCCGCCAGACCCACGCCCAGCAGGGTGGCGGGCACCATGGGGCTGATGAAGGTGGCGCAGTTGCGGCAGACCACCATGGCGATGGCGATGGGCAGGGGCTCCACGCCAAAGCCCTGGCCGATGCCGATCATGACGGGCAGCATACCGAAGAAATAGCTGTCGGTATCGAAGGCCAGGGCCAGAGGCACAGACAGAATGCCGATGACCAGAGGCAGATGCTGACCCAGGAAGGTGGGCAGGATGTTCCGGATGATCCCGGCCAGGCAGCGCACCACGCTGGGAATGGCCAGCTCGCCCATGTACTTCACGTTGGCCACCACCAGGGCGCCGTTGGCGTCGGCCATGTAGCTGGTGGTCAGGATGCCCATGAGGATGGCGGCGCCCATCAGGGTGGAGCACATCATCAGAGCGGGACCGGCGTGGAGGTTGATGATCTTCTTGTGAGCGGCGGCGGTGAAGCCGTAGTTCACGAACAGGGCAATGGCGGTGCCCAGCATGAAGGGCACATAGCTGGGGAACACGTCCCAGATCAGCATGGCGATCACCGCCACGGTGAGCAGCAGGTTGAACCAGAACAGCTTGGGCCGGGCCAGCTCGTTGACGGGAGCGGCCTCGGCGGTCTGGGTGGTCTCCACCTCGGCCAGGGTGCCGTTCAGGCCGGCGCCCCGCTTCTTCTCCTGCCAGCCGGCCAGGACGGCGTGGGCCAGGCAGACGACGATGCCGAAGATCTGGATGGGCAGAATGGTCTGCCACAGGGAGCCGGACTCGATGCCCAGCACGGTGGCGGCCCGCATGGTGGGGCCGGCCCAGGGCATCAGATTCAGAATGCCCATGGCCAGCACGGCGATCCGCAGAAGGGTGGTGGGCCGCATATTCATCTTCTTGTACACCGGCAGCAGGGCGGGCACCACGATGCAGAAGGTGGAGGCGCCGCCGCCGTCCAGATGGCCTACCAGGGCGATGATGGCGGTGACCAGGGTAACGCCCATGACGCTCTTGCCCACCAGCTTCATCAGATTGCCGATGATCACGTCGAACATTCCGGCGTCGGTCATGATGCCGAAGTACAGCACGGAGAACACGAACAGCGCGGCGGTGGGGCCGGTGCTCTTAAAGCCGGCCTCCACCATCTCGGCCAGCTGCTCAAAGCTGTAATAGCCACCGATGACCAGGATGATGCCGAGAATGGCGGGAAAGACGATAAAGGCGATACTGGGTTGGGTCTTGCTCTTAAACAGCGTGACCACAATGGCGACAATACATACTAATCCAAGAATGCCAACGACGGTTTCACTCATTGTCTGCTCCTTCTTTCTTTATTATCCCTGATAGGGTTTGATTTTCTTGACTACGTCCAGAATGGTGCCGTCCCGGGCCTCCAGGACCGCCACCACCTGATCCTCCCACTGCAGGTCGTCGGGACGGCCCACCAGGGAGTATGCCTTTTCCTTCAGGCTCTCAATGGTGACGTGGGGGATGCCCGCCTTGTCCAGGCACTCGATCAGATCGGGCCGGAGGGGATTCACGGCGATGCCGTAGTCCGTCACCAGCACGTCCACACAGTCCCCGGGGGTGGTAACGGTGACCACATGCTCGCACACGGTAGCCATCCGGCCCCGGGTCAGCGGGGTGACGATGATGCACACCTTGCTGCCCGCCGCTGTATCGGGATGTCCGCCGGGGGCACCCCGGAGGACGCCGTCGGAACCGGTCAAAACATTGACGTTAAAGCCGGTGTCGATCTCCAGCGCCGCCAGAACCACAAAGTCCAGCTTGTTGACGAAGGCGCCCTTGTTGGCGGGGTTGGCGTACTGGGAGGCGCTCATCTCATAGTGGCCGGGGGT
>CANQXH010000127.1 GCA_947627745.1 uncultured Oscillospiraceae bacterium
GGACTCAACTTCCCCGGCAACGCCTGCTATTTCCCCGAAGCGGAGGGGAAGGACAATGTGGCCCCCTTTGAGCTGATCCCCTGGATTCTCTGCCAGTGCGAGACGGTAGTGCAGGCAAGAGCTCTGCTGTCCAAGATGAATCTGATGAAAATGGATTTCAGCGCCCAGCTTCCCGCCTCTCCGCTGCACTGGATGATCGCCGACAAGGAGGAGTCCATCGTTGTGGAATCCGTCAAGGAGGGGCTGAAGGTCTACGACGATCCGGCCAAGGTGCTGACCAACAACCCCACCTTTGACTATCACATGACCAATCTGGTAAATTATATGGCCCTGTCCCCCAAACAGCCGGAAAATTCCTTCGGCCCCGGCTTGGAACTGACGCCTTATAGCCGGGGCATGGGCGGGATGGGCCTTCCCGGCGACCTCTCCTCCGCGTCCCGGTTTGTGAAGGCGGCCTTCACCCGCCTCAACTCGGTCTGCGGTGACTCGGAGAGCGCCAGCATCAGCCAGTTTTTCCAGATCCTGGGCAGCGTGGCCCAGCAGAAGGGTTGCGTCCTGGTGGGAGACAAGTACGAGTACACCATCTACACCTCTTGCTGCAATACCGACCAGGGGATCTATTACTACAACACCTATGAAAACAGCCAGCTGAGCTGCGTCCACCTCCATCACGAGAACCTGGATAGTGATGGGCTCATCAGCTTCCCGCTGATCCAGGGCCAGCAGGTGCTGAGCCAGAACTAAACCCTCGCCGCCAGACGGTGCTCCGTCTGGCGGCGTTCTTTATCGCAGCAGGATGGGCTGATATTGCCGCCCCTCCAGGGCGGCTTCCAGGGTGGGCAGCACCTTGGAAAAGTCCGCCACCAGGCTGGTGGGCTTTTTCATTGGGTCGTCTTGGCCAAAGGGGACAAAATAGTAGTTTTTCCTTGATAGCAGCCGGCCCAGGTTTTCCGCGGCGGCGGCCAGCCCGTCGTTGGTAGAGACGGCGATGATCACCGGCCGGCCGTTGCGCAAATGGCTTTTGGCAGCCATGGTCACCGGCCCGTCGGCAATGCCGTGGGCCAATTTTGCCAGGGTGTTGCCGGTGCAGGGGGCGATGATCAGGGCGTCCAGCAGCTTCTTCGGGCCGATGGGCTCCACCTGGGGAACGGTGTGCAGGGGCTCCCGCCCGCAGATCTCCGTCACCCGGAGAATGTGTTCCTGGGCGGTGCCGAAGCGGCTGTCCATGGTGTAAGACGCCTGGGAAAAAATGGGGACGACGTTGTGGACCCGCGCCACCTTTTCCAGCGCGGAGAAGGCCGAGGCGAAGGTGCAGAAGGAGCCGCACATAGCAAATCCCACTTCCATCCGATCACCCCCTTTCGGCAAGACGGATGGCCGTGCGGGCAATCAGCCGTCCGGAGCTCTCCGGGGCGTCCTTCCCCGGCAATCCCCGGGCCCAGAGTACGTCGGGCCCGTCGATGCCCTTGACGGAGGCCAGATCGATTAAAAGGCAGTCCCTTCGGCAGAAAACCCGCTGTTCCTGGGAGATCACGGGGGCGGGGACTGTGTTGAAAACAGCCCGGTAGCGCAGCAGATTCCCGCCCAGCGCCCCGGTCTCCACCGCGCCGTAGCCCAGGGCGTAGAGCATGGCCCGGTCCGCGGGCTTTCGGGCGGCCACGTCTACCCGGGCTCCCATGGATTTCAGCAGGGACGCCAGGCATTTCCCGATCCGCCCCCAGCCAATCACCAGTACCGGGCAGCCGGTGACAATAACGGGCAGCTTTGCAAGGGCCAGCTTGACGGCGCAGTGGGCGGTAATGGCGGCGTTTTCCGCTAAGTAAGCCTCGTCCTTCAAAAAATCGATGGTTTTCCGGCCCGCCAGGGCCGGATGGTCCAGATTTCCCCCCAGAACGGTGACATTTTCCGGCAGCCCCATGAGAAGCTCTTCCAAGGCTCCGCCGCTTTTCAAATTTCCGTCCGCCTGAAAGCTGGGGACCTCCAGCAGCAGATGGGTCACCTCCTGCCCAGGGCCGGGCGCCACCCGGCAGCCCCGTTCCTCCAGCGCCCGGGCCGCGGCGGCCAGGGCGGGGGAAGCGCCGGCGGGAAAAAACACGGATTCACCCATAAGAATCCTCCTTTCCTGCCAGATTATGATGGGGCTTCCCCGAAGGTGAAAGGAAAATCCCGGCGCTTCGCAAAGCGCCGGGATCAAAATAGACGGCTTTCAACTTCCAACGGTGATGGCGCAGTCCTCGCTCCCAGTCCAGAGGAGCTGATAGCGCCGGGCGGCGGAAAGGGCAGTGAAGACCCCCTCCGTCTTGCCGCTGCCCAGCTCCAGGTAGCCGATCTCGGCGCCGCCCTGAGTCCGATCCTTCAAAACGACCGTGCCGGAGGCGGTTTCTCCGGAGAGGCTGACGGTGATTCTGGTGGAATTGGTGTAAAAAACGCTGCTTTCCAATTCCTCCGCCGAAAGGGTCACGGCGCCGCCTCGCAGGTCGTAAAGCCGGTCTTCCCACAGCCGAATAATCCCGCCGCCGTTCCGGCTGGAGTCGTCCTGCTCCAGCCGAAGCCCTGTTCCTACTAGGGTACAGGTGTAGGGGTAGGCGTAGGCCCGCAGCGGGTCCGCGGCGTCGGCGGGGTTGCTGGTGATGTAGAGAGTACCGCTTGCCACGATCTTGTCCCCGTTTTTCACTTCAAAACGGATCATATCTTCCGCTGCTGTCGTCATGTCCCGCCAGGGAACCCAATAGAGCCGGTGGCCGGCCGGGAGCCGCAGAGTGGCGCCCCCGGGCTGGCCCTCCCCGTCAAAATCCACCAGATGGCCGGAGAAGCAGTCGGCGGTGATCTGGGTGTAGTCCATGTCGAAGGAGAAGGGGAACCCGGGCAGAACCGAGGAGAATAAGGGGGTGCTGACCCACTGGGCCGTACCCATCTGCTCCTCGGGAACTAAAGAGTAAATGCTCCACAGGAAGCGGCTGCCATCGGGATTCCAGCCCAGAGTGCCCAGCCACAGCGCCCCGTCCGGGCTCAGAAGGAAGTGACTTTCGTCCAGGGGCAGGTATCCAATTTGCCGGTAGAGCGCCCGGATCGGGATCACGGACTCCTGAATGAGAAACAGCCCGGCCCATTCTTCCTCGGAGTAGGGAAAGTCCGTATATTCCCAGCTCTCCACCGGAATGGAGGTCCGGCCGTCCCGGCCATCCAGGCTTTCGCCGCTGCTACCTATCACGCTGCCGCTGCCTCGATAGACCATGGTAAAGGCGTTCTGCTCCACCAGATACCGGAAGCCGGAGTCGGCAAAGGGCGCATCGCTGCTAAGAGGGGACATATACAGGCACTGCCAGGACACATAGGCCCCGCTGGGAACTTGGCCCAGGGCCGCGGCGTCGGGGTTTTGCTTTTCCGCCGGCGGATCTGTGAGCAGGCACACGGCGGCGACCCCCGCCCCGATCAGTGCCAGGAGCAGGACCCAGAAGGCGGGCTTTTTGTAGTTCATTACATTCTTCACCCGTTCTTTCACCCCCACTTCCCCAAAGGCCAGGGGGCAGGCCGCCACCCGGAACCGCCGGACGGTACAGCGCAGCAGGGCCCGGGAATATCCCCGCCGGTCCTCCGGGGAGAGGGCCTGGACCACCTTTTCGTCGCAGGCGGCCTCGATATCCCGGCAGAGAAAGCAGTAGGCGACCCACAGCAGGGGATGGAACCAGTAGACGGACAGCAGAATGAACCCCAGGGGCTTCCACCAGTGGTCCCGGCGGCGGATGTGGGCCTCCTCATGGGCCAAAACGTAATCCCGCTCCGGCGGGGACAGGTCGTAGGGCAGGTAGATCACCGGCCGGAACAGCCCCAGCACGAAGGGAGAATCCACACGTTCGCTCTGGAAGACGTTTCCCCGGAGCCGGGTGGCGGTGGCCAACCGGCGCTTGAGCATCAGAAAACTGACCAGGGCATAGAGCAGCATCCCCGCCGCCCCGATCGCCCAGACCCAGGCCAGGACTTGGAGCCAGGACACGCCCCCATTTCCGCCAGCCGGAGAGGCGAGAGCCTCCGCCAGTGGGGCGTTGGCCCAGGTATCCGGGGCCACGGCGCCG
>CANQXH010000128.1 GCA_947627745.1 uncultured Oscillospiraceae bacterium
ACCAGCAAACAATGAAGGATAGCGTAATGGATATTGAGCCAGTTAAAAGGACACTACATGGGTTTATTCGATAAATTACAGAATTTATCCCGACATTCTAATTTTTTAGTGAGTTTTCTCTTGACTTCCGGTCTTCTTTGTGGTATGTGTTTGTGCTGCAAAGGAGGCGCGGAAATGGCACGGATAAGCGTTGAGGAACTGTACCGCGGTGAGGGCGGCGGCGGGAAGTACGGCGCCGGTGGGATCATGGGCGCTGTTATGCAGGAGATCATGATCCACGGCGTGCCGAACGAATACGACGAGCAGACGTATATCGAGCTGTTGATCGTTAAGCACACGCTGAATGTGGCGGAGCAAATGAAAACCGAGGGCGACTTTGTGTCGGGAATGACCGACGCGGAGCCGCCCTCTTATTATGCGGAGGTATGAGATGAAGATTCTGGAAGAATTGTGGTATGGCAACGTGGCGCCCTGCGAGCGGAGCGTGGAGAAGGGCAGCCGCCTATGGCGCCTGGGGAAGCTGATTCAGCGGAACGAAGAGGAGCTGGCGCCGCTGCTCTCAGAAAAGGCGAAAGAGGTGCTGGAAAAGCTGCGGGACAATCAGTCGGAGCTGAACGATATCAACGAGTGTGCGGTGTTCGTCTGCGGATTCCGACTCGGCGCAAGGATCATGCTTGAGATTCTGGACGGTAGCGACAAGTGGGGAGACAGTGAAGAATAAGGAGCGTCCCGAGAGCTCGTCGCCGCGGCCCCGTACCGACTCCTCATGACCGGTCAAAATCTGCGCAGCAGTAAACAAAGAAATAGAAAAAAACGCCTCCGGAACAGCTGTCCCGGAGGCGCTGGCGCGAGTATTAAGAAGGGATTTCATAAGATCACAATCATGTCAAATTATTTGCCATAGATAATCCAGACTCAATTATGATATTTTCGTAAAAGATCCAAATAAATCCGCATGAAACCTAGATTTTTTGCAACAGTGATGGTATACTACATCATGTAGTATTGTGTTCTGTAAAGACAGGGGGGCTTCGTGATGGACAACAACCTTGAACGTTGGTATTCCATGAAAGAAATCACAACGTATTTGGGCGTCAGCCGTGATACGGTACTGACTTGGATCGAAAAAAGAAATATGCCCGCAGCCAAAATCGGACGCCTTTGGAAATTCAAGATCAGCGAAGTGGACGCTTGGATGAAATCTGGCGTCGCCGCCGAGAAATAATTTGAATTTGGTGGTCACTATGGCGCTGGAAAATAAATTAGGGCTGACAAGTTCCGCCGATCTTGCCCGTGAAGAAGAACGGATCAGCAAGAAAAAAGCGCTGGAACTTTTTGAAAGCGGGGAGCTTGACAAGCTGAAAGCTGGAACCTTCTCTGCGCTGAAAGCGATTCATAAGCGCCTTTTTGACGATATTTACGACTTTGCGGGAAAGCTGCGGACAGTGAATCCGGCAAAAGGATATTTCCCTTTCGCTCCGTTCATGTATCTTAAAGCGGCGCTTGAAAACATTGAAAAAATGCCACAATCCACGTTCGATGGGATTGTCGAAAAATATGTGGAAATGAACATCGCTCACCCTTTCCGAGAGGGAAACGGGCGCAGTACCCGTATTTGGCTGGACTATATTTTCAAGAAAGAGCTTGGAATGGTAGTCGATTGGAGCAAGATCGATAAAGAAGATTATTTTCTCGCAATGGAGCGCAGCCCCGTGAAAGATATCGAAATCAAACACCTGCTGAAAAGCGCCTTGACCAATGAGATCGACAGCCTTGAAGTCTTTATGAAAGGCATCGACCACAGCTACTACTACGAGGGATTTTGGGCCTTTAAGACAGAAGAGTTGTAAAAGCGAGATTCCTAATGAACTCAAATTCTTTATGACCGATCAAAATTTGCGCCGCAGAAAACAAAGAAATAGGCAAAAACACGGTTAATTCAATACCAAATGAGCGGTGGAAGATGATGAAATCAATAGTATACAACAAGCTAGTCCGTGATCGAATTCCGGAGATTATAGAATCTTCCGGAAAAACATGTACAACGGAGATTCTTCCTCCGGAAGATTATCTCCGTATGATCGATGCAAAGTTAGATGAAGAGCTTGCGGAATACCATAAGGATAAGAATATCGAAGAACTTGCCGATTTGTTGGAGGTTATTCGTGCCGCGACTGTCGCAAGGGGTTATACGCTGGAGGATTTAGAGCGGGTGCGGGCTGAAAAGGCTGCAAAGCGTGGCGGCTTTGAGAAGCGCATTCTCCTGAAAGATGTATACGAGGACTGAGGTGACACTCCATGCCTGAATACAGATCAGCCTCCGGCAGCGCGGCCGAGGATCTGTTCATAGACCTTTTCGCGGATACCTTCGGGGCAGAAAAAGCCGGGTATCTGTATTCGCAGTACCCGTTTTACGACATTTATCAGAATGCTCGCTTTGCCGATTTTGTGCTGGAAAACGGTGCGACCCGCGTGGCCATTGAGATCGACGACGAGGCTTCCCACAATCCGCGGCTGGTGTCGCAAGACAAGTTCTATGATGATCTTCTGAAACAAAACAGTATGATTCATCTGGGCTGGGACGTGTACCGCTGGGCGGTCCGCCAGATGCAGAAGCAGCCGGAAACCGTGAAGGACGAGCTGCGCGTGTTCCTTGGCAGCGATCCGCGCTTCAAGGAGATCGAGGACTATCTGCCCACCCAACAGGGGCGGGCGCTGAAAGCCGATCAACTGGAGCTGCGGGAGTATCAGCAGGAAGCGCTGGATTCCCTGGAGGCCATGCGGCAAAACCGGGAGACCATTGCCCTTCTATACCATGCAACCGGTACAGGCAAAACCGTGACCGCGGTCATGGACGCAAAACGCTGCGGTGGCCGGGTGCTGTTTGTGGCGCACACGATGGAGCTGGTCAACCAGGCATACAACACCTTTCGTGACCTGTGGCCGGAAGTGACTGTCGGCAAGTTCGCGGACAATCTCAAGGAGCCGGACGCCCACGTGGTGTGCGGCAGTATCCAGAGTGTGGCGCTGAATCTGGATCAGTTCCGGGAGGACGCTTTCGACTATCTGATCATCGACGAAGCGCACCACGCCTCCGCGGATACATATCAGAAGGTGCTGGCCTATTTCAAGCCGCAGTTTACCTTGGGGCTGACCGCCACGCCGGAGCGGGCGGATGATGTAAACATTCTGGAGATTTTCAAGAACACCGCCCATAAGTTGGATATCCAGACCGCAGTAGAGATTGGGGCGCTGGTGCCGGTCCGCTGCATCCGCATCCATACGAACATCGACATGACCAAGGTGCGTTTCAACAGTGTCCAGTACAATATCCGTGATCTGGACGTAAAGATCTGCGTGACCGAGCGCAATCAGCTGATCGTGGATACCTGGCTGGACTATGTGAAGGACAAGCGCACCATCGTATTCTGTGCCTCCGTGAAGCATGCCGAGCAGATTGCGGAGCTGTTTCGGGCGGCGGGCGTTGCCGCGATCGCCGTATCCGGCAGCATGAAAACCTCCGAGCGCAACGAGCAGCTTGCCAAGTTTGCCGGCGGTGAAATCAAGGTGCTTTGCGCCTGTGATTTGCTGAATGAGGGCTGGGACTGCCCGCAGACGGAAGTGCTGTTCATGGCACGGCCCACCATGTCAAAGGTGCTGTACACCCAGCAGCTTGGCCGCGGCATGCGCACGTCGGAGGGCAAGGATCATCTGATGGTCTTCGACTTCGTGGATAATGCCAGCCAGTACAATATGCCCTATTCCATGCACCGCTTGTTCAAACTGAGCGAGTACCACGCGGGCGGCACGGTGGTCGGCAAGAAGGGCCAGCGCGAGGCGGAGGACGATCTGTATCGCAAGGGCGAAAAGCCGGACGCGATCATTGACTATCCCGTGGACGCCACCGATTACGAGCTGGTGGATATTTTCAACTGGCAGGAAGAGGCCGCCGGGATGATCTCTCAGATGGAGTTTGTGCGTCGGGTGGATGTGCAGACCGAGACGATCGAGCGCTATGTTCGAGA
>CANQXH010000129.1 GCA_947627745.1 uncultured Oscillospiraceae bacterium
GAGGAGCCCATCATCTCATGGACGTCCACCTTGGCCTCGATGCCCGTCTCCGCCAGAGAGATATGCTCCGGACGGACGCCCAGGGTTACCGCCTGCTCGGCAACGTTGTTCTTCGCCAGCGCCGCCTGCTTGTCCTCCGACAGCTCCACCGTCAGATTGTCCAGTCGAACGGCGTACTTCCCGTTCACCTTCGTCAGCTGGGCGTCGAAGAAGTTCATCTGCGGCGTGCCGATAAAACCGGCCACAAACAGGTTGTAGGGATGGTTGAAAACCTCCTGAGGCGTGCCGATCTGCTGGATGAACCCGTCCTTCATGATGACGATCCGGTCGCCCAGGGTCATGGCCTCGGTCTGGTCGTGGGTCACATAGATAAAGGTCGTATTGATCCGTTCCCGCAGCTTGATGATCTCCGCCCGCATCTGGTTCCGCAGCTTAGCGTCCAGGTTGGAAAGGGGCTCGTCCATCAGCATGACGGAGGGGTTCCGGACGATGGCCCGGCCAATGGCCACCCGCTGCCGCTGGCCGCCGGACAGGGCCTTGGGCTTCCGGCCCAGGTACTGGGTGATGTCCAGAATTTCCGCCGCTTCCTTCACCTTCTTGTCGATCTCCGCCTTGGGGGTGTGGCGCAGCTTCAGAGCAAAGGCCATGTTGTCATACACCGTCATGTGGGGATACAGGGCGTAGTTCTGGAACACCATGGCGATGTCCCGATCCTTGGGGGCCACGTCGTTGACCAGCCGATCGCCGATGTACAGCTCGCCCTCGGAAATCTCCTCCAGGCCCGCGATCATCCGCAGGGTGGTGGACTTGCCGCAGCCGGAGGGACCTACCAGGACGATAAACTCCTTGTCCTGAATCTCCAGATTAAACTCCTGGACGGCTACCACGCCCTTGTCCGTGACCTGGAGATTGGCCTTCTTCTCCTCCGGCTCGTCGCCCTTCTTCTTTTTCTTCTTCTTGGTGTCATCGCCGCTGAACGGATAGATCTTCTTGATGTTCTTGAGCGTTAATGTCGCCATATCGCTTACCTCCTAGAAGTTAATCAAAGATGGAGCCCATTGCCGCCACATACAGGCTCTCGATGGTTACCGTTCCCTGGGCGGCCAGGTCGATGCCATGGGAATCGGGCTCCTCGGTGTAGGCCCGAATGCTGATGGCCTTGTAGTCGTTGAAGAAGCCCTCCACCAGGGACCGGTCGATGTAGATCTCCATGGTGAGCTTCCCGTCCTCCGTGGGCAAGGCCCCGGAGACGGCGCTGGCCTTGGCGCCCTCGCCCTTGTTCTCCGTGCGGCCATTGATGGTCTGGCCGGCCACGTCGTAGCAGAAGGTGGTGCAGTCCCATTTGCCGCCCTGCTTCATGTTGATGGAGAACTCCTGGGCCTGGCCCACGTCCACGGTCAGGCGAATGTAGAGCATATCCTGGTCCACCGCCGCCAGGGCCGCGTTGGCCTGGTCCAGCGTCAGATTCGTTTCATCGATGAGGACGGATTCCTCCAGGGTGTGCAGGGCCTCGATGGGGGCCATTTTCAGGTCGCTGCCGTCGTCGGCCAGCCAAATCCGCCGGGCAAGCCCCACGGTGTGGGCCCAGCCGGAGGCGCCTTGCTCCGCCGCGCCCCGCTGATCCTGCATAATGCTGAACATATAGATGTCGCCGCTGACCGGGTCTGTTAGGCAGCTGGGGCCGGTGAACACATTGGCGCCGTAGTCCAGCAGATGGGGCTCCCCCTGGAAGGCCTCGTCAGGGGTGAATTTGCCGGTTGCCAGGTCAAAATCGCCCAGCCAGTAGTAAACCTTGTTGTCCGCGATGCTGGCGGGAGCGGGAGAGATGGAGAAGAAATACTTGGTGATGGTCCCCGCCTCATTGGAGACCGGCAGCAGGATGGGCAGCTCCCAGCTGGTGCCGTAGAGAGCGGACTGGTTCTCCATCTCGTACACCGGGCCCCGGTACTGCCAGTTCATTTCCACCTGGCCGTCCTTGAGCTCCAGGGTGTCCGTAGTGTAGAGGAGGGCGGTACCGCCCTGGGAGGAGCTGCTGCCGGAGCAGATCAGCATGCACCAGGTGTCCCCTTCCTTCCAAATGGAGGGATCCCGGAATTCCCCGGCCCGGCCCTGACCGGGCTGCTGGATGATGGCCAGGTCGTCGCAGATGACCCAGTCCGTCAGCTCCGGGTCGGAAAGGTCGGCGGGATACGCCACGCCGATATTCTGATTGGAGATCAGGCCCTCCACATTCCGGAAGCCGTCGTTGCCGGCGGTGAAGAACAGCAGGGGCACCCCGTTTTGATCCAGGGTGGCGCCGCCGGACCAGACCCCGTCGGGGACCACCGTGCCCTCGGTGGGGGTGATGGCCTCTTTAATGGGCTTCCAGTTGACCATATCGGTGCTGACCATGTGGCCCCAGCAGATGTTGCGCCAGTAGGAGCCGGTCATATTGGCCTGGTAGAACAGGTGGTACATCCCATTGTAGTACACCGGGGCGTGGGGCTCGTTCATCCAGAATTGGTAGGGGCCGCCGTGGAACTGGGTCCGGGTGTAGTCCCCGGTGAGGATGTTCTGAAGCCAGATTTCCGAAAATTCGATTTCCGGCACGGTGACGCTTTCATAATACGCGCCGATCTCCTCGGTGGAGAGGGCTGCGGAGTAGATCTTCAGCTCGTCGATGTAGCCGCTGGCCACGTTCAGGAACCCCGCCGTCAGCCGCTCTCCCTCCAGGTTCCGTCCCACAGTCAGACCCTTGGCGGTGGCGCCCACGATCTCGGCGTCCACAGAGCGGGAGGCCACCAGCTCCCCGTTCAGGTAGAGACACATTTCCCCGGCGTTAGAATCATAGGTGGCGGTGACCAGGTTCCACTGGTATTTTTGCAGGTTGTCCCCGTTGGACCAGACGGTGAGCCACTCGTCGCCGGTGCCCACCTGGAAGCTGAGACGGCCAAAGCGCTCATAGCCCAGCAGCACGCCCTTGCAGGCCTCCTTGTCGCACTGGCTGACGATACCGGTGAGGCAGTCCGTGCCGTTGTCGGCGGCGCTGGGATCGTCCCATTCAAAGGTCCGGGGGGCGATCCAAACCTGGATGGTCAGGGCGGGGCCCTCCAGGGTCACGTCATTGCGCTTGTAGGACAGGTAGGTGCTGCTGCCATCTAACAGCAGGCAGCCGCCCTGGATGCCCGTCTTCCGCCACTGGGGGTCCTGGTTGTCCATATAGGCGGCGTGGGCAAATTCATAGTTGAGATCGGTGTCGGGAAGGTGCCCGGAGCTGTCCTTCATGGTCAGGCCGCTGCCCTCGTCAAAGGACAGGTGGAGCAGCAGGTCCTTGCTGTGGCTGTCGCCGCTGCAGGCAGTGAGCAGCAGGCACAAAAGCAGCACCGGAACGATCCATTTGAATTTCATAGCGGCCTCCTTTGGGTGTGGCCTGCCGGGCGGAAATGCCCGGCAGGCGGGAAGATCATTGCTTCACGTTTTCCGCCAGCACCCAGGGGATCTGCGTCTCGGCGGCGGGAACGTCAGCGGTGGCGCCGTCCATGACGGTGTCGGCCTGGGCCGCGTAGTCGGGGGCGGTCTCGTAGTAGGTCACGACCTCGTCAAAGAAGGCGTGGGCCCAGCCCTCGGCCTGCTCGTCGGCCAGGACCAGGTAGAGCTCCTGGCCCACATAATCGCTCAGGTCCATGACGTAGGTGGCCATGTCGGCCCAGGAGCCGCCCTGGGCGACGAAGGGGAAGTTGGCGTCGTTGAACCGGGTCTGCTTGTAGTAGCCGATCTCGGTGCCGTCGGCGGTGTAGACATGGACCGCGGCGGCATGGCCGCCCATCCGGACGGAGATGAAGCCGGAGCCGGCCAGGGTGAAGGTCGTGGACTGGACCGCCCAGGTGGCGCCCTCCTCCAGGCCGTTGTTCCAACCGTCCAGGTGATAGGAGCCGGCCTGGTTATAGGGCAGGCCCTCGCCCCAGTAGCTCTCGGCGTTGATGACGCCGCCGGAGAAAGCGCCGAAGAGATCCATCTGGCCCTCCACGTTTTT
>CANQXH010000130.1 GCA_947627745.1 uncultured Oscillospiraceae bacterium
GAACCAAGTCGGTTTGCACACGCTTGCAGTGCATCTATCTCTTTATAATCCTGGCGTAGCTGGTTGTCCAACTCGATTGCACTATTATATAATTCCAGAAAAATCTTGCCGAACGCGCTCAGTTGCTGGTCAATGGCAGCGAGCATTTTTTTAACTTGAGCAATATCGTATGCCGCTTTGACTTCGTCTGTTGTGCTTCGGGCATTAATAATCGTTCTTGCACAATTTGCAAGATTTTCATTAAAACAAATCATAGAACCCTTTCCTTTTAATTAAGTGTTTATTCGTCCGCGTCAATAAATTCCAGAATATCATCGACACCACAGTTCAGTGCACGGCAGATGCTTTCGATCGTATCCAGAGAGATATATCCATTCCGTTTCATCCGGGGAACGATATTTGAGGAAAATCCTGCCTTGTGCTGAAGCTGGGTAGTAGTCATGTCCCGCTCAATCAGCAGATGGAACAGTCGCTTATAACTGACGGCCATAGTCATACCTCCGTGCGCGCGTTCAATCATATATGCAAACATTATATCACGCTGGTGTGACATTTTCAATATCTGGACAGTCGTTTCGCAGATTTTTCTGCGGGACGGCTTCTTTTTTTGTTTATGAGAGGCCCCAAAACGCCCTCTCTTTCTGCGTATAGCGAGAAAGCAAAAAAGTTCTTTAAAGTATCCTGACAAAATGACCCCTTTTTCTGCGTATAGCGAAAGTCGAGATTCAAAGTTTTGATCTAAGGATTGAGTGTTCCTTTCTCGCAGCCGGCCTGTGAAGGAAATTTTTTTGAAAGTCTTCGTCAAAACAGGGAATCGACCTCCATTGGAAAGTAGAAACAGAAAGTTCTCTAAAACAACGAAAGGAGGCACACCATTGTACATTCGAATAGAAAGCGTACCGCAATTTTTAAAGGATAACGGGCGCTTCTGCAACTGGAAATACGAACAGCGTAGAGGCAGGCAAACAAAGGTGCCGTATATCCCCGGAACGACCCGCCGGGCCAGCGTGGACGATCTTTCTACTTTTACGGAATTTGAAACGGCGGCATCCGCGACCGGCTATGACGGCATCGGGATCTGCGTCTGCGGCAGGATCGTGGGCATCGACCTCGACCACTGTATCGAGGATGGGAGGCCGCTCCCTTGGGCAAAGGAGATCGTGGACAGATTCTCAGATACCTACATCGAAATCAGCCCCTCCGGGGCCGGGGCGCGTATCTTCTGTCTGCTGCCGGACGGCTTTGCCTATGCCCCCAAGACCTACTACATCAAAAAGGGGAACATCGAGGTCTACATCCCCGGTCACACCCACCGTTTCCTCACGGTGACAGGCAACGCCATGAACAGTGCGGATGTCACGGAGACAGCGGACGCATTGCAATGGCTGCTCGACACCTATATGCGCCGCCCCGTCCCGTCTGCCGCTCCAACCGGCAGTCCCGGCAAAAGCTATCTCTCCGACGAAAGCGTCATCGAAAAAGCCTCCCTTGCCAAGAATGGAGAGAAGTTCCAATGCCTCTGGCGCGGGGACATCACAGGTTTTGCCTCACATAGCGAGGCGGACGCAGCCCTGTGTTCCATACTGGCTTTCTGGTGCGGCGGAGACCGTGAGCAGATGGACAGGCTGTTCCGAAAGTCCGGCCTGATGCGCGACAAATGGGACGCCTATCGCGGTACGGATACTTATGGCGCTCTCACCATCTCCAAAGCGATCTCCGGCATGACTTCTTTCTACACGCCGATTCGTGTCCCCTCCGCAAGCGAGGACTTCGGTATGGCGCGCCTTGCGGAACTTGATCCTATGAATGCCGCCAAATACCCGTGGAACGACATCGGCGCCGGACATATCTTCGCGGACTTTTATCAGGACTGCCTGCGCTATGTGCCGGAGCGGAAGATGTGGTTCTTCTACGGTGACGGCATCTGGCAGCCGGACACGGGCAGCCTCCGCGCCATGAAATACTGCATGGAACTGGCCAACCTCATGTACACCTTTGCCCTGGAGATCAGGGATGAGGACAAACGAAAGGCATATATGAAATATGCCAGCCGCTGGCAGAGCCACACCAACCGGGTCAACATCCTCAAAGACGCCCAGGTGCATCATCCCATCTCCTACGGCAACTTTGACTCCGACATCTATATCTTCAACTGCAGGAACGGCACTCTGCACATCGACACGGGTGAATTCACTGAGCATCGCAGCACGGACCTCCTCACCAAGAAAAGCCCGGTCATATATGACCCCACCGCCCGGTCGGAACGCTTCTCCGCCTATATCGACGAGATCATGAGCGGCGATAGGGAACGGGCGAAGTTCCTCCAGAAGATCATGGGGTACGGGCTCACCGGGGACACGCGGCATGAGTGCATGACCATCCTCTACGGCGTCACCACCCGCAACGGCAAAGGGACGCTCTGCGAGAGCGTGCTGAAGGTGCTGGGCGATTACGGCTGCGCCTCCCGCCCGGAGACCATCTCCATGAAGACCTACGCCAACAGTGCACAGCCCAGCGAGGACATCGCGCGCCTCGCCGGTATCCGCTTTGTGAACATCCCGGAGCCGGGGAAAGGGCTGGTCATGGACGCCGCCAAGGTCAAAGCAATGACGGGCAACGACACCCTCAACGCCCGGTTCCTGCATGAGAACAGCTTTGACTTCCGTCCTCAGTTCAAGATCTACATCAACACCAACTATCTGCCCGTAGTCAATGACATGACGCTGTTCTCCAGCGACCGCGTTATCATCGTCCCGTTTGACCGCCACTTTGACGAGCAGTCCAGGGACACCACGTTGAAACGGCAATTTGCCGAGGAACAGGTCCAGAGCGCAATCCTCAACTGGTTGTTGGAGGGCTACAGGCTCCTGCGGCAGGAAGGACTTTATTTGCCCAAGTCCGTCCGGGACGCTACCGACCGTTACCAGCACGACAGCGACAAAATGGCCCTGTTCTTCGAGGACAACCTTGTTGAGGACAAGGCTGCCGAGGTGCTGACCTCCACGGTCTATGCCCGGTACAAAAGCTGGTGCCAGGAGAACGGCTGTTTCCCGGAGGGGATGAAGAACTTCAAACAGGGGCTGCAGGCTTTCGCCCAGATCGTCCGCAAGCGTCCGAAGAGCGGCGGCGAGAAAACGACCGTGCTGCTGGGGTATCGGCTGCTCACGGAGTTTGACGCTCCGCCTCTGGCATGAACACACGGTGCGGGGCAATGTGGCAGATGATTATTGTAATTCCCTATAGAAAAATGAAATCTCAAATTGACCATAATCACTTGCCACATTGCCCCGTGGAGAAAGGAGTGGTGCCTATGATCGTCTTATGACCCCAGGGGCGGGTCAGATCTCTACGGCCTTTCGCCTGTGCAACGGGCGTGGGGTCCCACGCGAAAAATCGCGTTTTCAAACGGGGTATTATCCCCAAAACAATTTTCAAGGAGGAATATCGAATGAAACACAAGATCTTTTACGGAGCAAAGCCGTCTTTCACCGATGCTGACAGGAGCAGTTTCTCCCACGGCAAGTATGTGTGCAAAGCACTCATGCAGACCGCCAAGGGAGCGCCTGTGGTCATCTCTCAAAGCACCGACCCGGATCTCCCTGTCTGGAAGGTGGAGCACGATTATTCCACGGTCGTGTTCGCCACCTATGAGGAGACGATGGCGTACTGCAAAGGGCGCTTCTCTCCCGCGAAGGAGAGGTGATCATTATGGAAAGCATCCGTTACCACCCGCTCGTCTGTAACGACGATGACGGGATCGAGCAAGTCCCGCTGTTCTTCACGGAGGACAGGCAGGCGGTCAGCGACCGGCACGACCTCTTTCTGGAGGAGATCGTTCCGCGCTATTACAGGCTTTGCGCCAAGCATCCGCACACAGCCGCAGATGAGGTGAAGTACCACATCCACTGTCCCCTGTGTGGCAGGACCATGAAAGCCATATCCAGACCCATCGATGAACACAAACTGTCACTGTATTGCTGCGAGAACTGCAGCGGAAAGGAGA
>CANQXH010000131.1 GCA_947627745.1 uncultured Oscillospiraceae bacterium
ACGTCCCCAAAACGACAGACGGCGGCAGATGTGAGATCACTACGGATACGGGCGATATTAAAATAAAAATAGACTGAGGATAAAAGGAAGCACTCAGCAAGACTTCAAAAACTTGCAGAGTGCTTCTCTGTCTAAAATGAAATTATTATCAAAGTTATTCCAATTTTTATCACAAAAAAATGTCACCTGCCCGGCGGGGCCGTACACATACCCAGTGAAAACACCTTCAAGGAGGCTTTGAAAATGAAAAAGCTATCGATCCTTCTGCTGGCCACGGCGCTGCTGCTGACCGCCTGCGCCCAGACCCATCAGCCGGAACAGACGGACGCCGCGCCTTCCCAGACGGCCTCGCCACCGACTTCCACTTCCGCGCCCCCCACGTCCCAGGCCACCCAGGACGCCGCTCCGCCCACCACCGAGGCGCCGGTCCCCGATCCCATCCCCGCGCCCACGGACGGGTTGGCGGAGGCGGTGCGCCTTTCCCTGGTCTATGAGGGGACGGTTTACGGCCCCTACATCCGTCTCAAGCCGGATACCAATTTGCAAGGCTGCCTGGACAGCCTCCAGGGCACGGAGATTGAAGCGCCGGACCTGTCTGATGTGACCTACTGGTATGAGCTGACCTGGCAGGGAGAAACCTGGACCGTCTACCCCACGGAGCCCGTCGTCACCCGGCGGGGCGAGGGGGAGGACGCGGTCTACTACTCCACCGAGGGCTACGGCCGGGTGTACCGCATCGTCTTCAGCGCCCTGGAATATGAATGTCAGCCCCGGATCGGGGCGGCGGGGGACACCCCGGAGGCCGCTCTGGAGGACTACGCCGCCAATGGCTACCCTGCGCTGCTCGCCCGGCTCAACCCCCTGAGTACCAGCGCCTGCCGGGACTACGAGCTGCTGGGCTATCAAGTGACATACAGCGAGGACGGCTACCTGGAGGGCAGCTTCACCTTCTCCGGCGAAGTAGACGAGGAGTTTTTCCCCTTCTCCCTAGGCAATCTGGATCAGGGCATGGGAGAACAGGAGGGCAAAAACGTCTTCACCGGCACCGTAGCTCTGGAGCGGCATGAAGACGGGTACTGGTATCCCATCCCCATCCACGAACGGGAGGCCCTGGGCCGGGATTATCAGTCCAACGACCCGGCTTCCATGGATCTGACCGCCCCCGCGGCGGTCCAGGCGTCGGAATTTTTGGACGGGGTCCCGGCGGAGCTGGAAGCGGATCAGGCCCTTTCGGCGGAGGACCCACAGCAGGCGCTGATCAGCATTGCCGACCGGTTCCGCCGCTGCGTTCTGGCCGCGCCTCTGGCCGGGCAGCCGTACTTTGACTTTGGCGTTTTCTGCACCCCGGATGCCCTGACCAGGTACGGGATGCGGAGCCTGATCCACCGCTATGTGAATATCCCGGCAAGCTGGGTAAGCGGCAGTCTGGCCGACCCCATTTCCTTTGATGTGTTCTTGATCCAAGGCGATCAGGCCATCGTCAGCCGGAACGACATCACCATCTACTTCCTGCGGGGAGCGGACGGGGTCTGGCGGGTGGACGATGTGACCCTGCCATGGATCCTCAGCTGACTTTAGGAGGAACATGATGAAAAAAGCATGGGTGCTTCTGCTGCTCTTGGCCCTGCTCCTGACCGGCTGCGCCCCGGCCCGCCCCGGGCCGGGCCCCGTCCCGGAGCCCATGGACGTCTCCGCCGCCCTGACGCTGACCCTTCACAGGGACGGCCGGGACTACGGCCCCTACACCATGCTGACCCCGGACTTTAACCTGACCCAGGCGCGGGACGCTTCCCTCTCCCCGGCGGAGGCCCCCGGGGAAGCGGCGGAGTGGATCACGGTGACCCAGGGCCAGCGGTCCTGGACCGTCTACCCCGGCAGCCCCATGACGGTAAAGTCTGCCGACGAGTACTACATTTCCCAGGCGTCCTATTCCTCGATCCTACTGGCCTTTTACGCCCTGGAAAATATCTGCCTGGGCCCCATCAGCTTTGCCTGCGCCGGTCAGGGCGAACAGGCCCTCCGGGAATACGTCCAGACCGCTCTTCCCGCCCGCTTTGCCCAGTATGCCCCGGGCAGCCCCTTTACCTGCCGGGACTATGCCCCCATCAGCGTCAGCGAGGGACCCATGCGTTCCGGTCTGGCCCAGGGTACCATCCGATTTGCCGCCACGGCGGGGGCGGATTTTTACCCCTACTCTCTCAGCGGCCAGGTCAGCGAAGGCACGGGGGCCTACGCCGGAAAGGTGATCGTGCAGACCCAGGTCGTTTTGGAGCGCCACAGCGACGGCTGCTGGTACGTCATCCCCTCGGGTGAGGATACCTACGCCGCCGTGGAGCGTTATCCGGCCAGCGATGAAGCGTATCTGGACCCCACAGTGGCGGAAGAGGCCTCCGCCTACCTGGACACCCTGGCGGAATATGTGGCGGCCCGGGAGAGCGAGGACGATCTTCAGGCGCTGGTGGATCTGGCGGACCGGTTCTGCCGGAGTCTGCTGGCCATCCCGCTGAGCGGGCGGCTGGACTTTGACCTGGGGCTGTTCTGCGCCCCGGAGGCCCTCAAGCTGACGGGCATGGGGTATCTAAAAAACAACGCCCTGGACCGCCGCGCCGACACCCTGACCGGCGCTCTGACGGATCCGGTGATCTTTACCGCCGTCACGGTCCAAGGCGACCGGGCCATGGTCTACCACAGCCGCATTCAGATCTACTTCCAGCGGGACGACACCGGCGCCTGGCGGATCTGCGACGTGACCGTTCCCTACGCTGGGCAGTGAAAACCGAGGCAACATACAACAATAGAACCCCGCCGCCGGGCTGTCCCAGCGGCGGGGAAATTTCTATTCGTCGTGGGGAAAGCATAAGGAGGCAAATTTGATGGACCGTCTGAACGGGCGGTAGATTTCTTCGCGTTTAGATGATATAATGGTAAATATCGAAATCTGAATTTGAAAAGGAACACACCATGCTTTCACTACAAAGTTATTTAAAGGACCCATGCGGAACGGCGAGTCTTCCCTATTGGAAGCAAAAAAGGATCACGGTGCCCGGGAACATGAAGATCATTCATGACAGAGATCTGCCCAGCGGCAAATTCGATGATTATAACGATGAACCATACTTTCGGCTCTATCATGACCTGAAAAATATCAATGAGATGGCACGAGGCGAGATCGAAATTGTCCAATCAAATGAGGCAGATCCGTTTGTCCGCCTCATCAACAGCTATACGGATTTAAGCGTTACAGCGGCGCAAATAGAGGCGTACCGGCAAACGCCTGTTTGCTGTCCCGACTTGTGGATTTTATTGCGAGAGAAACAGTCCGGAGCTGTTATCGCGGGGGGCATCGCCGATTATGACCAGGAAATCGGCGAGATAATCTTAGAGTGGATTCAAGTCCTTCCCGGCTACCGAAGGCGTGGATATGGGCAGACGGTTGTGAGCGCTCTGCTTGCGAAAATGCGGGGCATGGCCAAATTCGCGACCGTATCCGGCAAAGTGAATAGCCCCTCTAATCCCGTAGGCTTATACCGAAAATGTGGCTTTGCGGGGAACGATATCTGGCATGTCCTTACAAAGAAAGAATGACGTAAATTCCCCTCATCACGCTTCTACCTCGTTATCCACAGCCGCGGGAAGCAGCCGCCCGATTTGGTCCAGTTCAAAAAAGCTGGGGTCAGGTTCACTACCTGGCCCCAGCTTTTCTCCATAGAACCAAAAGTCGTCGCGGACAAAAACCGCCCGCGACGACATGGCTCCCCCTGTAGGACTTGAACCTACGACCGCCGGATTAACAGTCCGTTGCTCTACCGACTGAGCTAAGGAGGAATCTTTGTGTTGGCGTTACCTATTTTCCCGTGCAGTTACCCGCAAAGTATCGTCGGCGCGTGTGAGCTTAACTTCTGTGT
>CANQXH010000132.1 GCA_947627745.1 uncultured Oscillospiraceae bacterium
CCTTCGTCAGCAAATCCGCTCCCTAGAAACGAAAATTCTTTCGCTTTTTTCAGTCTCACATCATTGACAAATGAACAAAGCGGAAAAAATAAATGGGGAACAGGCGGAGCCTGTTCCCCAAATGAATGCCGGGCGATGTTCAGCTGACCGTATTGGCAATGGAGCGGCCGGTGGCGCTCCCGGTGCGGATCTGCCGGAGACCGGTGAGGGTATCGGTCCGGCGGATCCCGACCCACCGGCAGCCTCGAAGGATCTCAAGGCTGGAGGGGCGGCGGATCCGCAGAACGAAATCCTGGCCTGTAAACACGGTTTCCGGTTCTCCCGGGGCGAACTGTTCTTCCAGTTCAAAGGTGATGGGGGAGGCATCCAGCGTGAGGCCGCTCTTCGGGTCCTGCTGCTGCGTCAAAGTAAAGCGCACTGCGTGGGTGAGCACCGTGTTCTCCTGCTGGACGGTAAATCCAACGGGGGCTCCGGCCCAGCCGGCCTCCGCCGCTTCACCAGAAAAGACAGCGGAGACCTTTACCCGGTAGCAGTCGCCCTTCCCGTCCAGGGCGCAGGGCCCCTGCTTCCAGATTCCGCCCAGAGCCTCCAGCACCTGGGCGGCGGTGGCGGCGGGTGCCCGGCAGGCGCCGCCACCCATCTCAGCGGGTGCCATCACCGTCACAGCCACGGTAGCGGTTTTCGCCGCCAGATCCGCCTCCTCCAGGGAAACCGCCGCCGCCACATCCTGTAAGCAGGGAATGGGCCGGCCCGGGTAGCTTTCCTCTGCCCGGAGCCCGGCGGCGTTCAGCTTCTCGATCACTTGCTCAATGAGCCCCATGTATCCTCCGCTCCCTTCCGCACGCAAAGTCCCCAGCGGTAGACCACCGCGTCCCGGCAGCAAATTTCCTCGGCCCGCCGGAAGAGATATTCCATTCCCCGGCAGCGGAGAAGATCCCCCTCCGCTACCTCCATCTCCGGCGGGCCGATAAAGACGTAGCGCCCCTGGGATTTTTCGCCGGTGAGGGCCGTTTCCCGTTCCAGGTTCTGCCTGGAATTGGAGCGGCTGGGCTGGAGAAAGCCCCGGAAGGGGATCCACGTCCCCTGACGCAGCAATTCCAGGGAGGTGCCGTACTTTTCCATGATCTGCCTGATCACCAGATCCATGCTACACCCCCGAGAAATGGAACCGGTCCCGAAGATAGGGCGCGATGATCAGCTCCGCCTGGCTGCGCAGGCAGTTGGACGCGGGGTCCCCGCCCCGCTTTCGGAAGGTCAGGTCCCCCACGTTCACCTGTTCCAGCTTTTCCCCCTCTTGAACGTCCGAGAGGGCGGACAGCGCCAGCAGACTGGCCGCCGCCAGAAAATCAGCCCGGCAGTCGTCGGGGGTCAGCCCCGGCCGGAGCCGTTGCCGCAGACTGCTGGTGATCCCCCGGCACAGGAGCTTCAGAAGATGGTACTGCCGCTCCTCCAGGGTGCCCGCAAGGACCTGTGCCTGGGCGAATACCTGCTCGGCCAGGGTCATACCTTCAGCACCGCCGCCGCGCCGTCGCAGATCTTGCCGAAGCCGGAAATGGCGGTGATGGCTGCCCGTTCCAGCTGCCGGTCGATGAGCTTGTCATATTCCACCAGCACGTCCCCAGCCCGTACCAGCTCCAGGGCGTACCCCTTGTCCAGACCGATGATGGTGCCGTCCTCCACCGCGCCGGTACGGTAAAGCTCGGCGCCCAGGGGCGTGGTCAGCTTGCCGGTGCCCTGGAAGTTCAGCCCGGTGAGGGGATTCTGGAACTCGGGGATCTTCAGCACCTTGGTCATGGTGCCGGTGGACATGAGCAGGGTGTTCATGGTGTAGGGATCGAACTGGCCCCAGAACTCCACCAGCTGGTCGTAGGCCAGGGTGCCGGAGACCCCGGAAATGGGATCGGTGCCCACCTTGTATTCGGCGGCGGCGTTGCCGTTGCCGTCGCCATGGATCAGCACCTGTACGGCGTCGGCGATCTGCATTTTCTGGATGTAGGCGCCGATCTGCCGAAGCATCACGGAAAACAGATCCAGCTTCTGGAACCGCACGGCCTCATAGCTGGCGATCAGCATCCGGCCCCGCTTGGTCAGGTGGACCAGGTGCTCCTTGGTTTTGACCTGGGTGGCGGGGATGACGGTGCCCTCCTCTACCTCCCGAAGGGCCTTGTCCTCCTGGGTGGGTTCGGAGTAGATGGAGCGGTAGTCCATGCTGTCGATGACGGTGGTGGTGGCCACGATGCCGGGCAGGATGTCATTTTCCTCCATCCCCGTCCGCACGGTGCGGGCAATGTACTCGGGGAACAGCACCGCGGAGTCCATGGTGCGGAAAAACTTCTCCACGGAGGAGGAGTCAGGCCCCTTGGCCCGAATGTCGAAGCGCTTCAGCTGGCGCTGGAAGGCGTCGGTCCCCTCTAGGGCGGTGCCCCGGTAGTTTTCGCTGGGGTCCAGAGATTCCAGCACCTGGGTGAAGGTCTTGCCCTCCTGGCGGTACATTCCTTTCTCCAGCTTCAGATTTTCATAGCTCATGCTGCCCCCTCCTTTACAGCTCGATGACGGCAGTATTGGCGGACTTGTCCACCGCCACCACCAGGTACTGCTTGCCCGCGCCGGTTTTCACGCCGCCGTCGCCGTCGGCCACCAGTGCGGTATAGCCCATGGCCGGGGCGTCGCCGGAGTAGGTGACTTGGGCAAAGCCGTGGATCTGCACGGCGGCCTTGCCGCCGTGGACGCTCTCCACCACGCCGCAGGGGGTGTCGCCGTCGCCGCAGGGAGCGACGGACCCGTCGGCTCCCATTTTGCACACCTGGGCGGCCACGCAATCCCCGGCGGGGAAGGTGACGCTGAGATGGCCGATGGCCTCGTAAGAGATGTTCATAAAATGCGCCTCCTGGTAAAATTTATTGGCATCCGGAAGTCCCGGAAATACCCATCAGATCAGAAAACCGCTCTCCACCACGGGATTTTTCCTTCCCGGAGCGGGAAGCTGGGGGGCTAAAGGCAGAACCTCGGCGGCCCGGGCCTCCAGAGCGGTTTTCAGCTTTTGCAGATCCTCCGGCGCGGCCCGGGAGACGATGCTTCTCAGCACCGGCTCCTCGGCCCCCAGCTCCAGGGTCAGACAGAGCCGCACCACGCTGTCCTCCAGGGCCTTCTGGTACTGTTTTCCCAGCTGCGCCAGAGACAGCAGCGCCCGGTACTCCCCCTGGGCCCCGAATTCCTCTGCCAGGGCCTTGAGACTCTTCCGCCCGGGGCCCATGCCCTTCAGCACACCGGCCTCGCACTGGGCGGGCACCGCCACGAAGGAGAATTCGTAGGCGTCTATGGGCTCCCGGAGGATGACGCAGCAAAGCTGCCCGTCATAGCGCTCCCCCTTCTGATGCCCGCAGGCGCCGTACTCTCCCCCGCAGATGGAGCAGATCCGCTTACCCATGGCGCAGCCCACGGAGACCTCTTTTTTGATCCCCGCCTCAATGTCGGAGATGACCTCCCGTGTCTGCTCCCCCCGTCGGATGTAGGCCCAGGCTTTGATATAGTGGACGCTGCCCTCCTGGACCACTTGCGTGGCGAAGATCCTTGCCACCTGGGCGTCGCTGGACCAGCGGTGGTCTACGATCCCGGTTTTCCCCAGGAAAAGCCTTGCCAGTTCCGGCAGAGCCTGGGTGTCGAACCGCTCTAAGTCCCGGTCCACCTGGTCATCGCAAAGCCGCAGGGCGAAGACGTAGACCTGATCTGCCGTCAGCTTTGCCCGGGCCTGGACGTTGATGGCCTCCAGCTGGTCGGGGGTGGGAGCTCCGTTTTCGCCCACCTGGGCGTCTTTTTTGATTTCCATAAGTATGACCATTCCTTTCCGCTGCGCTTCAAGGCACCAAAGGGAATGAAACACAGGTGCCACTAGCACAGC
>CANQXH010000133.1 GCA_947627745.1 uncultured Oscillospiraceae bacterium
GAGAAGAACCCGCTCTACGCGGACAAGCCCTGGTACAAAAACGGCGATGGGGATTACATATACGACACCCGTTTTCACTACGGCGAGTGGAATGAACCGCTGCCGCCCGCGCCGGAGGTCATGGAGCTGTTCGCCAAGGGGGGCACAGCGGCGGATTTTGTCACATTCATGGCAAAGTACGGCAAGGCGGAGGTGGCCACGGCCTATACCAAGCGGAGCTGCGACAATTTGGCCCACATGGCCCGTATCCTCGGTAAGACCGAGGACGCAGAGCTCTATGCCGCGCTGTCCGAAAAAATCAAAGCCGCCTATGACAAGTACCTCATAGGCGAGGGCGGAGAAATTCAAAGTGGTCATCAGGCGGCGTATGTTCGCGCGCTGGCGCTGGATATGGCCGGCGCGGAGAAAAAGCCGCTGGTGCTCTCACAGCTCAAAAAGGAATTGGCGGCCGCGAATGACCACCTGAATACCGGATTTCTCTCTACGGTCTATCTGCTGCCCACGCTGGTGGACAACGGCCTTGTGGACGAGGCGTTCCGAATCCTGGAGCAGACTACCGCACCAGGCTGGCTCCACCCCATCACCCTGGGGGCCACCACCATGCTGGAGAACTGGGACGGCATGGATGTGTTCCGGGACAGCTTCAACCACTATTCCTTCGGCGCGGTCTGCCAGTTCCTTTTTGAGTATGTGGCGGGTATCCGCCCGACCTTTGACGCACCCGGATTCCGGGAGTTTGAACTGAAACCAATCGTTGGCGGTTCTCTCACTTGGGCCGAGGGGTCTTACAAAACGAGATATGGCGTGATTCGATCTCGGTGGGAGCGGGATGGCAAAAAAATCATGTATTCCTGCGAGATCCCCCAAAATACCACGGCGCGCCTGACCTTGCCTGACGGCAAAATGGTCACATTGCCCGGTGGAGAATATTCATTTCAGACAGAAGAATAACTGCCTTTATCGAGAAAGCGGGAGTACAAAATGAAAAAGATACTGATCGTGATACTTGTGATCGTCCTGATCATAGCTGTGGCCCTGGTTGCCGGCTTTTTCTATCTCAAGTCAAAGCTTGGCGTGTCGGGCAATACAGAGATTGTGGAAGGTTACTATGAGGCGTTTGAGTCTGACGCGCCATTGGAGATGAAGTATTCTCAGACCGGCAGCAGCGAGGTCGGCTATACGGAGTTTCCCTCCGACAATACGTCGATTGGAAAAGTGAGAGTATGGTATCCAAAAGAGCTGGAGAGTAACGCAGGGCTTTGGCCCATGATTGTGGTGGTCAATGCCAGCGGCACGCCGGCCTCCTCCTTTGAGCCCTTCTTCCAGCGCCTTGCTACCTGGGGCTTCATCGTCGTTGGCAACGAAGACCCCCAGACCGGAAACGGCCAAACCGCCTCCATTACGCTGGACACTATGCTCTCCCTGGACAGCGGCAGCGTCCTCTATGGGAAAATTGACACTGAAAACATCGGTATCATCGGCTATTCCCAGGGCGGCGCCGGAGCCATCTGCGCTGTCACAAATTTCGAGAACGGCAACCGCTATAAGACCATATTCACCGGCAGCGCGGCCTATCCGACGCTTGCGAAAAACATGGGCTGGGAATATGACGCCTCCAAAATTACGATCCCTTATTTCATGGTGGCCGGAACCGGGAAATCGGACGATTCCGGTACAGACCCGGAAACCGGCTTTGGTGGAGTCGCGCCGCTGTCTTCGCTCATTGCGAACTATAACAGCATCTCCGATGACATTCCCAAGGTCCGCGGGAGAGCCGTGGGCGCTGAGCATGAACAGATGCTGATGCGCTCCGACGGATATATGACCGCCTGGATGCTCTGGCAGCTCACGGGAGATGAGACGGCAGCGGCGGTATTTGTCGGAGAGGACGCGGAACTCCTCCACAACGCCAACTGGCAGGATGTAGAGCGAAATACTTAATTTGCGAAAGGGACGGTTTAAGTGGAAAATTTACCCTATTCCTTTTATGACCGGGAGCGTGAAATTCGCTTCCATCGTTATGACCTCCCCGCTCCCTGGATCAACTACCTGTCCAACGGCAAAATGCACGCCTTTGTATCTCAGGCTGGCGGGGGAATGGTTTGGTGGAGGACGCCGCAAAACTGCCGCGTTACCCGTTACCGCTTCTACAACCTGCCTATCGACAGCCCCGGTTTTTACATCTATATTCGCATGGCTGACGGCACAACATGGTCGCCTACCTTCCGGCCCTGTGAGACGCGGCTTGACAAGTGGCAGGCTGCCCACTCTACGGGCTACTCGGAGTTTACCGCCGAAAAAGGTGGGCTGAAAGCCGTTCTGAAGCTCTTTATGGCCACCGACAGCGACACACTGATCTGGGACCTGGCGCTCACGAACCTGCGCGGCGAGACGGTGGAGTGCGATGTGTTCGCGTATGTTGAATTTTCACAGCTTGCTTTTGACAATGAGGTGAAGCTGGGGTACTACATCAAGTGGAATGCCGACTGCCGCTATGACAACGATGTGGACGCGATCCTCTACACCTATACCAGTTGGATGCAGGCCAATCCCACGATTGCCCCGGTGGTCTACTTTGCCTGTGGTGATAAAATCGACTCCTGGTGCTGCAACCGTGATACTTTTTGCGGGAATTACCGCGATGAGCGCAATCCCGTGGGCGTTGAAGCCGGCAGGCTTGGCAATCAGAACATGGCCGGCGGCGAGCCCTGCGGGGCCCTGCACAACCATGTTATTCTTGAAGCCGGAGCGGAGAAGCGCTTAAGCTTTTTCCTTGGCGTTACTCCCGGCGTCCTTGTGGACAGCGCGGCGGCAAAGCGAAAGACCGCCGAGACCTTGAAATTACTCAGGGCGAAGGACAGCGTAGACGGGCAGTTTAAGAAGAATATGGAGTGGTGGCAAAAGCATCTTGGGGTCTACCAATGCCAGATCCCCGACGCCGATGCCCAGCGCCAGATCAACACATGGAACCCCATACAAAGTGTGGCAACGGCCCGCTTCTCCCGCTCCATCAGCTCCTCCGCCTCTGGGATTCGGGGCGTTGGCTTCCGGGATTCGGCCCAAGATATGCTGGCCCAGGCATACAGGAAGCCGGAGTGGGCCGCGGAAATGCTGAAGTATCTTGCCAGTCAGCAGCTTGAGGACGGTCATGCGGTCCACACCTGCTGGCCCGAAGATGGACGCCCGCCCCAGGACATCACCCGCTCCGACGACCATATCTGGATGGTATATCTCGCTTACGCCATCATTGCTGAATCCGGTGATGGTTCCGTTCTCGATGAGGTGATCCCGTTCCTGGACACAGACCTGAAAACGCCCGTCCATCCCGCACCCCTTTGGGAACATCTTTTGCGCGGCGTTGCGTTTACCGAAAACCATTTGGGGGCTCACGGCCTTCCCTTGATCCTGTTCTCCGACTGGAACGACCACCTCGGACCGTTTGGAAGGAAGGGCAGGGGCGAGAGCGTCATGGTGTCCCAGCAGCACATCTACGCGCTGAGAGAACTCTCTGATCTGGCGGAGATGCGGTGCGACAGTCAATCGGCGGCGCACTTCAGAGAACTGATCGAAAAGCAGGAGAACGCTCTGTCCAAATACTCCTGGGACGGGGCTTGGTATCTACGGGGGATCGACGACGACGGCAACCCCGTGGGCTCCAACAGAAACGATTACGCAAAAATCTGGGTCAACACCCAGAGCTGGATGGTCATTGCCGGATGCGGTGAGCGGGAGAAAAACATACGAGCCATGGACTCCGTGCGGGAACACATGGACACCGGCCTCGGCCTTCTCATAAACACGCCCTGCATCCCTGAATCCCCGGACGCCAAGGATCACAAGGCCAACGGCTTGCCGGCAGGATACTCCGAAAACGGCGGCATCTTCTGTCA
>CANQXH010000134.1 GCA_947627745.1 uncultured Oscillospiraceae bacterium
TCCGAGCCATGATGAGCGCCATATCCGCGGAAAACGCCGAACAATTCGACGAGCGCAGAGCAACCGAGCTGATGAATGAGAAAGCCAGCCTTGAACAGCAGCTCTCACAGATCACTGACGCCATGCAAAAACGCCAGAACTCTAAATCCCGCCTCGACGAAATCTATGACGTCCTCGACGGGCTGAAAAATCACCCAATAAAATTTGACAATTCCCTCTTGCGCCAAATCCTCGAATGTGTTATAATAGAATCCAAAGAGAGGATCAAGGTTGTCTTTGCCGGCGGGCTTGAAGTGGAACAGCCGCTCTACTAAAAAAGCGACTGCCTTTCACAGTCGCAGCCAAATCCGAAAACATAAGACATTGTCGGTGAGAGTTCAAGTCTCTTCGCCAAAAAGCCGAAAGAATCTTTTTTATTGTGGTTAGACAAAAATCGGCAAGCCTCGCCAGAGGGTTGCCGATTTTTACTTTTTCACTATTCACTTTTCACTAAAGATGCAGGGCCGATATTGGAAGGTAATAAGTAATAGTGATTAGTGAAGAAGTTATATGGAGTCCCCTGCGGGGACGATTGAAAGCATAACCCCCGCCTTTTGGCGGGGGTGCGTGTTTCTTCGACAAAGGCATCCAAGGGCAGGCTCTATTCCGCCGCGGGCCCGGAGCGGGGCTTTTTCCGCCGGAAATTGGGGCGGCGGCGGGGTTTGCGCTCGGCCTTTTCTCCGGCTTCGGCGGATTCCTTCCGCTCGGCCTCCGGCGCTTTGCCTGCCGGAGCCTGGGGGGCTGCCTCCTGTTCCGGCTTGGCCCGGCGCTTCCGGCGGGGACGGCGGCCGCTGTCCTCCTCCTTGGGCTCCTCCTGGTCGTAGGCATCGGCGATGGTGTCCGTGCTGTACCGGAACCGTATGGGCTCCAGATGCACCGCCTCCTGCTCGGCCTCCGCGGGCTTTGCCCGCTTACCGGCCCCGGAAATGGGGGCCAGGTCGGCGGGAATGGGCGGATCGTTTTTCTTGGCCTTGCCGTTGCGCAGCACGGCAACGTCGGTATTGGCGTAGGTATTCACCGTCTCCGGCTGGGCCTCCATGCGCACCCGCACCCGCTGGCGCAGCAGATCCAGCTCCACCACCGTGCCCCGGCCGTCGGGGGTGTCCACCAGGGACTCCGCCTTGGGGCTGGTGCGGATTAAATCCTCATAGGCGTCCTGCTCGTACTTGAGGCAGCACATGAGCCGTCCGCAGGTGCCGGAGATCTTTGTGGGGTTCAGACTCAGATTCTGAGTCTTGGCCATTTTAATGGATACCGGCTGAAAATCCTCCAGGAAGCTGGCGCAGCAGAAGGGCCTGCCGCAGATCCCCAGGCCGCCCACCATCTTGGCCTTGTCCCGGACGCCGATCTGCCGCAGCTCGATCCGGGTGTGGAAGATCCCGGCCAGATTTTTCACCAGCTCCCGGAAATCCACCCGCTCGTCGGCTGTGAAGAAAAACAGCAGCTTGCTTCCGTCGAAGGCGCACTCGGCGCTGACCAGCTGCATATCCAGCCCCAGCTCCCGGATCCGCTGGTTGCAAATATCGCAGGCCCGTTTTTCCTTGTTCCGGTTGTCGGCGGCGATCTGCTCATCCCGGGGGGTGGCAAGCCGCAGCACGGGGCGCAGAGGGGCCGTCAGATCCCGGTCCAGGACCCGATGGCAGGCGCTGGCGCAGATGCCATACTCCGGTCCCCGGGCAGTGTCGATGATCACATGATCCCCAGGCCTCAGGTTCAGCCCCTGGGGATCAAAATAGTAGACCTTCTGCCCCGGGCGGAACTGGACGTCCACCACCTGGGCGGAGTGGGCTAATTCTTGTTCATCCATGGTAAACTCCTTTATTTTTAACGCAGGGCATACGCCAGATAGCCGCACACGGCGGCAGGGGAGACGTTGCCCTGGGCATATTCAATGGCTTTTTTCAGCGCTTCCACCCCCCGCAGGAGGGTGGCGCCATCCCTCCTCGCGCCGATCTCCCGGGTGCCGGGCATCGGCTCCGGCAGACCCGCCTGACATACCAGAGCCCCTTGGAGCAGCTCCAGAAAGATCTGGAGCTGGGCGATCAGCCGGTCCCGCTTCCACTTTTCCATGGGAATCAGCAGCCGCAGCAGGGCCACCGGATCGGACTGGGCCACGCAGGCGGCGAAGGCCTGGGCGTTTTCGTCGGGCTCGGCTTCCAGCAGGGCCCGGGCGGCGCCTAAGAAGCCTCCGCTCTGAGCGGCGGCCTGGGAAATGGCCTCAGAAGCAGCCTGAGGGAAGTCGTTTTTCAACTGCTGGATCAAAATGTCCTTAGAAAGCGGACTTAGCTCCAATTCTGTGCTCCGGGAGCGGACGGTGGGCAGCAGCTTGTCCGCCGCGTCCGTCAGAAGCAGAAACACGCCGTAACCTGGCGGCTCCTCCAGCACCTTCAGCAGGGCGTTCTGCCCGGGAATGCCCAGATCCTGGGCCCGGGGAATGAGCAGTATTTTTTTCTCCGCCTCGTTGGGCCGGATGTAAAGCTCCGCCCGGGCGACTCGGATCCGCTCCACGGGGACGGTTTTTTTCTCCGGGTCGTCCACGGTGATCACGTCGGGGTGGGTGCCGGCCAGAACCTTCCGGCAGGCCCGGCAGCGCAAACAGGGCTTTTCCCCCTCCCCCCGGCAGAGGATGGCGGCGGCCAGGAGCCGGGCCAGGGTGCGCTTTCCGGAGCCCGTTGGGCCGGAGATCAGATAGCAGTGAGACAGCCGCCCCGACGCCAGGGACGATTTCAAATTTTCCTTCAGCCGGGGATTGCCTAGCAGACCTTCAAATCCCATATCTTACCCCCAGAGGGCGGAGAGCATGGGAATGACCTGCTTTTTCCGGCTCATCACATGGGGCAGAAACACGGCGTTGTCCTTGGGCGGCACGCCGAAGGCCTGGAAGATGGTGTCGTCGTCCCCTATGTAGAGCAGCTGCGTGCCTTCCAAGAGGACATCCGTCAGCATCAGAAGGATCATGGAGAGCCCCTTTTCCTTGGCGGCGGCGCGCATCAGCTCCAAAAATTCCGCCTTCCGCTCCAGCATCCGAGGGCTGTCCATGCAGGTGACCTGTCCCACCCCCAGGGCGTGGCCCGCGATGTGGAACTCCTTGTAGTCGGTAAAAAGCAGCTCCCGGGCGGTGCGGCTTTCCAGGGAGGCGGAAAAGATGTCCCGCCCAAGCTCCTCCAGGGACACGTTGGCGATCCGGGCCATCCGCTGGGCGGTGCGCCGGTCCCGGAGGGTGCAGGTGGGGGACTTGAACATGACGGTGTCGGACAGAATGGCCGCCGCCATCATTCCTGCCATTTTCTCCGAGGGCATCAGGCCCCGGTCCTGAAACATGCTGGCGATGATGGTATTGGTGGAGCCCACCGGCTCGTTGCGGACGTAGATGGGATTGGCAGTCTGGATATCCGCCAGCCGGTGGTGGTCGATGATTTCCAGAATCTCCGCCTCCTCCAGCCCCGGAACGGACTGGGAGGCCTCGTTGTGGTCCACCAGCACCACCCGTTTCCGCCGGGGGCGCAGCAGATGGTAGCGGGTCAGCACCCCGGCCACCCGGTCGTTCTCGTCCAGAATGGGGTAGCAGGAGTCCCGGTGCTGAAGCACCTGCTCCCGCACGTCGTCCACCCGGTCGTCCAGGTGAAAGCAGACTAGATCCTTGGTCCGGCAGATCCGCCCGATGGGCGTGGACTGGAAGATCAGCCGGGCGGCCCGGTAGGCGTCAAAGGGGGTGGAGATGATGCAGGTCTGGGTTGGCAGCTCCCGCAGCTCCTCCGGCAGCTCCGCCTGGCACAGCACCAGGCAGTTGACGTTCAGATCTAACGCCCGGCGGATCATGTC
>CANQXH010000135.1 GCA_947627745.1 uncultured Oscillospiraceae bacterium
TTCTGCAAACGAACGGCCGGGAGCTGGAGGAATCCATCCGCAGTACCCTGCGACAGGATGGGAGCGTGAGAGAGAAAAATTTTTCCGAAATCTCCAAGCTGCTCTCCGACAGTCTCAAATCTATGGAGGCTGCTACGCTCCGGCTGGAACAGAAAATCAGAAGGCTGACGATGCTTTCAGTGGCGGCGTCTACGATCATGTCGGCGCTGGTCTGCGCAGTCTTGTATCTGCTGGCCGGCTGATAGAGGACGGCAGCGAAGACCCCGAGGAACGGCGGAAGCGGATCGAGGCGGAGCAGGCCAGTTCCAATATGGGAGCCGTCCTTGGCCTTGCCATGGGCGCCGCCATGGCGCTGGCCCAGGGCGAAGAACAGGCGGTCCTGGACGAGCAGGATTTCAACGAATTTCTGGCGCAGGCGGAGGCCGAGGAAGAAGAACACAATTTCCAACAAACGATGTAAATCATCAACCCAGGGGCAGGCCACACGACCTGCTCCGTACTTTTTTATGGAGGTAATGCCTATGATGTTAAATCCCATTTGGGATAGAGAAAGAAACCGTTTATTTTATATGGATAGTATCACAAGCTTTGCCACCGCTTTTTCGGTGGCTTTGTCAATAGCTTTCCAAAGTGCTTTCGGGTATTGTGTGTGCTACAAAAATGGCGCCGCCGTTCCCGCATTCAGAAAGGTGCGGTGACGATGGAACCGAATATCATCATCCACAACGATTTTTGCGCAAACACCAACAGCGAGGAAATCCAGATTATCCTTTCTGCGGTCACGGAACTGATTACAGAAGCGATCCTCCGCAGTACGGTAGAACAGGATGACCTGGATCCTGCGGCGTAGCCCCGGCAGGGAGGAAGTGACAACTTGGATCGATGCTTGATGTATTTGAGAAAGTCCAGATTGGACACGGATTATGATGAAGTTTCCGTTGAGGAAACCTTGTCCCGCCACCGTCAGATCCTTGACAGATTTTGTAAGGATAAGAACTTGAATGTGGTGGAGGTTCTGGAGGAAGTCGTATCCGGTGAGTCCCTGGCGGCCCGTCCTCAGATGATGCGACTCCTGGATATGGTCAGCACCGGTATGTATGCGGGTGTGGTTTGCATGGACATCGAACGACTGTCCAGAGGTTCCTCTATGGAAGCAGGCTATATCATGCAGATCTTCCAGACAAACTGCTGCAAGATCATCACCCCCGGCAAAACCTACAATCTGCAAAACGAATCCGACGAGCAGTTCACCGATATGAAATTCATGTTCAGCCGCTATGAACTGAAAACCATCAACAAGCGTCTGGTGCGGGGCAGAAACCAGTCCGCATCCGAGGGCAAGTTCATGGGATCCATAGCTCCCTACGGATACCGACCATATAAGCTCGCTGGACAGAAAGGCAACAGCCTTCGCATTGAACCAGAGGAAGCCAAGGTCGTTCAAATGATTTTTGATATGTACGGGCAGCAGGGCATGGGCTACAATGCGATAGCCTATGCCCTGAATGATATGCACATCCCAGCCAGAAAGGGTGCATGGGGCCAGACCTCCATCGTGAACATCCTGACCAACGAAGTGTACTTGGGCAAGATCCGCTGGCGCAGAGAACCTGTGAAGAAAATAGTCAAAGATGGATTCCTTGCAAAGACACGCATCCTGAACGATGACTATGATCTCTACGACGGACTCCATGAGCCGATCATCACGGAAGGACAGTGGGACCGCGTAAAGGCAGTCCAGTCAAAATACAGCCACATCTCCGTTCATGCGGAGAGGGATTTGAAGAATCCCTTTGCGGGACTTCTATTCTGTGAAAAATGTGGCGCAATCATGAAACGCTACCTCCCACATCCGAAGGAAAGTCCTACCGCATGGTATCGATGTCCCACACGAGGATGTGATTGCAAGATAATAAAATGCGAAGTCGTGGAAAACAGCATCCATAAAGCGATGGGAGATTGGCTGGAAAACTATATTCTCGAAATTGAATCTGACCGGCAGCCAAAAGCCGATCCTGTTGCTACCGCGTTGGAAGCAGTTCGCGGACAGCTTACCCAGCTCCAGCTTCAGCAGGAAAACATCTGTGAATATCTGGAGAAAGGTGTGTACACCATTGATATGTTTTCCAAGCGAAACGCATCCCTGGCCAAAGAAATTAAGCAACTCCAAAGCACCGAAGCAGATCTTCTCCGGCAGCAGGGAGAAGGGCGGCAGAGGGAACAGACAACCGTTCAAATTATTCCAACCACCCAGCACATTCTGGAAAATTACCCTACCCTGACAGTCAAAGAAAAGAACAGGCTTTGGAAGCTTATAATGAAGAAAGCTACCGTATACCGCTCCCGGGATGATAAGCTCACGGTTCACATCTACCCCAATCTGCCCAAGTAATAAAACCTGCCATACGCGGGAAGTACCACATTCCTTTGGGCAAGCAACACCACATTTTTCTAAAATCGGCGGTTTATCTATCGACTATTGCCCCCTTCCGTGTTATAATGTCTGAAATGACCCGCGGAAGGGGGCGCTCTTGGATGGCGGAAGAACAGAAAAAGATCCCTTGTGGTATTGGTCTGCTGGCCCATGTGGACGCGGGAAAAACCACCCTGTCCGAAGCCATGCTCTTTTCCTCCGGGGCCCGGCGGTCCCTCGGGCGGGTGGACCGGCGGGACACCCTGCTGGACAGCGACGCCCAGGAGCGGGAGCGGGGCATCACCATCTACTCCAAGCAGGCTCTGTTTTCCACCGAGAGCCTGGACGTGACCCTGGTGGACACCCCGGGCCATGTGGATTTCTCCTCCGAAGCGGAGCGGGTCATGCCGGTGCTGGACTGCGCCGTGCTGGTGGTCAGCGGCGCGGAGGGAGTCCAGGCCCACACCGTCACCCTCTGGAATTTGCTGAAACGCTACCGGGTGCCGGTATTTTTATTTGTCAACAAGATGGATCTGGCCCAGGAGCGCCGGGAAGCGCTGATGGAAGCGCTGCAAGCCCATCTGGATCCGGGCTGTGTGGATTTTGGGCAGCCCATGGACGCCCTTTCGGAGGCGGCGGCCCTGTGCGACGAGGCCCTGCTGGAAACCTACCTGCAAACCGGCCAGGTCACCCAGGGAAATCTCCGGGGCCTGATCGCCGGGCGGCGGATCTTCCCCTGCCGTTTCGGCTCCGCCCTCAAATTGGAAGGGGTGGCGGAGCTTCTCGCGGATCTGGAGGCCTACGCACCCCGGCCGTCCCGGGAGGAAGCCCTGGGCGCCCGGGTCTATAAAATCACCTACGATCCCCAGGGCGTGCGGCTGACCTGGCTGAAGCTCACCGGGGGTGCCCTCCGGGTGCGGGATCCCCTGACCTACCGGACCCGTCAAGGGGAGCCCCTGACGGAGAAGATCACCCAGCTCCGGCTCTACTCCGGGGACAAATTCACCGCCCCGGAGGCGGTGGAGGCGGGGACCCTCTGCGCCGCCGCGGGCCTCACCGCCACCTGGGCGGGCCAGGGCCTGGGCGCCGCTCCCGACGCCCTGCCGCCGGTAACGGAGCCGGTGATGACCTACCGCCTCCAAACCGGGGAGGACCCCGCCCTGGCGCTGCCCAAGCTGAAAACCCTGGAGGAGGAGGACCCCCAGCTGCGCGTCCTTTTCGATCAAGGCACCCTGCAGATCCGGGTGCAGGTCATGGGCCGGGTGCAGCGGGAGGTGCTCCTCCGCGCCCTGAAGGAGCGGTTCGGCCTGGACGCCAGTCTGGACAGCGGCCGGGTCTATTACAAGGAGACCATCGCCGCCCCGGTGGAGGGGGTGGGCCACTATGAGCCTCT
>CANQXH010000136.1 GCA_947627745.1 uncultured Oscillospiraceae bacterium
AACGCCGTTATGGAAAACTTCTTCGGGTTACTCAAGAGCGAATTGCTATATTTGCAGGAGTTTCGTTCTATGGAACACTTCAAGCAAGAACTGACTGAATATTTGGATTACTACAACAACCGCCGCATCAAGGCAAAGTTAAAGGGCTTGCCGCCCGCAATTCACAGACAGCAAGCCCTTTCGGTAGCTTGAATAATTTTTTCTTCAAATTATTGTCTAACTTTTTGGGGGCACTTCAAAAAAACGATTGGCTCTGAAAAATGAAAACCAGGCGGGATTTTTCCTGCCTGCTGCTTTTGATTTTTGGGGTATTCCGCCCACCACGAGGGTTCAAGTCTACAAAAAGCGGAAAAAACGCATTTTATATCTACGGTTTTGAATCCCGAAATTTCGCCCCATTAAGCGCCGAAAAGCCTTGCGGCGCAAGGCTTTTCGGGGACAATATCTTTTTTATTGTCTCTTGATGGAAAACCACAATAAAAAAGATTTTTTATAAATTGTGGATATAGACTCGAACTCGCACATCGTAGGTTACAATGCAAAACATCCAATTCTATTTTATGTCTGGTTTATGTCCGGAAAAAATGCAACCTCAAAAGTTACATTAATAATAGCTCCAATATACTATACTCTCTTATCAAATGCAAATCTGTAAATTGTTGGGAATGCATAAGGGTTTACTTGCCTTGCTACTGCCAACAACCCCCTTAATCGTTGTCGTGACTTTGCGTCTTCTGGGTGCTTGCGCAAATAACTATGCTCCTTAATGATTTTCTTGCGCATACTATTTTTAATAACCGTCTTACCCGCCGAATCGATCACTACTCCTGTGACCATTTTCGGATATAGTTTCGTGTATCCTTTCACTTTTGCCTTAGATATTTTGTAGGCATATTTGCGTACAATAGCAATAATACTCCTTTTAAAATCCCCTGAAATTCGATTTTCTGTAGAAAAAGTTACATCATCAACATAGACAGTCATTATGACACCATTGTCGTCTGACACCTTTTGCATTTCATCAAACATATCATGATTTACAAGATACGACATGATCTGACTTGTAGGAGCTCCTGATATTAAATGGTTTCTGCACGATACCCCTTTTGCATCCAAAAAATAATATATTTCATCTAAGCAATTTGCCCGAGTTTTTTCAAGATCAATAGTTGTGAGATTGGTAAGTGCTTCCGCAACATCAGGTGAACAGCATAAATCTTCACAGAAAAAATGATAAACTGTTTCTCTGCTAATCGACGGGAAAAAAGCTGTTAAATCAATTTTAAATAAGTTTCTTCGGTTGCTACCAGTATGCATTACAGCATTATCCACATATGAGCGTCCTTTAACACCAGAAAACACATTTGGTGGCACTACAATTTGCCCCAAAATCTGTTTTATTTGCTTTTGTATTGCTTTTAGCTCCTCTCGTGGAGCTTCAATTAAACGCGGTTTGCACCTTTTATCGATATAAGGAGAAACTAATGAAGCAACATAATCTTGTTTCAAAAATCTGCTATCCTCAATATGTAGCAGAAGTTTAAGCATTTTCTTTGATTTGAGTCCGTAAAGAGGGCAACCAGCGTATGTCAAAGGCATAACACCTCATTTCTTAAAAATGTACTGGTGTTAGCTACCAACTGCTACGCTGACAATCCAACGGACAAGATCAGCAAGCAAATCAGGGCAGCATTGTGATACAGCCAGTACGGTCGCTGCCACAATCACAGCAATTGCAATAATGACAGCAGCGGGTTTTTGGGAAGAGGTCTCCGTAACGGTAACCTTGACTTCCACTTCATTGTTGTTGCCATTGATAATGACAACAGGGTTGTCCGCCTTTTTCACGAACTCACCTCCTTTGTTATTATTGGCCCTTATCCGCAGATGAGGGGACTTCCCATTCCGCCAATAACAAAGGAACTATGCAGCCGTGTATCACATTTCGCACCAGCACAAATCCGACTTCCCAAACAAGTTATTCCTGTTTGCTCTATCTTATAGGTTTCGACACTATTACAATGATATACAAGTACACATCCTCATTCACACACCAATGCAGGCGTGATGGTATAGGTGCATGACAAGCATATCGGGGAACATGTGCCACAAACAGATGCATCAATGCCCGTTGGCACGATGCCGCCCGCATTTACGCGAGCCATACGAAGTCTGATCTGACTGCTCGTACTGACGCAAGTAGTATAGCATAAAACTTTTCATTTTTCAATACATAACGAACCCGTAATCATTTGTTTTAACAGTTTAATTACAATTTGGATTGTCGGGTTAAATAGCATGACGCCAGATATGGGATTCGTCCAAAATAATGGACATATTTTCATTTGTTATGACACCATAAAGGTGGTGTCAGCGATGTCTAAGAAAAAAGGCCTGAGTTTTAGCCAGTTTATCAAACACTTTCACAACGAGAAAGCCTGCTTCGAGTATCTTTACAAGGTCAAGTGCCCCAAAAGGTTTGAATGCACTGTCTGTGAGCACTGGCATTGCTATGCCATCCGTGGTTACCGCCGCTTCCAGTGTCCCAAGTGCCGTCACCAGAGCCCTCTCACCGCTAACACAGTCATGCACCGCAGTCATCTGTCCCTCCATAAATAGTTCTGTGCGATCTATCTGATGGTCTGTGACAAACGTTGCGTCTCCGCGTTGGCCTTGGCGGATATAATCGAGGTGTGCTATAAGACCGCCTAGCATCTTTTGTGACGCATCTTTACCGCTATGGAAATGCGTGACGAGCACTATATTCTTGGTCAGATCGTGGAATTCGATGATACCTTCTTTGGAGCGATAATTAAGGGTGCTCGTGGACGAAAAAAGAGCATATTACCGGCATACGTCTCAAGACGCGCTGAAATTCATTTCATTTGCGTCGCTTGCCCTACAGCTCGTAAACGGGCAATCGCTGTTCTAACAGAAGCCTTCCATGATTGAAAACTTCCTGTTAGTAGCTCGCTTTGCTCGATGCTTGAAGCCAAAGCTTTTTGCGGGACGCCTCCACCGGCAGAACCGGTGGTTTCCGTAACCAGTAAAAGCCTGCTCCCCACAAAGGCGGCAGACTTTAGCACGAACTTTCCTTTGATCTTGAGCTGTCTAACAGAATGGTTAGATTTCTTCTTGCCCACAAACAATCCACACAGGAAACCGTAAGTCCACGCCTGTTTTATAGTTTTTTACGCCTTCAGATACTTTGACGTTCTCCCGGAACTGATCTGCTTGATTGTACCGTCCTTCACCATGGCTCCCAGTACGGCCTCCACCGTCGTGGGGCTGACGTCCGGCAAAATATGGCAAATTTTCACCTCGTTGTGGTTTAGCAGCGGCGTGCTTTGAATTGGTTTTATCCTACCATTTCTTCGAATTCATGCTACAATGATCTCCGAAGGAGATGGTTATTTTGAATAACAAGTACAACGAATCTGTAAAGCAGTCAGTGGTTGAACGCTATCGCGCTGGGGAATCCGTTGCTTCGATTCTTTCCGATACCGGCATCCCCCGCAGCACGATATACGCATGGATCAAGGCGTCCGTTGATATCCGTTCCGGCAAAAAAGAAGTGACTCTAAAAAACTATCGCTTGTTGGAAAACAAGGTCGCAAGACTGCAGGGGATTATAGAGATACTAAAGAAGGTCG
>CANQXH010000137.1 GCA_947627745.1 uncultured Oscillospiraceae bacterium
TGAAGAGAAACAATATGATCATAATGCAATGACGATTCATCTTCACAATCTATAATCCCAGATAAGTCTTTTCCGCAGCAGACACATTTCCCCCTATCCTACATTTCAGGGCAAACCTCTTTTCTACCAGCCAACCAACTTGTCTTGATGGCGGATTTGCGCAGCGGTGAGCTTTCAAGACGCTACTTATTCTTCACTGTCGCCCCATTTGTCGCTACCGTCCAGTATCTCCTTTGTAGCACAAACACATTCCACATAGGAGAACGGAAGTTCAGAGATAATAGACTGCGATTACAAAGGAAGTCCCTCGGACTATTATTCTTTGCGCTCTATCCTACAACCAATTTGTTTGTCTTCTTCAAATACTTCGCCGGGATTGGTGCATCCAGTCGCCAAGTGATATTCATAGGCTTCTCGCCCTCGTGCTTCACGTAGCTGGCTGTGCCGAGATAGGTATAGGCCTCGGCACCGTTGGTGATCCGATCGGCCTTGAACTCGCGGACGAACAGCAGCACCTTGCTGCCCTGTTCTCTGTGATGGATGTACCGCTGGCCTGTAGAAGAATGCTCCGCCGTGGTGCTTTGGCTCTGCCAGTGGAACAGCCATTCGTTGATCGAATAGTCGTTGTACATAGTCGTGGGCGAATAGTCTTTATCCGCTTTATTTAGTGTTACAAAGAACACATCCAACTTCTGATCCGGTAGCCACTTCACGCCCTCACGCACCGTGGCAGGCTTTAGGAAATCCAGCGCCACCAGTAGTTGGTCACGGGTATAGGTGCAATGCAGATCCAGCGGGCAGTTAAAGCCCACGTCTACCGGAGCGTCAATAAAGTCAATGCGATCATATTGATATCTCAGTAGGTCGGTTAGCTCGCCGAGCAGCACTGGACTATCAGCCAGCGCGTAGAGATTATCCTTAACCTCATCGCTGCTCCAGTCTTCAGCAGCCTTGCCCCAGACCGTGATATAAAACATCTGCAACATCCGCTTTTCGATGTCGGAGAGCTTATGGAAATCCACATCATCCAGCCGCGGCAGCAAATCCAGCAGGAAGGAGATCCAGCGACGGGAATCAATCACTGCCAGCCTTGCCATCGCCTTGGTCATCGTCTCTTCCAGTGGTTCTGTGAAATCATCGATCACATCAGCGCGGGCACACAGCCGGGAGAAGGTTGCGAACTTGTAGATGCTCCGCGGATCGAGATGGTAATAGTCCAGGAAGTTGGCAAGACTCAGTTTCATGCCAGTATCTTCCTCAAAGGAAGCAACACGCGCCACTAGGCCTGCGGTGTTGCCATAGGAAGCACGGATATTATCGAGGATATATTTTGCTGCCTTTTTCTCCAACTGGATATAGCAGCCCTTGGGGGCAGACACAAAGCCGTCCTTGATCTCCCGTGACACGTTGCGGGCTGTGTTGGAGAGCAACGCGGCAAATTTGTCCTCAAAATTATATTTCCTGTTTGCCTGGCCGATAAAGTCAAGGACGGTCAGGCATTCTTTATCCTCGGCCAAACGAAGACCGCGTCCAAGCTGTTGCAGGAAGATTGTCAGCGATTCCGTTGGCCGCAGGAACAGAACCGTATTGACCTCTGGAATATCCACACCTTCGTTATAGATATCCACCACAAAAATAAATCGCACTTTGCCGGAAACGAGGCTATCTTTCGCGCTGCGGCGTTCTTCATCCTGAGAGCTTCCGGTCAGGAACATAGACGGGATCCCATGTTTGCTGAAATACCGGCACATGAACTCAGCGTGCTCCACCGAAACGCAGAAGCCCAGGCCTTTGACATCGTCGACGTCGGTCACATATTTCAGCAGAGAAGATATAACCAGGTCCGCTCGCCGGTTCGCTATCATGCCGCTGAGCGTATAGATTTTGGAGAGCTCCCCCTTGTCGTAGCCACCTGCTGCCCACTTCAACTTGTCAAGGTCCACCGTATCAGTCACGCCGAAATACTGGAAAGGGCTCAGGAGCTTTCGGTCAATAGCCTCCGGCAAGCGGATTTCCGCCGCAATACGGTTGTTAAAGTAGCCGAGAATGCTCTTGCCGTCCATTCGTTCCGGCGTAGCGGTCAACCCAAGCAGAATCTTCGGTTGATAATATGAGAGCAGCTTTTGATACGTGGGAGCCGACGCATGGTGGAACTCGTCCACGATGATGTAATCATAGAAATCCGGTGAGGTCTTCGACGTGAAGTCCTGTGCGTTGAAGGTTTGGATGGACATGAACAGGTTGTCGATGCTGTCCGGGCGATAGCTGCCCACGAACATCTCTCCGAAATTGGCCTCCTTTAGAACTGCCCGGAAAGTATATAGGCTCTGTTTGAGGATTTCTTCCCTGTGGGCAATAAACAGTAGGCGGCAAGGTCGTCCTGTATTCTTCTTGCGAAAGTGCTTGTAATCCAATGCAGAAATGACCGTTTTTCCTGTGCCCGTAGCGGCGACTACTAGGTTGCGCGTATAGCCACGGACCGTGCGCTCGGCTTCCAGCTTATCCAGAATCTCCTGCTGATAAGAGTAAGGCTGGATGTCTATGGTATAGATTTCAGGGTTGTTACTGTCAAAGTATTTCTCGGCCTGCAGCGCACGGGCAAGGCGCTCCCGCTGTCCCTCGTCGTAATATTCAAACTCCTTGTCATTCCAGTAAAATTCGAATGTTGCGGCCACTTTGTCGATGGTCTCCGGAAGATCCTTTTTTGTGATCTTCGTGTTCCATTCCAGGCCGCTGGTCAACGCCGCATTGGAAAGATTGGAGGAACCCACATAAGCCGTCGTAAAGCCTGTATCCCGATAGAAGATATAAGCCTTCGCATGGAGGCGCGTGATTTTGGTGTTGTAGCTGACCTTGATCTGCGTATTGGGGAGCTTGTGCAACTCCTCGATGGCCTTGACATCGGTCGCGCCCATATAGGAGGTCGTAATAATCCGAAGTTCCCCACCCTTTTGTGTGAAGGTTATAAGCTCATCCATGATGAGACGCAGGCCGCTCCACTTGATAAAGGACACCAGCATATCGATCCGATTACAGGACATGATCTCTTTTTTGAGCTCGGTGTACATCTGCGGCTCGTGAACAGCGCCGGTGAACAGGCTGGATTGTGCAATAGAGGTCTCTGGACGCACAACTTCTGCTTTCTCATCCAGTGCCCAAATGCTGTTTTGCCGGTCAAAGAGCGCAAGAAGCTGCTCTGCCCGCTCTGCTACAGAGAGCGAGTCGAAGTCAGCTTCTTTTGTTTCTGCCTGGATAGTAGTAATGAGCTTATTGGTCAGCGCGACCTGCGCGTTGAGGTCTCCGCCATTGTCACGGAGATTGTCCAGCCCACGTTCAACGACTTCGGCTACATACTTCGCCAGCACTTTGGACGCTTCTGCAGTATCAATTGGCGCAGTCTGACTGAGCTTGTCCGCATTAGCAAGCTCCGTATCCAATCCTTTATTGATTACCTGTTCATATAGTCCATCGTGCAGCATGTTGATCCTCCGTTCATTCCTTCGGAAAACAGTCCCAACTCAGCGGTTAAAGTATTCTTCTATCTTTTGGTCGCAAATCTTTTCAATTCGCGTCTTCTCCTCGGAACTTAACTTTTTCCAAACCGTA
>CANQXH010000138.1 GCA_947627745.1 uncultured Oscillospiraceae bacterium
TTCGGTGCATATTATTTGCGATATTACTTGACATAAATATGCGCTTTTGTGTTGCCGCATTTGGGGATAGTGTACGAAACATATATCGGGCAACCCTCATTTGGGATTTTACCGATATAGTTATATAAAACTTCTATTTCTCGATTATGGTTTTCGTCAGCCTCGTGTACAATGATTTTGCCAACAAGCGCGTGCAGACTTTCAAATGTTAGGTCGTTTATGTCGGCGATATATGCATACTTCTTTGCAACCGCAACAAACTTCCTAATCTTCTCGTTCTGCTGCGCAGGAATTTCTATATTCTTTTTCAGTTCTGCAGCTCGCGTTTCTATGTCCGCTTGCTCCTTTTCGTATTCGTCGGAAAGAAATGAAAACTGTTCGTCTGAAAGTTTACCAAAAACATTATCCTCGTAAGTTCTCATTAATAATACTTTGAGCTGTTCAAGTCGAATTTGAAGTTTCGCAAGTTCACGTCTATATGCCTTTATATTTGCAACGGACTCAACTTCGGAGGCTTGCGACATATCCTTGGCAAACTTGCGTTCATCGGTCAGTACCATTACCAAAACGCGCTTAATATCCAGTAACAACACCTCGCTTAAAAGGTGTCGTTTGATATAATGTGAAGTGCAGCGAACCATTTTTTGTGCGCTACGAGCTTGATTTCGATATGCGCCGCAGTTGTAAGCGTCCGCTATGGCGTTAAGCCTGCGCCCGCAGTCCGCGCAGAAAAGCAAGCCCGAATACATATCAACCACTTGCTTTTTGCTGTCACTTCTTATTCGCATATGGGGCTGTTCCAGACGTTTCTGTGCTGCCTCGAAAAGCTCTACACTTACAATCGGTTCGTGCGCGTTTTCAAAATACCAACGCTCGTCATCTTTGGTGGTAACGCGTTTTTTGACTTTGTATGAAACTCTATGACCCTTGTTCGTTACCGCCGTGCCGATATACTCTTTTCGCGACAGAATAACCGCTATCAAGCCTGCGTCCCAATTATATATGTAATCGGGGTGCGGACGAAGATAGGGAACGGGAGTTCCTCGACGGTGATACATTTCTGACGGGGTACACACCTTGTTTTCCCTCAGCCAGTCGCATATTCCCGAAAAACTCCGCCCCTCGACAAAGAGTTCAAAGATTTTTTTCACCACGGGCGCAGCCTCTTCGTCGGGTATCAGATGATTGCGGTCGTTCGGGTCGATTATATATCCATACGGTGATGCGCCGTTTGTGCGTTCGCCGCGCCGCGCTTGTTCGGCTTTAACTGCGCGTATCTTCTTTGATGTATCACGAGCATAGAACTCGTTAAACCAGTTGCGCAACGGCATAAACTCGTTATCTTCTCGCGCCGTGTCGATATTATCACTTATCGCTATATACCGCACATTGTTTTCGGGAAAAACTATTTCAATAAGTTCACCTGTTTTGAGGTAATTTCTTCCGAGCCGCGACAAGTCTTTCGTGATAACAATCGCAACATTGCCCGCCTCAACCTCGTCGAGCATTTCCTGCAATCCCTCACGCTCGAAATCAACTCCCGAAACGCCGTCGTCAACAAAGAAACGTATATTCGGAAAATGATGTTCTTTGGCGTAATGTTCTAGTATCTTTTTCTGGTTTTGTATGCTCTCGCTTTCACCCAATCGCATATCTTCCTGCGATAGCCTACAGTAGAGAGCGGTAATCTTCTTGTTTGTCTGTGGCATTTTTTACTCCTTTCGCGTGTGACAAACAGACGATTTTGCAAATTAATAAAACATCGCATTTGGTGGGAGCGAATTGCGGGGAACAACCCGCTTTTCGCGTATATGGTGCGTGGACGATAGGTCCGCGCACCGAAAGGGGCTTGCGCCCCGAAAATTCGTTGCTTACAAGGACAAGCCGCAGGCATTCACGCACCCTGCGCATAGGACTTTCACCTCTGCCCATTCCTATGGTTCAGACCTCACGGTAAGTATCATTATGTTCGCGTATACTGCTCAATTGTCTGCGCTCCGTTTCTTTACTACTTGCAACTGCGTTGTTGCTTTTGGCTGACTGTTTTCTCTTGCTTTCCTATTCCCGCGCTGAATAAATGTGCTTGACCACGGATAGAGCAAGCGGATAACAGCAGAAACATCATCGCGTATGCCACAGCCGCGAACTTATGTGCCTGTCCGATTAAATTGTCAAGGAGCTAATATCGCGAATGGGTATCACCCGCTAATTACATTATACCACATCAAACCTCAAATGTCAACACTTAATTATTAAATAATTTCTAGTTTTTTCAAAATTGAAAAGAAAAAGCTCCCCGCCGATGAACGGCAGGGGAGCGGTGCTGTTAAATATCATCTTTTGCCGTGTTTCGGAGAACTCGGCTTGCGCGCAGGCTGAGGAGTCTGTTTAATTGCCTGTTGGCTGCGAAATTCATCACGCGCTTTAATGTAAGCCGCCTTGAATTTTAAATCCGACACGATTATTTCATTGTGAATGTCAAAACGCTTTGGAACGTCAAGACTTGTGTCATAAACCGAAACGCCGTTTTTCTTTTCGTATTCAGCGGCAAGTTGGCTATATCTTTGTTTGAGGTACGGGTTTGCGTTAAGTATTGCGTAGCTTTCATTCAGCTTGTCTAGTTTTTTTGAAACAATCTCAAAAGAGTTACCGATTTTTTTGTTGGTGTCGCGCATTTCAGTAATCATTAGTGCTTCAAGTCTTGATATATCAGTAAAAACTACTTTTTTACCACGCGCGTTCAATCTTTTAATTCTTTTCATATTAGTTGCGATTTGTGATTGCAAACTTACAGAAACAGGAACAGGAACATTATTTTTTGTGTGTATATGACTTAAGTATTTTTCAATAATAGGAAACATATTTTGCAACAAAAAAGCGGATTTTTTACCGTTAAACTCACCAATTATTATGCCAAGCGACTCGCCATATTTTTGAGTTTTTGCTTTTATAATGCGCTCATATTTCTCAACACGACTGCTCATAGGAACCATCCACAAAATAGGTGATTTTTCATCCTTAACGCATAAATAAGTTGGACGATATGCACCATTCTCTTTGTTTTGCATTAATTTATCATCTTTTGCAATCTCAAAATACTCATCTTTAATGTGATACACATATCCCTGTTTTATATCCATAATATCTCCTGATTTACGAAAATGCCCTGTCCATTACAGACAGGGCGCGAAATTTTCGAGCCGTGCATTTGTGCGACGCCCACGGTGGCGACCAATATTTGACGAGCCGTACATTTATGCGACGCCCACGGTGGCGACCAATATTTTCTTGAACAAATCTCTTTGTTCATAATATAGTATATCACATTTAATTTAATTTGTCAACACTTTTTTGAAAAAATTTTTATTTTTTCAACCCGCCTTGTTTTTTGGAAAGGTTTTCCGTTTTGTTTTCGTTGACAGGAGATTGGCTTTTGCTTTTCAAGCCCATAGTCTGCTGTTCGCGAACAATGCCGCCTACATAATCCCCCGCAGATATTTTTTCGTGGTAACGAACAACGTCGGCAACTCTCGCGACCTCTCGGCGCTTTTTCTCGCGGTCGGCTTTCAGACTTTCGATTTGTTTCGGGAGTAATTCGCA
>CANQXH010000139.1 GCA_947627745.1 uncultured Oscillospiraceae bacterium
GGCCTTTTGCCGTTTTTGTCCGCGAGTGGCGGACATCATTGCGGAAAAGGACAAAGAGCGGGGCTGCAGGTCGACACTTTTGATACCGTGTAATATAGTTGCATACAAAAAGCCGAGCCTGATGCAATATAGTTTCACATCTGCAATATAGTTTAATAGGCGATTCGCTGTTGATCTTTAGCTCATAGCTTCTCCAAGCCCTTACGGGTATTTGCATACTGGCAACCTCATTACCCGATGTGTTCAACTATATTAGATCTTATACAACTATAATTTACTACTTTTGAAGTTTATACAACTATATTACATATAATAACGAAATGTCATTCTTGAACTATTATATTGAGGAAAGAAAGAATATAAAACGTAATTGCACATTTTCATCGACGATGGAGTTCGATAAGCAACAATTTTTTACGATTATTACACGAAAATCATGCTTATGTGTAGGACTATATTTTACAGTATCAACTTTTTGTGTTGGCATGCAGCCTCGATTTGTTACTGGGGTACTTTGGCTGAAGCCTATTCCTCAAGGTGTCTGATTCGTATTTGCCGCCAGAAACTGTGTTATTCATCCTGGGGGAACTCTCATGATATCTTGCAGGAAAGGCTGCAGCGGGCATAATGACGGGAAAAATCCTAGTTATGTAAACTTATATTGTAACTATTGACGATTGATTATAGCTATATATTATGTTAACATTATAGCATCACTATCGAAAGGAGATAAACCCTTTGGCAATAGTCAAGCAATATGACAAGAGACGGAAAGTCACATACGTATATGATTCTGTCTCGACGTGGATACCAGAACTGGGCCAGCCCAGAGCGAAAAGGAAACTGATTGGCAGACTCGATGAGAACGGCAATATCGTACCCACCGGAAGGAGAGGACGGCCGAAAAAGGATGATTCCAGAGTTACAGCGGATCCGAAGCAACCAGAGGAAAGATTAGCTGAGGAGAACTCCAGGATGCGTGAAGAAATCCTCCGTGCAAAACAGGAGATCGAGGAACTCACACAGACAGTAAAGGGACTCAAAAACCAGAATGAACGTCTCACAAAATCAATCTTGAAAATGTCCAGCATTGTTAGTCAAATCAACAAGGAGATGGCACAGTCTCTCTCTCTTATTTCCACAAACGAGAGCTAGACTACAGACGCCACATTAGCCGTTTTAATCTTTTCATAATCGATAAGGAGTGAAAACAATGGCAAGAGCACCTTACAAGGTAATATTTTCCAATGCAGAGATCGCGTACGGTGGTGAGAAGAAGTATGGGCGTGCTGCAAGGACCCCTAAACCTAATATTACATCGCCTGTTCCCCAAAACGCTGAAGCCGAAGCCGCAGCGGCATATTTTGCACGCGTTTTCGGGCAAAATCTCAAGATAGACTGGTTCCATGAATCCGAGGAAGCTGTCTTTATTCGGCTTGCATCAGTGTCGGAGTCTGCAATATGTCCGTATTGCGGTAGAGAATCGACGAAACACCACGGGCGCGAAGTACGATATGTGCAAGACATGACAATGTTTGATAAGCCTTGCTATATCAAAGTTGTATTATTCAGATATGAGTGCCAGAACTACAATGAATATGGTAAAATTAACATTCGCAAGTGCGAAAAAAGGTCTTTTGTAGAAGTGACCTCGCTTGCGGGAAGGTATTCTACTCGTACTTTGCGAACAGATGCGATGTTATTGGAATTTGCTATTGTTTCCAGTTTCAGAGCCACAGCAGCTGCTATGACACGCCTTGGCGCCCCTATCAATCATACAACTATCGCGCGTATCATCAGCTCCATAACAATTGATATAGAATCAGAAATCATAAGGATTGGCTGTGATGATGTCAACAAACATAAAGGGCTAACATATTATACTGTAATTTATGATGCAGTAACGCATATGTGTCTTGCCCTTATGGACGGGAGAGACGGAGGGGCACTTGAAAGTTGGCTAGAAGCGCATCAAGAGGTTAAAGAAGTGATGAGAGACCGGGCCAGTGCCTATGCTGTAGCCATTACTAAGACCCTCGGTGACAAGTGCATTCAGGTAGCGGACAAGTTCCACCTTATTGACAATTTGAACAAGCATCTGCAGGATGCACTTTACGAGCAGATGCCGGCAAAAACCAAGATTTTTGTACAGTATACTGAAACTGAAGACGGAAAAATGAAGGGAACTATTCTGGATAAAACTCCCGCCCTGCTTTATGATATTCGAGAGAGACAGGATAGCAACCTGAGTGATCTGGTGTATGACTGCACGCCTCCTGTCAATCCGGATAATACACGCGAGGAATACAACTTCGCTGTAACCAGCAAGAGTGAAGTAGAGCTGAAAAAGGCCGCCGAAAAACGTGAAGAGAAGAAGAGAACAGCACGTGAAGTTCGCGAACACTGCGCGCAACTTAATGCAGAGGGAAAAGAAATAAATTATGATAGGATTATGAGAGAGTTTGGCGTATCAAAGTATATGACGCAAAAGTACCTTGCAATGAGCGAGGAAGAAGTAGAGATGATATCTGAACCGCCGAAATCCAGGAAGACTGAGCCTGTTTCTCCCTTCATTCATATGATTTACAAGATGCTAAAGAACGGTGTTAAGCCTTGGGATATCTACTGCTACATCTACTTCTATACAGATTTTTGTAAGGGTTTAAAAGATCATGAACTGGAGTCAGCGCAAAATAGGCTTGCTTCTTACATTAATGCTGTGATTGGGAATAATTTCCCTGGCATTCCAGAACTCAAGCTCTCTCATTACGCTAAATGCCGGTATGCCTCGAATATCCGGAAATATACAAGGACCGACATTTCACGCCACCTCCTTACCACCAATGAGAAGACCCCTCGTGACGAGCGACTCGATCTCATCATGCCTGAACTGACCAGGCAATATCCAATCATCGCCACTCTTCATGACTGCGCTGCCAGTTTCCGAGAAGTCATGAACGGAGATGATGCTGACGAACTGGATGGCTGGATTGCCAAAAATGATAAAGTGGTCCCCTCCTTCTGCAAAGGGCTTCGTCAGGACATTGAACCTGTAAAGAACGCTATTCGCACCCATGATACATCTGGTTTCGTTGAGGGAAGCAATACGGCATTCAAACTAGTCAAACGCATAGGCTGTGGCAGATATACCACAAAGTGCCTCTATATAAAGTTCACTCTATTCCTGGCTCGGAAAAGGGGTATTAACCCATATCAAATAATAAGTGAGAAAAAGCTAGTCATCTAACTAGTAAAACAGAATAACTATTAATTTACTCTAGTGCAGTCTACCAAGGGGGTAGTCTGCGCTTTTTTGCCAATTTAGCCGAATAAAATGAGGATTTTTGAATTCTATAGTCAACACGTTTAACTTCCAATTGCTTTTTGAGCAAAATGTCTTTCCCGCGCGGACATAATAATAGGCT
>CANQXH010000140.1 GCA_947627745.1 uncultured Oscillospiraceae bacterium
GGCCCTGCTGCTGGTGGACAACGCCCACGGGGCCTACCTCCGGTTTTTGCCGGAGAACCGGCATCCCCTGGCACTGGGGGCGGACCTTTGCTGCGACTCGGCCCACAAAACCCTGCCGGTGCTCACCGGCGGGGCGTATCTGCACCTCTCCCCCGCCCTGCCGGAATGGCTGGCGGCCCAGGCGGAGCGGGCCATGGCCCTGTTTGCCACTACCAGCCCGTCCTATCTCGTTTTGCAGTCCCTGGACCGGGCCAACGCCTACCTATCCGGGGACTACCCCGCCCGTCTGGCGGCCTTTGCCGCCGTCCTGGACGCCGCCAAGGGGGAGCTGACCCGGGCCGGCTTCCAACTGGTGGGTCAGGAGCCCATGAAGCTGACCCTGGCGCCCCAGAGCTATGGCTACACCGGGGAAGATCTAGGGGCGCTCCTGGCCGGTCAGGGCATTGTCTGCGAGCTGGCGGACACGGAACACCTGGTGATGATGTTCACCCCGGAGGTGGGGCCGCAGGGCCTGGAGCGGGCCGTCGCGGCTCTGAAAGCGGTTCCCAGGCGGGAGCCTGTGCGGAAGCCTCCCCCGCCCCTTGGGCGGCCGGAGAAGGTCTGCTCCCTGCGGGAGGCGCTGCTCTCCCCCACCGAGGAGCTGCCCCTGGAAGCCTGCCTTGGGCGGGTGCTGGGCCAGTTGGCGGCGGCCTGCCCGCCGGCGGTGCTACCCGCCGTGCCTGGGGAGCAGCTGGACCGGGAGACCCTGGACTGCTTCAGCTACTATGGGATCAAAACCTGTCACGTTATGAAGGAAAAGTTATGTTAACCTATGAAATTTACCGTCTCTCCGATCATCCCGCACAAAAGGAACGGATGGCCCGGTGGTTCCACGAAAAATGGGGCATTCCCCTGGAAGCCTACCTGGAGAGCATGGAGAAGTGTCTTCACGGTCCCGGTCCCGTGCCGGAGTGGTACGTCGCCCAGGAGGGGCAGCGGATCATCGGCGGCCTGGGGGTTATCGAAAATGACTTCCATCCCCGCCACGATCTGACGCCCAATGTCTGCGCCGTGTATGTAGAGCCGGACCGGCGACGCCAAGGGGTGGCCGGGGCGCTGCTGAAATTTACCTGCGCCGACATGGCCCGCCGGGGAATAAGCACGCTGTACCTACTCACGGACCACGACTCGTTTTACGAGCGGTACGGCTGGCGCTACCTCTGCCCCGTCCGGGGCGACGGGGAGGAAATGGACAGCCGGATGTACGTGCATACGATGGACACCGAATCCATTTAAACAGCAAACGGCCCGGGCGCAAGCCCGGGCCAATATTATTTTTCCATTTATTCGGCGTCCACAATGACGCCATAGCCGCCGTCGTTCCGGCGGTAGACCACGGCGAAGGCACCGTCGTTATCCTGGTCCCGGAAAGCAAAGAAGCTGTGCTCCAAAAGGTTCATTTGCAGCACCGCCTCCTCCTGGGTCATGGGACGGAAATAGAACCGCTTCTGCCGGACGATGTGCAGCTCCTCCTCCGGCTCCTCGGCGGCGAAGGAGGTGGCGTTCTCGTCCACACTCCGGACAAAGGCATCCTGCCGCAGACGGCGGGCCAGGCGGGTCTTATTTTTCCGAATCTGCCCTTCAATGGTGCCCACAGCGGCATCGATGGAAGCGAACATATCCGAAGTACTCTCATGGGCACGGAACCAGGTGCCGGCCCCGTGGACCGTCAGCTCCACGTTGTTCTGATTTTTCTCAACGGAAAAGACCACCAGCGCCTCCGCATTGTCCTCAAAGTACCGGCCCAACTTCATGACCTTCTTCTCGGCGTAGGCGTGTACCTTGGCAGGCAGCTTGACCTTCTTCTCACTATATTGGAATTTCATATTCGGCAGCTCCTTTCTTTCGCCTTTGGCGTATCATAACTATACCACAATTTTTCCAAACCGGCAAGGGGGAAATTTGTGAATTATTCCTCCTCGTCGTCCAGCAGCTCCGTCATGACCAGGCTGTAAACCGCCTCCGCCTTTTTCCCAAACAGCCTTTCCAGCCGGACGGCCTGGCGGCTGTCCGGCGCCAGCAGCTCCAGGGTCATCAGATTCCCCTTCTCATCGTCCAGAGACATGATCACCGAATAATCGCCATTCTCCCTGGGAATCGACTGGGTCTTGACAAAGCTGCTCCGCCGCACCTGACGGTTAAACCGAGCCACGGCGGCTTCCGCCCGCTGGCGCACGGGATAGGCGATGCCGTCCTCCGTCAGCGCCCCGTCCGAGCGGCCCTTCTCCGTGATCTGGTAAGCATCCTCCCCCACCAGGGACAAGTGACCGGATTTGACCATCTCCGGCAGGGCGGTACAGACGTCAAAATAACTCAGGCAGTCGTCCTGATAGCACACCTCGTAGACCTGCTGACAGGTCATGGGATAGTTGGACCGGGCCGTGACGAACAGAATCAGCAGCTTCACATCCAGCATATCGTGAATAAATCCAACCCGCTGCATCGATCTCCCTCCTTTTTTTCATTATAATCCCACGGGAGAAAAAAATCAAGTATTATGGGCTTGACAATGCAGGTCTAATATGTTAGACTGCTATTATCAGTCTAACATATTAGAATGGAGGTGCGTGGGATGTCCACACCCAAAATTTTTGAAAGCGAGTACCGCTTCTGCCGCATCCTCTGGCGGGTAGAGCCTGTGGAGAGCCGGGAGCTGGCCCGGCTGTGCCAGGAGGAGCTGGGTTGGCGGAAAAGCACCACCTACACGGTTCTCAAGCGCCTGTCTGACCGGGGGGTGCTGAAAAATGACCACGCCGTGGTCACCTCCCTGGTCAGCCAGGAGGAGGTCCAGGTGGCCCAGATGGATGAAATGATGGAGAAGACCTTCGGCGGGTCCCTCCCCGCCTTCCTGGCGGCCTTCGCCCGGCGGCAGGAGCTGACCCAGGAGCAGATCGACGAGATCCAAAGGATCATCGAGGGGTAACGCCATGGAAGCGGTATTTTTGAAATTGGTGGATCTCAGCCTCGCCGCCGGATGGCTGGTTTTAGCGGTACTTGCCCTGCGACTGGTGTTCCGGAAGGCGCCCAAGTGGGTCCACTGCCTGCTCTGGGGACTGGTGGGGTTGCGGCTGGCGTGCCCCGTGACCATTGAAAGTCCCCTGAGCCTGATGCCCCCGGCCTGGACGGCGATCCCCGTCGCTCCGCCGGTGATCCAAAGCGGCGCCGTGGCCCCGGATACCTGGGCCAACGCCCCACTGGCGGAGGCTCTCGCCTCTCCGGCTGGCGGAAATGGGCTACAATGAATCCCACGTCCCCCGCAGCTGGAATGCCT
>CANQXH010000141.1 GCA_947627745.1 uncultured Oscillospiraceae bacterium
TTCGTCAGCAAATCCGCTCCCTAGAGACGAAAATTCTTTCGCTTTTTTCCAGTCTCACATCATTGACAAATGAACATAATCGGCAAAAACTTTTTTAACATTTTTTATACGTTTTGGACGGAGGGCCGCAGAAAACCGCCGTCCGCAGAAAATCTTCTTCCGCGGACGGCGAGAAACTATGCCTCCCTGCTCCGGAGGAACGCGTCCAAAACGTCCAGAGCCAGGGCAAAGAGAAAGACGGCAAGGAAAAAGGTGGGGAATCTTTCAAAAAAGGCGGAAAAACCGGGATCCTCCGGGAAAAGTCCGGCGATTTTCTCAAAGAAAGCGGGATTGAACACCGGAAAGGCCCCCAGCCACCAGATCATCAGGGCGGCGCTGAGGCCGTCGGCAAGCAGGGCCGTCAGGAAGACCCGGCGGCTGTACCGCCGCTCCAGCAGCTTCACCGTCTCCCGGCCGATGCCCAGGGCCGCCAGCAGCACCGGCACGGGCCAGGTGCCTCGAATGGCCGCCGCAGAAAGCAGGGGCATGCCATCCGGCATGGCAAAAATCTGGGGGCAGCCCAGAAAGATCACCAGAAACACCACGCAGAAGCCAATGCCGGCCATACTCTCCCACACCGGGGCGGCCTGGCGTTTTTTCGGCACGGGCGGCAGGTCGTCAAAATTGTACTGCTCCAGGGCCACGCCCCGCCAGCTGAAAAAGGCGAACAGAGCGGTGACGAAGGCAAAGGCGCCCACCGCCCCCGCCGCCAGGCCGGAGAGCCACCGGCCCAGCGCCAGATACCAGGTTCCCGGCTCCAGCAGGGCCAAAATCCCGTGGGCCAGGGTCAGTCCGACGGCCATACAGACCAGGACCGTTTCCAGTACCCGCTTATACAGTCCAAAATAGGGCGGACCGATGAGGGCCCGGTCTCCCGCCGGGTCGTACTTCCGGGCCAGCTCCCCCGGCGGGCCCAGTTCCGTCAGCACCACCCGCAAGTCCCGCTCCGTGGGCTTGGCCCCGGCGCAGCGCTCGGAGAGCATATCCTCAATAAGGCTCCGCAGCTCCCGGGCCACGTCCGGCCGCTGCTTGGGGCTCAGGCAGCGGGTCACGGCGTAGATATAGCGCTCCATCAAATCGTTTTCCATGTTCATCCCTCCAAACACTGCTCCACCTGGCGGGAAAACCGCCGCCAGTATTCCGTGGCCCTGGAAAGGACCTCCCCGCCCAGCGCCGTCAGGCGGTAATACTTCCGGGGCTTGGGCTCGTCGGTCCGCCAGGTACTCTCCAGCAGACCCTGGCCCTCCAGACGGCGAAGGAGAGGGTAAAGGGTATTGGCATCCATGGGAATCCCCCGGTCTGACAGCTCCTTCACCAGCTCATAGCCGTACCGCTCCTGTCGGAGGCGGCTGAGTACCAGCAGGATCAGCGTCCCCCGCCGCAGCTCCGACACCAGGCCGGAAACCAGGTCCTGTGCGTCCATGGACATCACCTCGAAATATTGTGTATATATATTATACTGTGCGGCGCACAGTATGTCAAGTGCTTTTTCCGATTTTTTGGGGAATGTATCTTCTTGTTTTGGTGCATTCCTTTTCGGAAATGCTCCCCCGGCCCCTGCGGGGGGCCTTACTTTCTTGTTTCGGCAAGAAAGTAAGCAAAGAAGCCGACCAAAGGGGCGCTTCGAGCAAAGGCGCCCCCTTTGGAAACCCCCGCCGCTCCCCGATAGTTCAGATAAATGGAGAACGTTTGTGAGCTTGCGGCTCTTTAACGTAGATATGTGAAAATTACAGTGCAGCGTGAAAAATAGTGCAGTGCGTTGATTGTCGCACTGGAAAAAGATGGGAGCCGCACAAAATAGGAGTAAAAGACTTACAAGGCTCCATTGTACCGATTAAGAAACTCCGCTAGTAGAATCTAGCAATCAGCGCTTGGCAGGATTTGGAACGCTGCATAATCGGTTTCGTACATTCACGGTAGACGAGCCGGAGGCCGCCATCGAATTTCCCCCAGCGCCTCTGGCGAGGCGGCTGGGGGGTCCTTAGGGGGGCGCCTTTGCTCGAAGCGCCCCCCTAAGCCGACTTCTTTGGGTACTTTCTTGCTCGGTGGCAAGAAAGTACCTCCCCCGGAAGGGGCCGGGGGAGCATCCGCAGCGTGGGATGCACCAAAATAAAGAGGTTGGCAGGAGAAATCTTACCCACCCGCCCCGCAGTGGGGGTTCTCCGGCAAAAAAGAAAAGGCAGGAGAACGAGTCTCCTGCCTGAGAGTTGGGGCGGGCGTTAAAGCTCGTAGGCAAAGCCGGTCTTCGGCTTTGCGTTTTTCCAGCGGCCGGAGGTGAAGTCCGGCATTTCCACCGGCACGCCGCCCTGGGCGATGGACCGCTCGCTGAGGGCCGTAATGCTCATGTAGGTGGCCATGTCGTAGACGTCAATGGGAGCGGGCTGGTTTTTCTGGATGCTCTCAAAGAAGGCCCGCAGCACCAGATAGTCGATGCCCCCGTGGCCCCCCACCGCCTGATATTCCCGCCACAGGGGATGGTCATAGTCCTTTGCGTACTCCTTGGCGTTGCCCCAGAGGGCTTTGGCGTCAAATTCGTAGCGGTTGTGGACCCCGTCCTGGAAAATGGCGTCCATGTCCTCAAAATAGGCGGCCTTGGTGCCCCGAACGGTGAACTGCCGGCTGTATGCCCGAGGTAAGGTGGTGTCCAGGGTGATCCGCACAGTCTGGCCCAGGGCGGTTTTCAGAACGGTGGTCACCACGTCTCCCTGGGCGAATTGAGCCTTCGCCAGCTTGTCCTCCGGCCCCCGGTGGGCCAGAACATACTCGTGGAGCCCGGCAGCCTTAGAGGCCACGGACACCAGGCCCGTATACCGGTTGCCGCTGTTGATTTTCAGCACCTTGCTGAGGGGGCCGATCTCATGAGTGGGGTAGTTTTCGCAGTTCCGGGTCAGATAGTTGCGGAGGCGGTAGTGGCGGTTTTCCTCCCCGCAGCTGACCTCCTCCCGCAGATCGTGGCAGTAACCCCCCTCGCAGTGGACGATCTCCCCAAAAAGGCCCTGCTCCACCATATTTTTCACCATCAGCTCCCGACGGCCGTAGCAGCAGTTTTCCAGCAGCATGCAGCGCCGCCCGGTCCGCTCCGCCGTCTCCACCAGGCGCCAGCAGTCTTCCAGATGGTAGGCGCCGCCAACCTCGCAGCCCACGTCGAGCCCCGCTTCCATGGCCTGGCAGGCCATATCAATGTGGTCCTC
>CANQXH010000142.1 GCA_947627745.1 uncultured Oscillospiraceae bacterium
CTTCGTCAGCAAATCCGCTCCCTAGAAACGAAAATTCTTTCGCTTTTTTCAGTCTCACATCATTGACAAATGAACATTATTTACAAAAATGTGAAAAATCTTTGTACGTCGTGGCACGGCCGGGGAATGAATGGACGCCTCCTGAAAACACTTTCGGGAGGCGTCCCCAGGCGGGCGCTATGGGGCCGAAAAGGGCGCGGAAGCTTACTTCCGCGCCCTTTGGCCCGTTCTATTTGGGCAGGCGCCTCCAATGGATGCACCTGCCCTCAAAAATCATTCGCGCTCGTTCGCTTTTCTCGTGCCGGCCGTCCTTTTCCTGCCCATGATGGGCGCCGTCACCGCCGCGCCCGCCAGGGAGAGGAGCGCCAGCGCCAGCCACAGGAAGAGCGGGCCTTCGTCCCCGGTCTTCGGCGTGTCGTTGGGCGTGCCGCTGGGATGATCACCCGAGCCCTCGCCCGACGGCTTGATGGTGGGAGCTTGGGGAGCCTCGGAAGTTTCCGGGCTCTTGGAAGGCGCGGGCTCGGTGGCCTTCTCCTCAAAGATGGCGTACAGGGTCAGATCGCCCTTTACCGGCGTAGAGGCGGTAAAGGCTTCGCCCTCCGGGCTATCGGTCAGCGCCCACTTGACGAAGGTATACCCCTCCTTCTCCGGTTTCAAGGTCTCCGCCTCCGGCAGCGTGCCGCCGGGGTTGGCGTACAGCGTCTTTTCATATTTCGGCGTCAAATCCGCCAGGAATATGATCTGACAGACCTTTTTCTCCGCGTCGCCCGTCAGCTCGGGATAGCCGCTGCCCACGGTCTGGCCCCAAACCTGGGCGCTCTGCCCGGCTTGGAGGAGATAGGCCACCTCGCCGGAGGCAAATTCATCCGCTGTTTTCGCCGTGCCTTTACCGCCCGCGCCGCAGGTGTACAGGTAGTAGCAGTTTTCTACCAAAGCTTTGTCCTCGTTATCCACGAGAATACCGCCGGCATTTCCACCGCTGCTGACCGTACCGGTATTATAGCAGTTTTTAATATTGCAGGTGGAGCCGGCAATGCCGCCGGCGCTGCCGGAATCCCCGGCAGTGACAGAACCTGTATTATAACAGTTTTCGATCACATAATATACGGCCCCAGTAGATGGCGCATGCGAGAAGTAAAACCCAATGATGCCCCCGGCTCTATTGGAATTTCTTGCCGTGACAGCGCCGCTGTTACCGCAATTTCTGACAAAGGCGCCGCCGCTTCCCATAATCCCGCCAACAGTACCCTCTCCTGTGACGGTGCCGGTATTGGTGCAGTCGTTGATATCGCCTAAGCCCCTACCGACGATCCCGCCTGCCGCAAAGGAATCGGTGGCAGCTATAACGGCAGCGTTTTCACAGTTCTCAATCGTGCCGGTAGCGTATCCGACAACACCGCCAACATATCCATCCCCGGTGACACTGCCGGTATTGGCACAGCCGCTGATATGCCCATTTGAGACGTTCCCGGCAATCCCGCCGACCGAAGAAAAACCGGTGGCAGCTATAATGACGTCGTTTTCACAATTATCGATCGTGCCGGAGCAGTTTCCAACAATGCCGCCCACATCGCCGCCACCAGAAGTGCCGTTTGTCGCATTGATCTCGCCGGTTACTTTCAGATTTTTCACCGTGGCGGATTTGCCGACGTTTCCAAAAAAGCCAATGGAGCTATATATGCTTTCCCCCGTGATCGACATGTTCATGACGGTATGACCGCCGCCGTCAAACGTACCCTGGAAGCCGGTGGCTAAATCGCTACCGATGGGCGTCCACTCCTCGCCCTCCAAGTCGATGTCCGCCGCGAGGGTGAAGTATTCGCCCGCGCCGTGTTTGGAATTCGTATTGATATAATCTCGAAAAGCCTTTAGCTGCGCCTTGTCCATGATGCGGTAGGGATTTTCCTCCGTGCTGCCGCCAGAAAAGACATACTGGATCTTATCCTCCGGCCAGCCGTGGGCGGCGTCATATCCGGTAGAACCTATACGAACCTGGATCTCCTTGACGTTTTCAAGCGTATAATTTTCCACCGTGGGAGCGGTTATCCCCAAAAAGCGCAGGGTCAGATCGTTGCAGCCATAAAAAGCCCCCCGCCCGATCCTCTCAAGACTTGCGGGCACAGTCAGGTTCGTAAGGCCCTTGCAGTAATAAAACGCGTAATCTCCAATGGATTCCAGGCTTTCAGGGAGCTCCGCCAGCGCAAGATGCTCGCAGTAGAAAAAGGCTTCGTCCCCGATGAACCGCAGCCTATCGGGGAGCTCCGTCAGCGCAAGAGACCGGCAGTCGGAAAAGGCACGGTTCCCGATTTCTATCAGTCTATGGGGGAGCCGGTTCAGCTCGAGATGCGCGCAGTGGCTAAAAGCTTCGTCTCCAATGATATGAAGATCTTCCGGTAGCTCCACCATCACAAGACTGTAGCAATACGCAAAGGCGTTGTCCTCGATCGCTATCAGGCTCTCGGGCAGCATTACAATCCGAAGGTTCGTCCATCCGCTGAAGCATTCTCTGCCGATGGCCATCACGTCGCCCTCCACGATAACCGTCTCGATCGCACGATTATCCCACGGGTATCCATCCTCGCGGATGAGATCCAGCGTGCCGCTGCAGCTCAAGGTGAGGGTGCCGCTGTCATCCAGCGACCAATGGATTCCGCCTTCGGTCACCCCGCTGCCGGGAGAAGTATCCTCCGCCAGCGCCGTGGCCGGCAGCAGGGACAGGAGCATGACCGCCGACAACAGCTCCGCAAGCAGCCGTTTCATTCTGTGCCTCATAACAACAGCCTCCTTCGGATGCCGAATCACCCATCCGTGGTAAATGCCGGAGCGTTTCCGCTCCGTTTCAAAGCGGCGCGTTGGCAGCTCGTTTTTTGGCCTGTTTGCCACCGCGTTTTTTGCGCTATATCCCGAAATAATCATTTTGTCCTTTATTTCGGCGTGGCGGCTGTCTTTTCGCCGAAAGAATACGGGCTTTGGGATGGGTAAACGGCAAAAAAGCGTACATAAATCAGAGCCACAGAAAAATAATCCATTTGTGGCTCAATTTTTTCATGCGTTTCGGTGCTGCCTGTTCATTTGTCAATGATGTGAGACTGAAAAAAGCGAAAGAATTTTCGTTTCTAGGGAGCGGATTTGCTGACGAAGG
>CANQXH010000143.1 GCA_947627745.1 uncultured Oscillospiraceae bacterium
AATCTTGCCGACCTGAAACGGCATATCCAAGTCGGAACGGAATTTGTTTCTACCTTCCACCAAAATCATCCGGATATGGGTCCCGTCATGCGGATGTAGGGTGGTGGAGGAATGGAGCCGCTTACGATCCCGCCTCGGATTCCGCACGGTATAAGGCGCTGGGCAACAGCGTTGCGATTCCCTGTGTGGACTATGTCCTGCGCGGGATCGCGCTGGCGCTTTCCACAAGGCAATAAAAAATAAAAACGGAAAAGGAGTAAAGTTATTATGCCGAACCATGTACAGAACATCGTTCGACTGCGGGGCGATGAAAAAATGGTACAAGAAATACTGGAGGCGGTCAAAAGCGACCAATATGGCCTCGGAAGCGTGGACTTTGAAAAAATCATTCCCATGCCGCCGCCTCTTCATATTGAATGCGGCAGCAAGACCGACCGGGGGCTGAACGCCTACCGGGACTTCCTGAAATCGGAAGCGGAAAGCGAAAAGGAGTATCTGGATCAAAAGCCAACCATCACCCCGGAAGAATGGGAGCTTGGGAAACAGGCGTATGAAAACATCCGTGAATACGGCGCTCCCACATGGTATGAATGGAGCGTCGCCCATTGGGGCACGAAGTGGAACGCGTATGGTATGAGCGAAAACGCGGGGGAGGGACAAAGCAACGAACTGCGTTTTCAAACTGCGTGGTCCGCACCGCGCCCCATTTTGGAAAAGCTGGCGCGGATGTATCCGCGAATCACTTTTGAGCATGAGTGGGCGGATGAGGATATCGGCGTCAATTGCGGACGGCATATCTATCAAGGCGGAGAACGGGTTGAGGAATACTATCCGGAGGGGGATGTACAGTCAACCGAGTTCGCGCTGTCCGTATGGGACTATGACGCGAGCGATTTAAGTCTCACGCTCAACGCGGCGGGGACCAAATATATTACTGCTGGGCGCCGGCTATACCGTGCTCCGCTTCCTGGTGGGGCGCATGGTTCAGGGCAAGATGGCGGAGTCCACCGCATACCTGGTGGAGCGGACGAAGGATCTGCCCCTCATCAAAACCTGCAACGCCCAGGAGCGGGAGATCGCCGAGGGCAAAGTACACTTCCAGGGCCAGTATGACGCCCAGCTCCGGCTCGGCCTGGTCACCGCCGTGTCCACCACGATCGACTCCGTGCTGCAGATGCTCTCCATCGCCATTCCCTTCCTGGTGGGCGCCAAGTTCGTCCAGGACGGTGTACTCACCATCGGCGCTGTGGTCACCTTCAATGGCCTCTTCAACAGCGTCCGGGGCGTGTTCAACAACCTGGTGATATACGCCGGCGACATCAAAGAGGCCAACGGCGCCCTGGCCAGGATCTCCAACTTCTTCAAAGTGGAGGAGGAGCACCCGGACGAGGGCGGCGCACTTCCCGCCGGTGCCCAGGAAGACCTGGTGCTCCAGTCTGTGGACTTTGGATACACCCCGGACCGGCAGGTTCTAAAGGATCTGTCCTGCCGCATCCCCAAGAATAAGGTAACCGCAATCGTGGGTGCCAACGGCTCCGGCAAGTCCACCCTCTTCAAGCTTCTTACCCGGCTCTACGAACCCCAGGGCGGCGCCATTCTCTTCGGCGGTGAGAACTGTGCGCAGTACAGCCTCCACGCCTGGCGCCGCAGGATCTGTCTCATCGCCCAGGGCAGCCCCATGATGGCAGGCACCATCCGGGAGAACATGTGCTACGGCCGGCAGGACGCCGTCTCGGACGCGGAACTCATGGAAGCGGCAAAACTGTCTCATGTCTGGGACTTCGTGCAGGATCTGCCGGACGGCTTTGATACCCAAGTGGCAGCCGGCGGCGGCAACTTCTCCGGCGGTCAGAAGCAGTGCATCGCCATCGCCCGGGCCATGCTGAGCAAGGCGGACTACCTGCTGCTGGACGAGGCCACCAGCAACCTGGACGTGAAGCGGGAGAAGGACGTGATGGAGGCCATGGAAAATCTGATGAAAGGCCGCACCACGGTGATCATCGCCCACTCCCTGTCCACCATCCGCAACGCGGACAACGTGATCGTGCTGAACAACGGCAATCTGGAAGCACAGGGCGCTCCTGCCTATATTCTGGACCAGACCGGCAACTATCTCACCAAGATGATGAAGCGGACAGATTTAGCCTGAGCCCGTTTGATTATCATGCGACGCTCTGGCGCAGGCCACGGGGACATGCGGTATTCCGCAGACGGCTACATGGCAGCCTGGTTCCTCTGGCAGCTACAGGTATCTCTGTCGTAAAGGCCACACAAAAAAACAAGGAGGCAGCAAAACAATGAAGCGCATAGATTGCAACACCGGCTGGACCTGCAACGGCGCCGCCGTACACGCCCCATTTTGCGGTGTTCGGTTTCCGTTACGCATTGGTTGATGGCATTGAGGACGCGGATTTTGAAGCAATCGCCGTCTATTCCGATATGGAGGAAACCGGCGACTTCCAATGCTCCAATGCGCTTATCAACAAGCTGGTGAAAAACGCCCGGTGGAGCCAAAAGGGGAATTTTCTCGACGTTCCGGTAGACTGCCCGACCCGTGAGCGCAACGCCTGGACGGGCGACGCCATGATTTACTGCCGGACGGCGGCGTACTTCATGGACGTTGCGCAATTCTTCAAGAAATGGCTGAAGGATCAGACCATCGAGCAATACGCCAGCGGCAAGGTGGGGATCACCTTCCCGTCCACCTCCAGCGTCCATAACCCGGAGGAGCTAAAGCGCGTTCAGGCGGCCAATCCCGCCATGGCCCTGGCCGGTCCCTCTGGCGACGGCAATATCGGTGAGGACAGTGTGGGCTGGGGCGATTCCTCTGTTTGGATTCCCTATCAGATGTACCTGATGTACGGTGACCGGGAGATTATAGAGGAACACTACGACACCGCGAAGCGGTGGGTAGAATACTCCCTGCGCTGTATGCGGGAGAAGAACCCGCTCTACGCGGACAAACCCTGGTACAAAAACGGCGATGGGGATTACATATACGACACCCGTTTTCACTACGGCGAGTGGAATGAACCGCTGC
>CANQXH010000144.1 GCA_947627745.1 uncultured Oscillospiraceae bacterium
TGGCAGTGCGAGGCCGAGGAGGAGCTGGACTTCAACGCCTTTAACGAGCAGGACTATCAGCGGGCCCTGACCCAGAAGAACAAGGCCGAGGACATCACCCGGGTCCTGTACCCCAACGACTCCACCTGGGAGGGCAAGCGCCTGCGGATCAAGCAGCAGTATGTGCTGTCCTCCGCCTCCCTGCAGGACATGATGCGCACCTACAAGGCCAGCCACGGCAACGATCTGAGCCATTTCGCGGAGTTTTACGCCGTGCAGCTCAACGATACCCATCCGGCCATGTCCATCCCGGAGCTGATTCGGCTGCTGATGCTGGAGGGCATGGGCTTTGAACAGGCCTTTGCCATCGCCCAGCAGACCTTCTCCTATACCAACCACACCGTCATGGGCGAGGCTTTGGAGAAGTGGCCCCTGGATCTGCTGCGCAGCGTGGTACCGGAGATCGTGGACATCATTCTGCGCATCGACAGTAAACTCAAGGCGGAGCATCCGGGTCTGTTCATCGTCCGGGACAACACCGCCCATATGGCGAATTTGTCCGTCTATGTGGGCTCCTACGTTAATGGCGTGGCGGAGATTCACTCCAAGATCCTCCAGGACGATCTGTTCCACGACTGGTATCAGATCTACCCCAACCGGTTCCAGAACAAGACCAACGGCGTCACGCCCCGCCGGTGGATGGGCCTGTGCAATCCGGAGCTGACCCAGCTTCTGCGCTACCGCATCGGCAACGATTTCCTGAAGGACCTGGACCAGCTGGAGAAGCTCAAGCCTATGATCAACGACGATATGGTCCGCCAGTTCAACGCCGTCAAGCGGGCGAAGAAGGAGCAGCTCTGCGCGGTGCTGGCCCAGCACGAGGGCATCCGGCTGAACCCCGACTTTATCTTTGACGTGCAGGTGAAGCGGCTCCATGAGTACAAGCGGCAGCTGCTCAACGCCCTGTCCATTGTGGACATCTACTTCCGTCTGAAGGACGGCAGTCTCACCGATTTCCATCCCACGGTGTACCTCTTCGGCGCCAAGTCCGCCCCCGGCTATGTCCGGGCAAAGGCCATTATCCGCTATATCAACCGCGTTGCCAAGCTGGTCAACAACGATCCGGCGGTGAACCATCTGCTGAAGGTGGTCTTTGTGCAGAACTACAACTGCTCCTACGCCGAGCATATCATCCCCGCCGCCGACATCTCCGAGCAGATCTCCCCGGCAGGCACCGAGGCCTCCGGCACCGGCAATATGAAGCTGATGATGAACGGCGCCGTGACCCTGGGCACCCTGGACGGGGCCAATGTGGAGATCGTCAAGGAGGCCGGCTGGGAGAACAACTATATCTTCGGCGCCACGGTGGAGCAGATCAACGCTTGCCGGGACAGCTACTATGCCCGGGGCATCTACGATTCCAATCCCCGGCTCCACCGGGCCATCGACACCTTGGTGGACGGCACCGTGCCGACGGACGAGGCCCAGCAGGAGCTGTACCATTCCCTTTTGGACGGCGCCAGCTGGCACAAGGCGGATCACTACTTCCTGCTGCTGGACTACCAAGCCTACCTGGACGCCAAGCTCCGGGCCAACAAGGACTATGCCGACCGGCTGGCCTTTGGCCGCAAGTGCCTGATGAACGTGGCCAGCTCCGCCAAATTCTCCTCCGACCGCACCATCCGGCAGTACGCCGAGGAGATCTGGCATATCAAACCCACCCAGTACTGAGATTTTTCCCCGCTTCCGCAGGAAGCGGGGAATTTTTTGCCCGGGAAAAAGCCCACCAAAAAATTGCCGCCCGGCCAATTTGGCCGGGCGGCGGGTCATTATAGGGTCTGGTAGCCGCAGCCGCAGCCGGGGGTCTCCTCCCCGCCGCCGTGCTGGTTCTGATCGCATCCCTTGGGAGTGAACTGTCCCGTGGGGAAGGGGATGCGGCTGAACATCTCGCAGGGATCCTCGGCGCAGCCAGGGGAGTCGCAGCATTCCTTGGTGGGGATGCTGTAATCCAGCACCGGCACCACCAGCTGGGCGTCCCGCTCCAGGCGGATGATGGAGAACTGGCCCAGGGTGACGAACAGGCGCCGCCGCTCCCCGGAGACCACCAGCTCCTCGTCAAACATCCGGCTGATGGCGCTGGGGATCTGCACCGTGGTGGTTTCCTGGCAGGGACAATCGCAGACGTCCCGCACCTTGGAGCTGAGGACCATGGGATCCAGCACCTCCACCACGGCGGTGGGCAGGTTGGCGCTGTACCGGGTCAGGCCGTCCAGCTCGCCAATGCGGGTGTCGCTGGTGAAGATGTGGGCCCGGCTCTCCTCGCCGCAGAGGACCGCCCGTTTGGAGAATACCGCCAGACCATAGAGGGAGGCGGGCCGGCCGCTGCCGATCACCGCGTCCGCCAGGATCCGGTAGTAGAAGGTCACGTCCACGCAGTAGTGGTTCCGGTCGAAGGCCACCGGCTCCACGTCAATATAGGTGTACAGCAGATCCGCACACCGGACCCGAGCGCCGGCGGCGGTGTCCAGTACCGTTTGGGAGCCGCTGGTCAGATAGACCCGCAGATCCTCGATGCAGTCCTTGTCCCGGCAGCTGTCCGTGATCTTTTGTGTATGGATGGACATGGTATCACGCGGATTGTCGGACCTGCACCGCGAGACATCCTGAGTTTGCTCTGGCATGAAAAAAACCTCCCGATGGTTGATGCATAAGCGAGAGAAGAAAGTCGCTTATAAGACAGTTTATGCGGGGGGCACCAGACTGTGCCAGGCAAAAGGGGCCGCGGATGCCTGTCGGGAGGAAAAAGTCAGGCGAAGGAGTAGAGGGTCTGGCTTCGATAGGTTTTCCCAATGCTCTGGGGCCAATGGGGATGATGGACAAAGTCGGGATAGAACTGGGGCTCCAGGGCCACGCCGCTGTGGGGCGGGTAGAAAATGCCCCCCTTGCCGGTGTCCTGGAGGAAATTGGCGGTGTACACCTGCAACCCGGGGCAGTCGGTGGTCAGCGTCATCCGGCGGCCCGAATGGGGATCCTCCAGCACCGCCGGCCCGTTG
>CANQXH010000145.1 GCA_947627745.1 uncultured Oscillospiraceae bacterium
TTTGGCCTCATGGGAATCTCACCCCTCCGAGGATCTCTCCGAGGCGCCCTCCTTTGTTGCGACGGCTCACGGTCACCTTTGGCCGCTTCAACGCTCGACTTTAGGACTGGACGCAAGTATCTTTAATGCCCCTGCCTGTCATCGCCTTCGTTACGGGTTGCGCCGTACCGTCGGAGCCGTAAAAGCAACAGACGATCATATTGGTGGCCGTCTGTGTACGATTGCTCCTGTGGCTTGCCGGTTTCCCGGCAGCAGAGGGAATGTAATGGCTGCGCGCTGTACTATTCTGTTGTCAAAGTGCATCGGAGGCCACCAAAAAAGCCCCCTCACTTTCCATGCCGAAAAAGTGAGGGGGCTATGCGCAAAAAATTTAATCGTCCAGAAGTTTTTTGAGCTTCAAGAGGATTTTGTTAATGCGTCTGCTTACACTTGACTGATTCATGCCATACAGACGGCTAATTTCCGTCTGTGGTATGTTATCATAAAAATGCAGTTGGATTAGCCTTCTTTCTTCCTCTGATAGCAGGAGAAGACAGATGCGGAGCTTGTCCAGCATCATCTTCCGCGCGACCTGATCGGAAATGTCTTCCCTGCCGTCAACCAGAATGTCCTCGCCGTTGAAATCATCGGTGGTAAGCATATCGTAGGAGATGTCCCCGTTTTCCGCCGACCGCTCGTCTATGTATTTCTGCCGCCGCTCCTGACGGTAAAAATCCTCATAGTCCGCTTTCGACACCTCCATGATCATCCCGTAGAGAGGAAGGAACAGCTTGCCCGCATAGGACGGATTCGTTTCTCTCCGGCGGCAGAATTCCTCGTAGGAAAGCTCCGTATAGCCGCCGTTTTCCAAAATAAACACCTTTCTCGGCTGATACACCGTTTTTACCTCCATGCTCAATTTTTTTGAAATTCAGCACGGAAGGTGGGCCTCGTATTCTAATATTCGGAATGATTTGACATATTATGACATAAAAAAGCGCACCCAGCTTTTATAGGGTGCGCTCTTCGTCAAATGGAGTATGAAAACAGGCGACGAAAAATATTTTCTGCTGTTTTGTGTCGAACAAAAAAATACCGCAATCCCTTCCGGGACTGCGGTATGTAGATCGCAATTCGAATAATTCTTGGGCGGCCTTATGCGGCAGTCTTTCTTTCTATGCGGCATAATATCCCCTTTTGGGGACAGTATGACAGATTAATATAACTCTCCCCATTAAAATTAGTCGATAGGGAAAGTATACTGTATAAAACAGTAGAAAAACCGTTGAAACGCAGTAGAAACGCCGCAATTTTGTCAAATTCCTACAAGAAATAGCACTGTGCTTTCGGATTTCGTCGTTTTTGGAGGAAATCTGTTGAAGCTGCTTGATATATGTTACTGGGGCCGCGAAGAGGCGGCCTGAAGATCAGGCCGCCTCTTCGCGATCAGAATCATTGAGAAGGCAACTTGCTCGCGTTCACATCTAAGCAATAGCCAACCTCTCGGACACAACGAATAGTGAATACGGAGTCGGGGGATACCGCATTCAGTTTTTCTCTCAAATTGCGTATATGGCAACCCACAGCATTGCTCTCGTTGCCAAGTCCTTCCACGCCCCATACCTTTTCATAGATTTGCTCATAAGTGAGGACTGTCCCCTTATTGGCTACCAGCAGATAGAGAAGATCAAATTCCTTTGCCGTCAAATTGATTTCCTGGCGGCCTCGGAACACCTTTCTGCGGTCTGGATAGATCTCTATACCCGGCAATTCTAATACCGCGTCGCTTGTGGCATTGCTGCTTACCCGCAGTCGTTCAAAAGCGGGATGGCACCGCAACACACTCAAAATTTCATCAAAAGCAGTTTCGTCTTGCTCATCAAATTCAACTACTAAGATACGCCCCATATGATCACCTAAATAAATCTATACACATCTTATGCACTAATTAGCATTATCTCACCGCTTTATACTTTCCAAATGAGCTATTGTGCAAGAAGTTCAAGGCCATATTTATATATGTTCCCATTCACGGCCTCATAGATCCATTCGCATACGCTCTTTTCATTGCCGAGTTTGTCGAATACATTGGACGAGATGATGGTGTGTTGGGTGTTGTGGGTTTCTGCATCCTCATTGTAACTCCAAATGTAAATGCCCACGCTGGGGATGTTTTCTTGCAGACCGCGAACCATTTCCGCCAAATTCTCTTGGAACTGATCACCGAGTTCTTTCGTCTTATCCATCTTTCCGCTCTCAATATAGGACTGATACTGTTGCAGGGTATCATCCCGGTAGGAGCAGTCAAACAGTATTTTCACACTGTCCCCACGCTTATTATAAAGTGCCGTCAGACTGTCCAGCACAATATTATTCGTCGTCAGCCGGTCAGAAATCTCCTTTGGCGACTGCCAGAGATCCGTAGCAGAGTCGTGCCAGCCGTCATAAAGGAGCAAGGAGCTGTCCACACACACCGTAACATTTTGGGCCGAGGGAAAACGGCTGATCACGTCATCCGCCAGAAGCGATGTGGCAAACCCGCCCGCGGAGAACCCGGTCACAAGCAAAGTGTCCGGTTCGCCCACATACTTCATGATTTCATTCAGATACGCGGAATAATTGTTGTAGCCATTGTGGTAGACGACAGTATCTTTACCGTTTTTTGTGTAGTGGTATTCACCCGTCCCGGTATGGAAATCCCCGGAGGCATAGGGAATGACGATAAAAGTCCAGTCCTTAAATGGATTTTCATCCGCCGTACTTCCGATGCCGCCTTGCGCGACAAAATCCTGACCAAGCATGGTGGTGGCAAAGAACTGTGTGCCGCCTTCGCTTGTCTCGCCCGTGATGCTCACACCGCCGCCAAAGAAATAGACAACGACCTTGTTCGCTGTGCCCTTCCGGAAGATTCCGTGCCACTCGCTGCCGTCTGACGACTTTGCTTCCGATATGGGGACACTATACCATTTCCCGATTTCAGGCTCTCC
>CANQXH010000146.1 GCA_947627745.1 uncultured Oscillospiraceae bacterium
TGCTGGAACCGGGTGGGGTTGGTGGAGTTGCCGGTGATGGACACGTCCACGCCCTCGTGGTGCATGATGGCCACGCCCTCCCGGACGTCGTCGGCGCCGAAGCAGCGGACAGCGGCCCGCTCGCCGTCGGAGTACTTGTACTCCTTGACGATGTGCAGCTCGCCGGTGTAGTAGTCGAACTGGGTCTGCACATAGGTGAAGCCGTTGATCCGGCTGATGATCTGAGCGGCGTCCTTGCCCAGGCCGTTCAGGATGACCCGCAGGGGCTCCTTCCGGGCCTTGTTGGCGGAGCGGGCGATGCCGATGGCGCCTTCGGCAGCGGCGAAGGACTCATGGCCGGCCAGGAAGGCGAAGCACTTGGTCTCGTCCCGCAGCAGCATGGCGCCCAGATTGCCATGGCCCAGGCCCACCTTCCGGTCCTCGGCCACGGAGCCGGGGATGCAGAAGGCCTGCAGGCCGATACCGATGGCCTCGGCTGCCTCGGCGGCGTTCTTCACATTCTTCTTCAGGGCAATGGCCGCGCCTACGGTGTAGGCCCAGGCGGCGTCCTCAAAGCAGATGGGCTGGATGTTCTTGGTGATGGTGTAGGGATCAAAGCCCTTGGCCTGGCAGATCTCCCGGCATTCCTCCACGCTGGAGATGCCGTACTGGGCCAGGACCCCGTTAATCTTGTCGATTTTCCGTTCGTAACCTTCAAACAAAGCCATGTCCGCGCCCTCCTCTTAGTCTTTCCGGGGGTCGATATACTTATGGGCGTTCTCAAAACGGCCATAGTGACCCTTCGCTTTTTCCAGAGCGACAGCGGCGTCGTCGCCCTTCTTGATAAAGTCCATCATCTTACCCAGGTTGATGAATTCGTAGCCAATGATCAGGTTGTCCTCGTCCAGGGCGCAGCGGGTGACGTAGCCCTCCGCCATTTCCAGGTACCGGGGTCCCTTGAGCTTGGTGGCGAACATGGTGCCGATCTGGCTCCGCAGGCCCTTGCCCAGGTCCTCCAGGGAAGCGCCGACGGCCAGCCCGTCCTCGGAGAAGGCGCTCTGGCTCCGGCCGTAGACGATCTGCAAAAACAGCTCCCGCATGGCGGTGTTGATGGCGTCGCATACCAGGTCGGTGTTCAGCGCCTCCAGAATGGTCTTGCCGATGAGGATCTCGGCGGCCATGGCGGCGGAGTGGGTCATGCCGGAGCAGCCGATGGTCTCCACCAGGGCCTCCTCAATGACGCCTTCCTTCACGTTCAGGGACAGCTTGCAGGCGCCCTGCTGGGGAGCGCACCAGCCGATGCCGTGGGTGAAGCCGCTGATGTCGCTGATCTGCTTGGCCTGGACCCACTTGCCCTCCTCGGGAATGGGAGCGGGGCCGTGATACGCGCCCTTGGCGACGGGGCACATATGCTGAACTTCTGCGCTATAAATCATGGCATATTCCTTCCTTTCAAATTGGCGGAGCCGGCCGCCATTGGTTTAGCTTTCCGGAAAAACCAAATTTTCCATCTATTATTATACCCATACAGGGGAAGAATGTCAATAAAAATCATTGCCTGAGCTGTTTTACGAAGGCATTTTTGTCCTCCGCCCGGAAATAGGCCGACCCGGTCACCAGCACCTGGGCCCCGTTTTCCCGGCAGACAGGCCCCGTGACCAAATCCACGCCGCCGTCCACCTCCAGCAGACACTTGGGGCATTCCAGATCCCGCCAGGCCCGGAGGGTGCGGAGCTTTTCCATTTGCCCGGCCATGAATTTTTGCCCGCCGAACCCTGGCTCTACCGTCATCACCAGCACCAGATCGCTCTCGGGCAAAAAGGGCCTTACCGCCTCCGCCGGGGTGCCGGGTTTCAGGGACAGCCCGCTTTTCTTTCCCAGCTCTCGGACGCGCCGCAGGGCGGCCAGGGTGTTTTCCGGCTCATCCGCCTCCACATGGAGGGTCACATAGTCCGCCCCCGCCTGACAGAAGGCGTCCACATAGCGCAGGGGCCGGTCGATCATCAGGTGCACATCCAGGGGCAGGGGAGAGACCTTTTTCAGCGCCCGCACCACGGGGATGCCGATGGTGATGTTGGGCACGAACAGTCCGTCCATCACGTCCACATGGACCAGATCCGCCCCGCTGGCGGCAATTAAACGGACATCCCGTTCCAAATTGGCAAAATCCGCGGAGAGGATCGATGGCGCGATCAAAGTCATGGCATTTTTCCATCCTTTTTGTTTTTTCCCATGATAACACATTCGCATGGGAATTGCAACGGGTCAAACCGTATGTTTTCCCCGGCGGGAGGCATACTAACGATGAAATCAAAAGAAGGAGGAGACACAAATGGATTGCCATAACGCCAACAAGTGCATCGAATGCACCGTGCAGCAGTGCGCCAACCACTGCTCCGACGCCAATTTCTGCACCCTGGACCGGATCCTGGTGGGGACCCACGAGCTGAATCCCACTGTGGAGGCCTGCACCGACTGCAAGTCTTTCCGCCTGAAGTAACGTTCCCGCCCGCCGCCCCACCGGGGGCGGCGGGGCGGTCGGTGGTACATGTTCCTGCCGCCCGGACCTAAGCGGCAGGATGTATTTTTCCCTTGACAGACGGGAAAAATAGGGGTATTCTTTCATTATGCGGAAGCGCCTGACATAATTTGTTGCGAAATAATTCAAAAATGTTTCGACCAAAATACATATTTATGTCACATTCGCCTCCTATTATGATGATAGATTCAATCCAAGGAGGGATTCATATGGATACCTATGAACAGGAACCCAATGTAGAGGAACCCGGCTTCCAGGAAGCCGAGCCTGTTGTTGACGACGGTTCAGAGCCCGATTTTGCCGCGCCTACGGAACCCGCCCAGCCGGTAGCGCCGCCTCCGGCGCCCCAGCCCGGCCGGCCTGAACCGAATTGGCAGCCGGGGGATGCGGAGGGCCCGGCTTATTCCCAGCCCTGGTCTCAGG
>CANQXH010000147.1 GCA_947627745.1 uncultured Oscillospiraceae bacterium
GACCCGGGCCATCGTTCTCAACAGCCCCAACAATCCCACCGGGGTAATCTACACCCAGGAGACGCTGGCGGCGGTAAAAAAAGCGGTGCTGGGAAGGCCCATCACCCTGATCTGCGACAATGTGTACGCCCCCCTCACCCCCAATGCGCCGGATCTGACCCTGGATCCGGAGCTGGCGGGGCAGATCCTGCTGTGTCAGAGCTTTTCCAAGCCCTACGCCATGACCGGCTGGCGGGTGGGCTATCTCATCGGGCCGGAGGAGGCCGTCGCCCGGCTGGTGCTGCTGGGGGCTGCGGCGGTGGCAAGCGTGCCCACCTTTTTACAGACCGCCTGCGTCACCGCCCTGACCCTGTCCCCCGCCCACATGGCGGCGGAATATGCCCGTCGGCGGGAATACGTCTGCCGCAGGCTTCGGGAAATAGGGCTGTCCTTCCCCGAGCCGGAGGGCGGCTTCTATGTCTTTCCGGATATCGCCCGGTTCGGCCTGTCTTCAGACGAGTTTTGCCGCCGGATGATCCGGGAAGCGGCGGTGGCGGCGGTGCCGGGAAGCTGCTTCGGCGGCGAAGGGCACATCCGGATCTCCTACTGCTGCGACGATTCCCAGCTGGCGCTGGGGATGGACCGGCTGGAGGCGTTTTTAAAAACATTGTGAGCGGGACCCTGGGGGTCCCGCTCCGTTTTTTGTGAAAAATTGTAAGATGGGACAGCCCGTCCTTCCCGGGGGCGGCCATTACGGTCCCGCCGTGGTCCCCGGCGCGGTAGTCCCAGGGGCTGTGGTTCCCGGGTCGGTGCCGTCCGGGCCCGTGGTCGGCGGCGCGGAACCGTCGTCTGTACCAGTGGCGGTTCCGTCGGTGGGTTCTCCGGTGGGCTCCGAAGGGTTGGGCTGGCCGGGCACGTTCCGCAGGGTGTAGAAAAACACGTTGTCCCGGGCGGGAGTCAGCCCTGTCATCAGTCCCCGGGTGGCATAGATGGCATAGCTGCGGAACAAAATGGGGATCAGCCTGCCCTCGTTCATGATCTTCTGGTGCAGATTGTAGTAATTGCCCCGGTTTGCCAGGGCCTCCAGGCACAGACTGTAAGTCGCCAAGTCGTCCATGGCCCCATAGCTCAGGGTGCCGGTGACGTAGAAAAAGGCAGACAGGTCCATGTTGGTGGACAGCTTGGTCTGGGACAGGTACAGCTCATAATTCCGCTCCACCAGCCGGGTCAGAAAGTTGGCGCTGCTGCACTCCACGATCTCCACCACCAGCCCCCCGGCGGTCAGCATTTCGGCAATGGCCTTTGCCACCCGGAGGCGCAGGCTGTCGTCGGCGTTCACCAGCAGCCGCACAGTCTCCCCTACCGCCCCGGCGGAGGAAACCGCCTGGGAAAATTTCTCGGCGTCGTAGCCATAGCGGGCAGCCAGGCCCTCGCTGTAATAGGGAGACTGGGGAGAAGCGGGCAGCGTGGCGCTCCGGGCGAAGCCCCGGTAGTTGTCCTCCACCAGGGTGTCCCGGTCGATGGCGAAGGTGATGGCGGACTGGAGCTTGTACTCCTGGAAAAACTCGCTTTCGTTGTTGCAGGCCATGTACAGGAAAATGCCGCTTTCACAGTCCCACAGCTCATAGTCGCTGCGGAAATCGGCATAGGTATCGGTCCCCGGGTCGGCGCAGACCAGGCCCACGTCGGAAAACTGAAACTGATCCCGGATCTGGGAGTTGCTCTCCGCCTGGACCAGCGGGATGGAGGAAGCAGTGACGGGGAGCGTCGCCTGACACCACCAGTTCGGATTGCGGCGGAGCCGCATCCCGCCTGTGGTGCGGTTCAGCAGGTACGGGCCTGTGCCCAGGGGCTGCTGGGCGTTAATCTCGCTGGCCTTCACAATGGGCACGTCCAGCAGAATGGGCAGATCCTCATAGGCGGTGTCCATGGTCACCACCACCGCGGCGCCCTGGGCCACCGCGGAGACCATGTGGAAAAACCGGCCCTGGTACACCGAGCCCTGGCCGGACTTGGCAAAGGTGAGACACGCCGCCACGTCCTGGGCGGTTACCGGGGTTCCGTCGGAAAAGGTGGCGTCGTTGAGGTAGAAGGTGTAGGCCATCATATCCTGGGACACGGTGTACTCCCGGCAGAGGATAGGTTGGGCAGTGTAGCTCCGGTCCACGGCGAAGAGCCCCTGATAGATCAGGGAGAACAGGGTACGGTTGGTATAGTCCGTGCAGGTCAGAGGGTTGAGAGACCGGTCCGAATAGTACACCAGGGAAAAAGACTGCTCCTCCCCCCCAAGGGTTGGCTCGCTGGTGGGAGAGGTGTCCCCCTCCTCCCGGGCCAGTCCCCCGCCATGGGGCACATAGGTCCGCCCCCCTACCGAGCAGCCGGTGAGCAGCAGACACAAAGCCATCAAAAGGGAAAGACACCGCTTCATTGGATTCCTCCCATACACCGAATCATGGCCCCCTGGGAACCACGGGCATCCCCCATCCGCCGGGCCGACCAGAACAGATCCGTCCGGCAAGCGGTACACAGAGGGCTGACCTCCAGATTCTCCACCCCCGCGCGGCGGAGGAGTTTGGCGTTGAGGGCCTTTAAGTTTACATAATATTTCTCCCCCACCGGACGGATATCCTCCTCCGCCGCGGGTCCCAGCTGCGCGACCATGGCCTGGGGCACCTCCGGCCCGGTCTCAAAGCAGCACGGGCCGATATTGGGGCCGACGGCGGCCCGGATATTCTCCCGGCGGCAGCCGTAAAGCCGCGCCATGGCCTCCACGGTCTTGCCCCCGATATCCTGAGCGGTGCCCCGCCAGCCGGCATGGGCCGCGCCCACCGCCCCCGTCACCGGGTCCCACAGCAAAATGGGGGTGCAGTCGGCAGTAAAGACCACCAGCGCCGCGCCGGGGGTAGCGGTCACCAGGGCGTCGCATACCGGAAGTCTGGGG
>CANQXH010000148.1 GCA_947627745.1 uncultured Oscillospiraceae bacterium
CATGGTTCGTCATGATCTTTTCTCGCAATACAGGAGAGCGCCTACGGATGAAGAGCGGGAGCAGGCCCGCCTGGCCTACCTGGATGCGGTTGGCATACCTGAGTCCTTCAGATCTCCGACGATCCCTTCACCTTGACAACGAGTACGCCCCCGTGGTTACGGGGGCGTTGTTTCCCGGATGGCTCCCTGTGTGCGGTGTCCTTGATTGACAGCTTGATTAGAGAGAGCGTGATTAAGTTGCCTTGATTATATAGGGTTTAAAAATGAAATTTTTGAGCGAAAAACAGCTTTTTTCTCTAAAAAAAATTGCGAATTTGGCCCGTTTTTTCGTTAAGGGTGGTGGTGATTGTCAGTCAGGGTGGTGGTGATTGTCAGGCAGGGTGGTGGTGATTGTCAGGCAAGGTGGTGGTGATTGTCAGGTGAAGCGATAAAATTTATATTGGCAAAATACCACCCGTTTGTTATACTGCTTAAGAGATCAAACTGGAGGTGAATGCCACATGCCACGTTACAAGCGACCACCCAAGATGCCAGAGGATAAGAGTGAAATCATCATCGGCGTTGGGAAGAATCCCGATGACCTGCTGGTTCAGAAGACTTCACCGATGCTGATGCTGTACAATACGCACCTGGACCTGATAGACTTCAAACTGCTTGATGTGTATCTCGGGAGAATCGACAGCCATAATCCGTATAAGCGGGAAATTCGGCTGAAAAAGGGCGAGCTTGAAGAACTGTTTGGCATGACCCGGTTACATAGCAGTGTACTAAGCGCTCATCTGGACCGCTTGCTGCAGCCGATCACGCTTGATATTGCGGATCAGCAGGGTAAAGGCTGGCTCAAATTCCATCTGTTTTCGAAGGCCAAGGCCATCAAGGGTGAGGATGGAATATGGACCGTTACCATGAAATGTTCTGAAGAGGCTCTTCAGTACGTCTTTTATCCGGAGCAGATTGGCTACCTACGCTATTATCTCCGTGAAATCTCAAAGCTGCAGTCTAAGCACAGCTATAAGATTTTCATGCTGCTCGAGAGTCGCAGATACCAGGGGCTGACCTGGGAGTTCGATCTGGATGATCTGAAAGAGATACTTGGGTGTGACCAGACAGCGACATACAAGGAATTTAAGGAATTTAACCGATCCGTACTTCGGAAGGCTCAGCAGGAACTCGCTGCGAAAACGCAGTGTCATTTCGCATATGAGCCTCTGTATTATGACAGCCAAGGAGAAACACACCGTCGAGTAGTTGGGATTCGTTTTACTCTGGAACCCCTTCCGGAATCCATTCAAGCGCTTCCTGATCCGGTCACCCAGCCGGATACTGTCTATGATGACGATTTAGCCTCTGAGGATCCCTATGACGAAGCGATGAGAGTCCGGTATGCCTATGGAAACGATCCGCTTTTCCAGGGCTTCTCGTTAGATCAGCTCATCGAGCTCAACCATTTGGCTTATCCCCTGCGGCGCAGAGCGGATTTTGAGCGATACAAGGTTGATACCAGCACAATTCAGGCATGTGACCTCGCAACTGCGGATATAGTCAGAGAATATATACTGACGGCACGGGCCCATGGTGCAAGGGATCTGTATAACTATGTGCGCATAAGTCTGATGAGGGCAAGATCTGGCGATCTGTTTGCCAGCCCCTACATGCCAGGCAAACCAGGAACTTCTCGCCGCCTTCCACAACGCAGACAGCAGATTCCGTACTCCAATAGCATGGACGACGGATACATGGATCAGTTGTTGGCTGCTGAACCTCCTGGCCCACCAGCAGCAGATGCCTCCGATGATGTTGATTTCTGGAATTCATTTCACTAGGCCCTGGCCCAGGAGCGTCCCAGGCCAGGGGCCGAATCCGGATCCCAGGACAGAACAGACCGGAGGAGTGCTTGACGGCCTTCAGAAGGCCTCATCAGAAGGCGCGCAAGGCGCCTCTGGTGAGGCCCCTGAACCAGGGTGCGGATATTCAGAAAATCTCTAAATCCCTTGCATTTGCCATAAATATTCGATATACTATTATTGTGCAGGAATTGATAGCTGTCTCGACAGTTTTCAGGAAGGAGATGTATATCATGATAGCAGTCAATTTTGCAACGGTACAGAGCAAACTTGATGATTATTGCGACAAGGTGGCCGATGGGGCTGAAACGGTGATCGTCACCAGGGACGAGGAGAAAAATGTAGTGATTATCAGCATGGACAGGTACAACGAGATGGAAAAGGCGGAACGGAATGCTGCCTATATTGAGAAGCTGGAGAGGGGACTCGCTCAGGTACACGCGGGACTCGGCATCACAAAAACAATGGCTGAACTGGAGGCAATGGTAAATGGCGTATAACATTACCTTTTCGCCGGATGCCTGGTCAGACTTTGTTTATTGGCACACCACAGACAAAAAGACGCTGACACGGATATACAAGCTTTTGACTGAACTGCAGCGGATCGGGGACGAAGAGCGCGGGATCGGAAAGGCAGAAGACCTGCGGCATACCGATGCCAAGAGCAAACGCATCGATAAAGAGAACCGGCTGGTCTATACCGTTGATGGAGATAACGTCATCGTGCTGTCGTGCAGAGGACATTACGATGACTAAGAGATGGCGCTGAATTCCAGCAGCAGAGGCATCAGGCATACGTCTGGTGCCTCTGCTGCTTCTGTGCTCGTCCTGGTATGGGGCGGCATGGATGTGCTCATGGCCACGTTACGGCGCCTGGCGTGCGCCGTACTGGCATTTTCGCTCATCCCCTGTATTTAAACCTTACCTGTTTTGGAAAGGGCTCTGAGGGCAACGAGAGGGCACCCAAGGCTGTGTCCTGGCCAGGGTCCGGGGTGGAACCCCGGGGAGGGAGTCCAGAGGGGCGCAGG
>CANQXH010000149.1 GCA_947627745.1 uncultured Oscillospiraceae bacterium
GGCTACCTGGTCCGCCGGGCCTACTCCGGCACCGAGGCGGCGCTGCTGCTGGCCCAGCAGACCCCGGACCTGGCGATTTTGGATCTGATGCTGCCGGGAATGACCGGGGAGGAACTGCTGCCCCGGCTGCGGGGCATCCCGGTGATGGTGGTCAGCGCGAAGGCGGATCTGGAGGACCGGGTGTCGCTTCTCCAGGAGGGGGCCGCCGACTATTTGGTGAAGCCCTTTGCCCTGCGGGAGCTGCTGGCCCGGGTGGAGGCCCGGCTCCGGGAGACGGCCCTTCCCGCCGGGCGGGTCCTGCGCTGTGGCGGCATCGAGCTGAACACGGACACCCGGGAAACGTCTTTTCAGGGAACGCCGGTCCACTTGACAAGAACGGAGTACGCCATTTTGAAGCTCCTGCTCCAAAATCCCGGCCAGGTGCTGCCCAAGGGCCGGCTCCTGGACCGGATCAGCCTGGACACGCCGGACTGCACCGAGTCCTCTCTCAAAACCCATGTGAGCAACCTCCGCCGGAAGCTGAAGGAGGCGGGGGCCGGGGACCGGGTGGAGGCGGTGTGGGGCATCGGGTTCCGGCTGCGGGAATCTTGAGCAAATCTGGAAGCTTTTCTTGACCGCTATGTGAAGCATTTGGCGGTATCCTTAGGCCATCCCAAAATGAAGGAGGGCCACTATTTATGGAATACGTCTTGGAAACCCAGGACCTCTACAAGCGCTACGGGAGCTTCCGCGCCCTCAGCGGCCTGAATATGGCGGTGCCCAAGGGGGCCATCTACGGCCTGGTGGGCCGCAACGGGGCAGGGAAGACCACCGCCATGCGCATTCTGTGCGGCTTGCAGACGCCCACCTCCGGCCAGTACCGGCTTTTCGGCTGCCCCGGGACCTCCCGGCAGGGCGCCCGGGCCCGGCGGCGGATCGGCGCGGTGGTGGAGGAGCCGGCGGTGTACCCGGATCTGACCGGCGGCGAAAATCTGGAGTACCAGGCCCGGGTGCTGGGCCTGCCGGACCGGGGGGAGGTGCAGCGGCTACTGTCGCTGGTGGGGCTGTCCGACGCCGGCGGGAAAAAGGTGCGAAATTACTCCCTGGGCATGAAGCAGCGGCTGGGCATCGCCCTGGCCCTGGCCGGGGACCCGGACCTGCTGGTGCTGGACGAGCCCATGAACGGCCTGGACCCCCAGGGCATCATCGAGGTGCGGGAGCTGATTCTGCGGCTGAACCGGGAGCGGGGGATCACCATGCTCCTGTCCAGCCACATTCTGGAGGAGCTTTCCAAGGTGGCCACCCACTACGGCTTCCTGGACTCCGGCCGGATGCTCCGGCAGATCAGCGCCCAGGAGCTGGAGCAGACCTGCCGGAAGTGCCTGCGGCTGACGGTCAGCGATACGCTGCCCCTGTCCCGGGCGCTGGAGAAGCTGGGGGCGGAATACACCGTGCTGTCCGACACCCAGGCCGATGTGTACGCCCGGCTGAACATTTCCCAACTTGCTAAGGCGCTGGAGGGGGAAGGCTGCGAGCTGGTGGGCGTGCAGGAGCGGGACGAGAGCTTGGAGACATTTTATGTAAACTTGATGGGAGGGGAACGCCATGATTAACCTCCTATCCGCCCAGTTTTACCGCCTCCGGCGGGATGTACTCTTCTGGCTCCTGGCCGCAATGATGCTGGCCCTTTCCGCCTTCAACGGCTGGCGGGTGGGCGCCGACGCCGCCCTGTACAGCGTCCGGGCGTCACTGGACAAGGTCTATTTTGACGTGTCGCCCATGATGGCCCTGGCCTACGCCGTCTTTACCGCCCTGTTTCTGGGGGCGGAGTACGGCGGCGGGGCCATCCGGGGAAAGCTCACCGTGGGCAAGACCCGGACCCAGGTGTATCTGGCGAACTACTACGTCTGCCTGGGGGCGAACCTTTGCCTCTTGCTGCTGACCATGCTGGGGGGCCTGATCGCCGCTGTGTATTTGGGGGGCTTCACTGCCGGAGCGGGAAAAGTGACCTTGGAGGTCCTGTCCTGCGTTTTCCAGTGCGCCGCCCTGACCGCCGTCTTTGTGGCCCTGGCCAGTCTGTGTACCAACCGGGCCCTGAGCAGCGCCGGGGCGCTTCTCCTGGCCCTGGGGCTGATTTTGGGGGCGAGCCTGATCTACAACGTCCTCCAGGAGCCGGATTACACCTCCGAAATGATCATCACCATCGACGGCGCCACCATGGGCCCCAAGGAGCCCAACCCCCACTATGTGGCGGAGCCCCTGCGGACGGTATTCCAGAGCCTGCTGTACTTCCTACCCACGGGCCAGGCCATTCTCCTGTCCAATCAGGAGCTGACTCACCCGGTTTGGGGGATGCTCTGCTCCCTGGCGATTGTCTTGGGGGGAAATTTGGGCGGGATTTTGGCCTTCCGGCGGAAGGATTTGAAATAGGGCAGGGCATCAATGCCCGGCGGAGATACTGCGGAGGTGAAATGATGCTTCCTTGGGTACTGTGCGCTGTGTTGGCCGCGCTGGTTTTGGCGCTGCTGCTTCGGATTCATCTGCTCCACCGGTGCGCCGACGCGCTGGGCGAGCAGCTGACGGAAAAGCGGGAGCAGGAGACCAACACCCTGCTCACCCTCCCCAGCGGGGACCGGCATATGGCCGCCCTGGCCCGCCGCTTAAACGAGGAGCTGAAAGCCCTCCGGGCGGCCCGGCTGGGGTACGCCCAGGGGGACCAGGCCCTCAAGGAGGCGGTGACGGATCTGGCCCACGACCTCCGGACCCCG
>CANQXH010000150.1 GCA_947627745.1 uncultured Oscillospiraceae bacterium
AGTATATGGGGGATACGGTCAACTTCCGTTCGCACAAGCAGTCGTACAAAGATAAACACGCCGTTATGAATCCCAAATAGAGACCGATAATTTTTTTAAGTCATTTTTGGCGATTTCCGGCCCTTTTTGCTCCGGAAATGATACTTTCCGGCGCTTATTTTTCCACTGTTTCCACCCCTTCCGGAGCAGACTGTGGGATGGAATGTGGTCATAAGAAGCTTCTTAAACTGCCTCGCCGTTTGGGGAGTCTTCCGCTACCTGCATAGCACCTCCAAATCTGCGAAAAGTCAACCCACCTCCCCGCCAAAACCTGCTCCGCCGTAAACAAAGAAATACGCATTCACCCCAGCATACGGATCTAACTGCCCCCCGCAAATCAAACTTGCGGCAGGTAGCTTCCATGATTCAGCAGTTTTCCCAATTGGAATGACTGTTAAAAATCCTTCCCCACTTTGCATGGGAAAGGATTTCTTATGCTTACGCTATATTGGCAGCCCTACATAGCAGGGTATCCGTGATCTCTGAATTTGAAGTTTTCACATTGCAGATTTCAAATTTAAAGGAGATCAAAAATGAAAAAGGTACATAATCTGGAAAGACCCAGCCTGCAATGGACAATATTACGACCTATATCTTGATAATTACATGGCGCTAAACACAATAAATAGCGATTGACACCAAAAATAAAGTGGAGTATAATATATTTTACAGTGGGATGGGAATGATAATGATAGTGGAGTACTCTGCGTGGGTACTCTTTGTTCGACGTTTCAGGAGGGATTGGGATGTCATATGCGCGTGAAGTAGGCTTTGCGGTAAAGCAACTTGCGAATACTGAAGAAAAAAAGCAGCAGTTAAGAGAAGCGCTGGGTTATTCTGCGCAGGAACTGGAAAAACTCTTTGCCGGGCGACTCTATATTACAGGCTTCGATTTGGACACGATTTCAAAAGTCTGCGGCGTTTCGCCGGAGAGCATCGTGGAGCCCGACCCGGAAGCATATCACGCAGGTGTTGTTCATTGCATGACGCAGTTTAAAAATCCTGAAAATCGCGAAAAGGTTTTGGACTTGATCGATGCCTATATTGATGCACAGGAAGCGCTGACTAGGGCCAGAACCGCCGAATGAAAGATGTTATGAGCGGGCAAAGGCTGTTTTGCCCGCATTCCTTTTATTAGTGGGGTGAATTGTATGCTCAATGTTGAGACACTGGTCGACTTTCCGAAGGAAACGATATCCGCGATCAAGAGTATTATATCCAAACACCGGGATGAATTGCAGGGAAAAGGTCTCTATATCAATGAAATTGTCAGGGAAGATATTTTCGATATTCTGGATTCTTCCTGCACAGTTGTTTACTACCCGTTTCTGGATGAGGACAACGACGGTTTTCATGTAACGCTACCAGTGGATTATCTACAAGATGCCACTGAAGAGCATTTTGTGTATCTGAATACCGAAAAGTATTTGGAAAAGCAGGTATATGCCGCTGCCCATGAACTTGGCCACATTTGGGTCGATGAAAACAAGATCTGGGACGCTGCGCTGGAAAGGATCCTGCCCAAGAATCAGGAAAATGTTGAGCGTTTAATGAATCGATTTGCAGCGGAAATGCTGATGCCGGAGGATATTTTCCTGAAATCTGCCATTAAACAGTTGAAAGACCATTCGAAAGATGACAGAAGAATCAATGTGATTAACATTTTTCGGGTAACCGTCAGCTTAATGGATGAGTTCTGCGTACCCGCGCAAGCGGTGATCTATCGGTTCTATGAGACAGGGATCTTCGCAAAAGAAGTTTGCAAGCAGCTTCTTTCCGGTTTTACTTCCGAGCAGAAAGAGAGCTACCAGGAATTCTTTGACAAGCTGGTAGAGTTGTGCATTCAGGAAGGCGGCTATACGAAGCTGCACAAGAGCACTAAGAAAAAGGGTATTCAAGGTTTCCCAAAGCTGCTGGATGAGGTTGAGCAGCGGCATATCTTTTCCGAAGAGAGAACGAAAATGCTCAGAGATATGCTGGATATCCCTTCAATTGATGACCGCGAAGAGACATTTGCTATCGGAACTGAGGAAGAATAGAGAAAAAGGGCGTGAAATACGATGGATGAGCTCCGGGTTGTATTGGATACCGATTTCATCAACCGAATAACAAGCTATGAAGACGGCGATCCGCAGGGTCTCTTTTGTCGTATATTTCACACCTTGAGAAAGAAGCCGGTTGTTCACCAATATGTGGCGGAGCATGAACTAACGCATAATTCCGTTGCAAAGGCATTGATGCAGAGCAGATTTCTCGAGGTGATTCCCTATTCTGCTTTTCTGAAGGACGAGTTGGCGTGGGAACTGTATGAGAAAAACGTACGAGACATGCATAACAAACTCCTTGGATTTCGTATTGATATGGGAAAGAGTGTATTTGCGGAATTACGTCCAGAGGATGACATTACTGCAAGGCATGCCCAGATGAGCTTTGGAGAAATACATTCGATCCTTATGGCAGTGGAATTGGGAATCCCATTGTTTTATTCTAACGATGCTGACGCAAAGGTTGTAGCAAGCCGGTATCCGAGAGGCAGGCTGAAGGTCTTGAATTTAGAAGCTGTTTCGGAACAACTGGATGTTGATAGCAGTGAAGTGCTGCTATAATAAAAGTGGACACGGAGGGGTAGAAAAAAGTCTTTCCGTGGTGTACCATAAAGGCGAGTATTCTA